>NC_021291.1:1262000-1577500 GCF_000319575.2 Spiribacter salinus M19-40 | reverse complement strand
TGATGGGGTTAGCTCTTCGGAGCGAAGCTCTTGATCGAAGCCCCGGTAAACGGCGGCCGTAACTATAACGGTCCTAAGGTAGCGAAATTCCTTGTCGGGTAAGTTCCGACCTGCACGAATGGCGTAACGATGGCCCCGCTGTCTCCACCCGAGACTCAGTGAAATTGAAATCGCTGTGAAGATGCAGCGTTCCCGCGGCAAGACGGAAAGACCCCGTGAACCTTTACTACAGCTTCACACTGGACTTTGAGCATGCTTGTGCAGGATAGGTAGGAGGCTTTGAAACCGGAGCGCCAGCTCTGGTGGAGCCATCCTTGAGATACTACCCTTGCATGGTTGAGGTTCTAACCTAGACCCGTTATCCGGGCCAGGAACAGTGTGTGGTGGGTAGTTTGACTGGGGCGGTCTCCTCCCAAAGAGTAACGGAGGAGTGCGAAGGTACCCTCGGCGCGGTCGGAAATCGCGCTATGAGTATAAAAGCACAAGGGTGCCTGACTGCGAGACTGACAAGTCGAGCAGGGGCGAAAGCCGGCTTTAGTGATCCGGTGGTTCTGTATGGAAGGGCCATCGCTCAACGGATAAAAGGTACTCCGGGGATAACAGGCTGATTCCTCCCAAGAGTCCACATCGACGGAGGAGTTTGGCACCTCGATGTCGGCTCATCACATCCTGGGGCTGTAGCAGGTCCCAAGGGTATGGCTGTTCGCCATTTAAAGTGGTACGCGAGCTGGGTTTAGAACGTCGTGAGACAGTTCGGTCCCTATCTGCCGTGGGCGTCGGAGATTTGAGAAGATCTGCTCCTAGTACGAGAGGACCGGAGTGGACGAACCTCTGGTGTTCCGGTTGTCACGCCAGTGGCACTGCCGGGTAGCTACGTTCGGAAGGAATAACCGCTGAAAGCATCTAAGCGGGAAGTCCACTTCAAGATGAGATCTCCCCGAGGACTTGATCCTCCTGAAGAGCCGTAGAAGACGACTACGTTGATAGGCTGGGTGTGGAAGTGCAGTAATGCATGAAGCTAACCAGTACTAATTGCTCGTGAGGCTTGATCATATAACCCCAAGTGGATTGTATGCATCGGTCCTGTATGCCATAGACAACATTTTCTGATCCGCCGGCGCCGCGATGCGCCGACGGAAAACCGGCTTGCCTGGCGAAAATAGCGCGTGGGAACCACCCGACCCCATTCCGAACTCGGAAGTGAAACTGCGCAGCGCCGATGATAGTGCCGCCTCGCTGTGGTGCGAAAGTAGGTCATCGCCAGGTTTTTACACCCAAACCCCTGCAGTCTCTGGCTGCGGGGGTTTTCTTTTTTCAGCACCCCGCGGCGATAATGGCCGAACCAACGGTAAGGCGTTTTCAGCCATGACCACGCAAGACACCCTCGCTGCAGTCCAGGCAGGGCTCGGCCCCCGCCATGCCCAAACGGCCATTCACGTGTTCGAGTCGCTGGCCAGCACGAATGAATGGCTCGCTGCGCAGTCCCTGGCCGGTCCTACACTGGTGACTGCGCGGACGCAGACCCAGGGTCGCGGCCGACGTGGCCGAGCCTGGGCCTCGCCCGCGGGCGGATGGTATTTCAGTGTGGGCGTGCCGCTGTCCCCGGACGAGCCAGTTCAGCCGACCGTGACACTGCTGGTCGGAATCGCCCTTGCCGAGGCGCTAACGAGCGCAGGCTTCCCGGGCATTGCCGTTAAATGGCCGAACGATTTGGTCGTTAACGGCGCCAAACTGGGCGGTATCCTCGTCGAACGGCTGCCAACGGCGCTGATCGTGGGTGTTGGCATCAATCGGTCAACAACCGCGATTCAAAACCTGCCGACCGACCGGCGCGCCATCGGCCTGAAAGACCTGGGTGACCGACCGACCCACGAAAACCTCATCGGCCAACTCGCCGCGGCGATATTCGACGCCGTCATGCGCTCGCCCGACGCCGCCGCGGCCATCCTGGATGCCTGCTGGCCCGCACGCGACGCCCTCGCCGGGCACATCGTCGTGGTTACGCAATCGGACGGCACGGGCACCCCACTACAAGGCGAAGTGCTCGGCATCACCCCCAACGGTCAGTTGCGGCTTGCCACGGCATCGGGTGAGCAGTGGGTGAACGCGGGTGAGTGCCGTATCCAGGGCGGCTGGGAGGCAACGGCATGAACGACCTGGTGGTTGATGTCGGCAATAGCCGCATCAAATGGGCGCTGGCAGCGAATGGTCGAGTCATCGGTAGCAGCCGCGCCGTGGCCCACGACAACCTTGAGCTGTTGTTCGCTGAATGGTCGCGGCTGAGTGCGCCGCCGCAACGCGTGCGCGGCGTGTCTGGCCCCGCGTCGGCCGGCACCCAGGCCGCAATCGCGCAATGGACCACGACCCATTGGGATCTCGCGCCCCACTGGTTGGAGACACCGGCCACGGGGGGCGGGGTGCAAGTCGCCTACCCAACGCCAGCGCAGCTGGGGACCGATCGCTGGCTTGCCATGGTTGGCGCCAGAGCCGCGGGCAAAGCGCCCGCCTGCATTATCGACTGCGGCAGCGCGATCACCCTGGATGTGCTCGATGCGCATGGCCAGCACCAGGGCGGCCTGATCCTGCCGGGCCTCGCCGCCCAACAAGCCGGCCTAACCGGCCTGGCCCCCGGCCTGCCCCGCGTTGACTGGCCCAACAGCACGCCCTTTCCGGCCAACAACACCCCCGACGCGCTGGCAAGCGGTTACCTGCACGGCACCGCCATGGCGCTCCAGGGGCTGTTGCAACGGTGCGCAACGAATACGCCTGAGGCGCTGACGGCGGTCTTAACCGGTGGCGATGCTACATTGATCAGCCGTTATCTGGACCGGTCGGTCACCTTGCGCCCGGACCTTGTCCTCGAGGGCATAGCCGCCCTCCAGTAGCATTTGCGAATTGCCCGTTGCGGTCAACCGGGGTACCCTCTCGCGTTGCATCAAAGATGCTGGCGTAGCTCAGTTGGTAGAGCAGCTGATTTGTAATCAGCCGGTCGGGGGTTCGAATCCTCTCGCCAGCTCCAATCTCCTGCTTAAGGGTGGCGCATGAACAGGGACGCATCTGGCCAAAAGGTGCCCGAGCTCAAACGGATCCTCCAAACGGCGCGGTCCGGCTTTATCGCGGTCGGCGTATTCAGTCTGTTTATTAACTTGCTGATGCTCGTGCAGCCGTTCTACATGCTGCAGGTCTTCGACCGTGTCCTGCGCTCCCGCAGTGAAGAGACCCTGCTGTTCCTCAGTCTGATTGTGCTTGGCCTGTTTGTGCTGATGGGCGTGCTGCAGCTGATTCGCTCGCGCATCCTGGTGCGGGTGGGCGTGGCCGTCGACCAGCGCCTGGGCGAGCGGCTGTTTGATGCCATGTTCCGCAACTCGCTCCGCCAGCGCGGCAGCGGCACGCCGCAGCCGATGGACGATCTGTCCAACGTCCGCCAGTTTCTGACCGGTCCCGGCATCCTTGCGCTGTTTGATGCCCCCTGGACGCCGGTCTACCTGGGCGTGATGTTCCTGTTCCACCCCTGGCTCGGCGTGTACGGCGTGGCCTGTACGCTCATTATCGGTGCGCTGACGTGGGCCAACGAGGTCTTTACCAGCGCCCCGCTCGCCAAGGCCAACGAGGCCAACCGCAGCGCCCGGCGTTTCGCCGGTGACAACCTGCGCAACGCCGAGGTGATTCATGCCATGGGCATGGAGCCGGAAATCCGCGATCGCTGGCTCTCCCGGAACTCCAGCACCATTAACGGCCAGGCGTTTGCCAGTGACCGCGCCGGCGTGTTCAGTAACGCCAGTCGCGTCTTCCGGTTCATGGCCCAGGCGTTTGCCTATGGTCTTGGTGCGCTGCTGGTGCTCCAGGGGCAGATGAGCGGCGGCATGATCATCGCCTGCGCCATCCTCATTGGCCGGGCCCTGGCCCCACTTGATCAGATCACCGGCGCCTGGCGCCAGATTCAGCAGGCCCGGGAGAGCCACGGACGCCTGACCCAGCTGTTCGAGGGCTTCCCGGAGCAGCCGCGCCTGACCACCCTGCCGGCGCCGAAGGGCCGGCTCGATCTCGCCAACGTCCTGGCGGCGCCCCCCGGCACGCGGACGCCGGTGCTGCGCAACGTCAGCCTCAACGTCACCCCGGGCGAAGGCCTGGGCGTGATCGGCCCCAGCGCGGCGGGCAAGTCCTCGCTGGTGCGGGTGATACTGGGCGTCTGGCCGGTGCTGAACGGCTCCGTGCGCCTCGACGGCGCGGATGTTGATCAATACAACCGCGACGAACTAGGCCCTTACGTGGGCTATCTGCCACAGGATATCGAGCTCTTCGAGGGCACCGTGGCACAGAATATCGCGCGCTTTGGCCGGGCCGATGACGAATCCATCGTCAGCGCCGCCCAGCTTGCCGGCGCGCATGAAATGATCCTGCAACTGCCGAATGGCTACGACACGGCCGTGGGGGTTGGGGGGAATACCTTGTCCTCCGGCCAGCGCCAGCGCGTGGGCCTGGCCCGGGCGCTCTTTGGTGACCCGAAATTGGTCATCCTGGATGAGCCCAACTCCAACCTCGATGACGCCGGCGAGCAGGCGCTTACCAGCGCCGTCGAGCGGTTGAAGTCGCAGGGCGCGACGGTCCTGGTGGTGACCCACCGACGCTCGATACTCTCGCAAATGGATAAGCTCCTGGTGCTCCAGCAAGGCCAGGTGGCGGCGTTTGGCGCGCGCGAAGAGGTGCTGGGACGGCTCCAGTCCAACACCGCTCAGCCGCTGCGCGTCGCCGGTAACCAATCCAACGGGGGGCAGTCATGAAGTCGCTGATCGAGCGTTTCCGGGGAAGCGTCGCCACCGGGGAGTATCTGCCCGGCAACGGCACCGCCAGCGAAGAGGCGACCCCCACCGATGGCGTCCCCAAGGCCTCGGGTAATTACCGGCGCTACTCGCTGATCGGCGCCATTGTCCTGTTCGTCGGCTTTGGCGGGTTTTTGATCTGGGCGGCCACCGCGCCGCTCGCGGGTGCGGTCATCTCCAACGGCCAGGTCGTTGTCGAGGGGTATCGCCAGACCATTCAGCATCTCGAGGGCGGCATTATTTCCGCGCTGAACGTCGAAGAAGGCGAGCGCGTGCAGAGCGGTGATGTCCTGGTCGAGTTTGATGGCACACAGGCCAGCTCTGATCTCAACGTCGTCGAATCCCGTCTGCTCTCGGCCCTGGGCCGCCGGGCGCGTCTGCGCGCCGAGCGCGATGGCCTGGAGGAGATCGACTTCCCCAAAGAGTTGACCGAGGCCGACGATCCGCAAGAGGCCGCCGAGATCATGGCCAACCAGCGCAGCCTCTTCTCGGCCCGGCGCGAGGCCCTGGTGACCGACCTCGACCTGCGGGCCCAGCGCATTGACGAGCTCGAAGAGCAGATCCGCGGGCTGGAAGCGCGCCTGTCCGCGGTCGAGTCGCAGATCGACTCGTTTGCCGAGGAAGTCGAGGAGTGGAGCGGTCTGGTGCAGGATCAGCTCGCCGACAAACAGCAGCTTCGCGACGCCGGCCGGCAGCTGGATGACTACCGCGGCGACCGCGGTCGGCTGATTGCCGATATCGCCGGGGTGCGGGCCCAAATCGCCAGCACCCAGATGGAGCGCACCCTGCGGCGTCAGGAATACGACCAGGAAGTGGCCTCCCAGCTCGGTGAGGTGCAGGAGAGCATTCTCGACTCCCGGGCACGCATCAGCGCCCTGCGCGACACCCTGCAGCGGACCGTGGTCACCGCCCCGGTGAGCGGCGAGGTGGTCGGGCTGCAGTTCCACAGCGAGGGCTCGGTGGTGAACTCCGGCGGCGAGCTCATGGACATCGTCCCGCAGCAGCGCACGCTGCTCATCGACGCGCGGGTACAGCCCGATGACATTGATGATGTGCGCGTGGGCCAGAACACCGACTTGAGCTTCCCAGCGCTGAATACGCTGTTTATCAACGACATCGAGGGCGAGGTGATCTCCATCTCCGGCGATGCGCTGACCGACCAGCAAAACGACGAGAGTTACTACCTCGCCCGGATTCGCGTGAACGAGGCGGGTGTGGATTCGCTGCGCGAAGAAAACTTTGAGCTGGAGCCCGGCATGGGTGTGCAGGTGTTCATTAAAACCGGCTCCCGCAGCCTGCTGGGTTACCTCACCAAGCCATTCCGTGACATGGCCTCCAGAGCATTCCGCGAGAGCTGACGACATGATGCAGACACGTTTTTTGATGGCCGCCCTCGCGCTGAGCGTCGTGGCCGGGCCCGCCGCGGCACAGTCCAACACCGATGAAGAGCCCCTGGGCCTGTTCACGGCCTATCAGCAGGCGCTGGACCAGGCGCCAGTCATCGGCGAGCGCCGCGCGCTTGTGGAGGCAGGCGAGGAGGTCGTCAATCAGGCCAAGGCCCGGCGCTGGCCCACGCTGTCGGCCAACGCCCGCTATACCGACTCCGAATACGAGACCAACGACGTCCAGTTCGATCCAGAGACCGGGCAGCGCAGCGAAGGCCTCGCGACCACCGAAGAGGACAGCTACAACTTCGGTATTGACCTTGCCCAGCCCCTGTATGACCGCAGTGTCTCCAAGGGCCTGGCCGAGGCGCGCTCGAAGCGTGCCGTGGCGAATGCCGAGCTTGCGGCCACCCGCCAGGACCTGGCCTCTGAGGTGGCGCAGGCCTACCTGCGCGTTTTGCGGGCCCGGGCAACGCGCGAACTCGCCGACGCCGAGGCCGAGGCCTATCGCACGCGCTGGAACCAGATGGAGCGCCAGCTCGAGCGTAATCTCGCCAGCCGAGTGGATGTCCTCGATGCGCGGGTGCGCTACGAGACCGCCCAAAGCGATATCGCTGAGGCAGAAAACGAGCTCGATGCCGCGCGCCTCGGGCTTGAGCGCCTGACCGGCGCCTACCCACAGGCCCTGCGCTCGGCCGATCCGCGCTCGATGACCCTCGAGGCGCCCCCCATGGACAGCCGCGTCGCCGCGCTCATGGAAGAGGCCGCGGAGACCAACCCCCAGGTGGGCGTGCAGCGAGAGCGCCTGGGCCAAACACAGGACAGCGTCTCTGTGCGTCAGGCCGAGCGCTTTCCCACGATCACGCTCGAGGCCCGCTATAGCGACACCAACGCCACCGACCGCGTGGTACAGGGCGAGGATGCGCGCGTGCAGCTGATGGTTCAGATGCCGCTTTTCTCCGGCGGTGGCGTGAGCGCGGGCATCGCCGAAGCCCGGGCCCGGGAGCGAGCACAGCGCTCGGCGCTGGACAATGCCCGGCGCGAGGCCATGATCGAAACGCGCCAGGCGGTGAACGAGCTGCGCAGCGCCCATCGGCGCATTGAGGTCTCGCGTCAGGCCGCGCAGACCGCCGAGGCCCAGGTCGAGGCCGGCGAGCAGGGCCTGGGGGTTGGGCTGCGCGACCTGGTCGAAGTGCTCGATGCCCGGGCGCAGCTATTCAGCATTCGCCGAGACCTGGCCGAGGCGGCCTATGACTACCTCATCGCCGAGGTCCAGTTGCAGACCATCACCGGGGCGTTCGAGCCCAGCCGTCTGCGCGATCTGGATCGGGCCTACCTCGATGAAGTGGTCTACCTGCCGGGTGCCGATGGCGGGTAAGCGCCTCTTATTCGTTGTTAACGACCCGCAATCTTTTCTGCTTTTTCGGCTGGCGTTAGCACTCGAGGCGCAAAAGGTTGGGTTTGAGGTCAGCATCGCCACCGGGCCGGGTGTCGGTGCCGAGCGAATTATCCGCCACGGACTGCCGCACTATCCCCTCCCCATGACCTCAGCGGGCACCCGCCCGCTCAAAGACCTGCAAACCCTGCTGGCCATCGGGCGGCTGTTTCGCCAGCTGCGCCCGGATCTGGTCCACCTGGTCACGACGAAGCCGGTGATCTATGGCGGGCTGATGGCGCGTTTGACGCGCGTACCGGCCATGGTCTCGGCCATCGCCGGCCTCGGGTTTTTGTTCACAAGAGAGCGCAGAAGCCTGACCCGATGGCTTGTTGAACGGCTCTACCCCCTCGCGCTCCACCATCCCAACAGCACGGTCATCGTCCAGAACGAATCCGATCGTGCGGTCTTGGACGGCCTAGGCGCGCTGCCCGGCGGTGAGGCCGTTTTGATGCCCGGCTCTGGCGTGTCGCTTGATGAGTTTGTTGCAACGCCCATGCCCGCTGGCCACCCGATCGTCGTCCTCCCGGGGCGCATGACCTCGGATAAGGGCGTGGGTGAGTTTGTTGAGGCGGCGCGTCAACTGCAGCGCCGCGGCGTTGAGGCACGATTCGTCCTGGTGGGTGATCACAAAAGCGAAAACCCGAGCGCCATTCCGCAGAGGACACTCGAGCGCTGGGTCAATGAAGGCGTGGTGGAGTGGTGGGGCCACCAACCGGATATGCCAAGCGTAATGCAGCAATCGACGCTCGTGGTCCTGCCCTCGTACCGAGAGGGGATGTCGAAGGCCCTGCTCGAGGGGCTGGCCACGGGCCGGCCCATTGTGACCACCCATGCCCCGGGCTGCCGCGAGACGGTCGAAGACGGCTGGAATGGCCTGATCGTTAAGCCGGGTGATGTCGATGCGCTGGCGCTGGCGATCGAGGCCCTCCTGAACGACCCGGCGCGTTGCGCGTTGATGGGGCAGCGTGGCCGTGAAAAGGCTGAGGCCGAGTTCGACATCCAGCGGGTGGTCGATCGGCACATGGGCGTGTATCAAGCGCTTGTGGCACAGGATGCGGCGTGAGCGCACCCCACGCCCAACACGCCGCCCCGGCCTATCGGTTTCAAGCGCTGCTTGAGCGGGTGGTGGATGGGGGGTTTTGCATCGGGTGTGGCGCCTGCGCGGCGGTGCCCGATTCACCGCTGGTGATGCAGCTCCAGGCCGATGGCCTCTATCGCCCGCAAATCCGCCCGGGATATACGCAGCCCGATGCGGGCCCCGACCTGGGCCAGGTCTGCCCCTTCTACGCCGATGACGACGAAGACACCCTGGCCTCGGCACGGTATGCGGATGCGCCCGCGCGCAACGCAGCGCTCGGTTTTTACCGTCAGTGTTACGCCGGCAGCGTGACCGATCCGGAAAGCCGGGCGGTCAGCAGCTCGGGGGGGCTGGTTACCTGGGTGCTCGATGCCCTGCTACAGCGGGGCTGGGTGGATGGCGTGATCCACGTTGGCGCGGTGGAGGGCGACCCCGAGGGGGCGTTGTTCCGCTACGAGGTCGCTCGTCGCCCGGGTGAGGCCAGCCGAGGGGCGAAGACGCGCTATTACCCGGTGGAGTTCTCGCGCGTCGCAGGCTTTATTCGGGCGCATCCGGGGCGCTATGCCTTTGTCGGGGTGCCATGCTTTGTGAAGGCGATACGCTTGCTGGCCAAGAATGACCCCGCCATTGACGCTGCCATCACCTACACCATTGCGCTTTTCTGCGGGCACATGAAGTCGGCGGCCTATGCCGAGCACCTGGCCTGGCAGCTGGGGGTGCCGCCCGGTGCGCTCGATGGCATCGACTTTCGCAGTAAACGCGCGGGGGTGCCGGCTAACCGCTATGGCGTGACCGTGCGGGCCAAAGATGCCAACGGCGGTGAGCGGGTTGAGCGTTTTGCGCCCATGGAGCAGCTCCATGGCGGGGATTGGGGGCTGGGGCTATTCAAGCCGCGGGCCTGTGATTTTTGTGATGACGTTGCCGGGGAGACGGCGGATCTGGCCTGCGGCGATGCCTGGCTGCCGGAATATGTCAGCGACAGCCGCGGGACCAGTGTGTTGATTGTCCGAGAGGCGGGCCTTGAGCGCTTACTCATGGATGGGTGTCGCGGGGGCGAAGTGGATTTGGAGCGCCTGGCGCCCGAGCGCGTGGCCGCCTCGCAGGATGCGAGCTACCGGCACCGGGGCGAGGGCCTTGCGTATCGCCTGGCGCAGTGGGACCAGACGGGCCGCTGGCGGCCGCGTAAGCGGGTGCAACCCCGGCATGATGGCCTCAGCCCGCGTCAGCAGCGTGTCGTCGACCTGCGCGTGGTGCTCGCCGAGCGCAGTCATGGCGCGTTCATGCGAGCGCGGCGCAGGGGCCGCCACTGGGTGTTTCGCGCCCTGATGGCGCCCTGGATACTGCGCTATACCGTCTGTCACCGCGGGTTGTTGCGGGCGTGTGCGCAACCGCTGCGGCGGCTGTGGCGACGAATAGGCCAGTCATGAAGCGCTTACTGGCGGTGCTGGGCAGTTCGGTGATCGGGGCCGGGATCGGTTTTGCCGCCACCGTCATCATTGCCCGGCGTTTTGGCGCGGCGGACTTCGGTTTTTTTGCCAGTTTGATCGCGATCTGGGCGCTGCTGGCGCCCGTGATCGGTTTTGGCTCGGGTAAGTTGATCCTGCGGGCCCAGGCGCAGGGCGCGCCGGCATTGGCGGTCTGGTTGCTGGGGCGAGGTTTGCTGGTGATTGCAGCTGCCCTGATGGTGGTGACCGCATTCGTGCTGGTTGCCGGCCCGTTGGCCTACGACCGGCATTGGGGGGTGTTCCTGCTGGCCAGCGTCGCGTTGGCCAGCCTGGTGCTGCAAGACCCGACCAAGGCGGTTTTCCAGGCGCGTGACCACTATGCCGGCCTTGCCGGCTGGCAGCTCCTGCCGCCCATCGCACGCCTGGTGGCGGGCGGCGTCGCGTTGCTGGGCGGATTATCCTTTCTGGGGTTTATGGCGGTGTACGCCTTTGCCGAGCTCATTGTCATTGCAGTTTCCCTGGGCTGCCTGTCGCATTACCGCCGCCACATCCGCCAACAGCCCGATGCGCAGGCGCCCGCGCCTGCCATGCCGCAGATTTTGCGCCAGGGGATGCCGTTTGCCGTTAGCGGCATGCTGTACACCATTTATTACCAAGTCGATGTGGTCATGCTGGGTTTAATGGCAGGCCTTGAACAAGCCGGTATTTACAAAGCGGCGTTCGTATTCATTGCGGCTGCCTACCTTTTGCCAAGTACCTTTTTTCAACGTTTTTTACTATCGCGCATTTTTCGCTGGTGGGAATCATCCATTCACCTTGTGCCGATCGTGCAGCGCAGTCTTTTTGGCTGTTTTATTTTTGGCGGTTTGGTCGTGGGTTTTTTTGCGCTTTTCGCTGATCCGTTGATCGCCATTGCCTACGGCAAAGGCTATAGCGAAGCGGCGGTGTATCTGCGCTGGCTCGGCTTGGCAGTGGTGTTGCACACCCTGGCGATCGGGGTGGGCGCCTACCTGGTGACGGCGCCCGGGATCGCCCGCAAGGTCCGGGTGCAGGTGGTCACGGCGGTTTTGAACGTGCTGGGTAATCTGCTGATGATCCCGGCATTCGGTATTATGGGGGCCGTCATCGCCACGATTGGCACCGAGGCCGTGCTCCTCACGGGGTACGCCGCCATGCTGATGCGCGAGCTTCGTGATCGAAGGATAGCCCATGCAGATCCTGTTTAGCGGGCACAACAGTTGCTTTAACCGGGGTTGCGAGGCCTTCGTGCGCACAAGCGCCCAGGCCTTCAAACAGCTATGGCCGCAATCGCAGATCACGCTGCCCACGCGGACGCCCGCCGACGATGCACAAGCGCTCTCTGACCTCGGCGATTACGTCCATCCACAAGGCCGCCACGCCGGGCTTTTAGAGCGCGCTCTGTGCCGCGCTCAGCAGCGCCATGGCCTTGCCGCACTTGCTGTCTGGCCGGGGCCTGTCCCACGCCGCTGGCATCGCGCGCTCCAAGGGGTCGATCTGGTGGTCGCGGTGGGTGGGGATACCTACTCACTGGACTACGGCGTGCCCAGTGGAATAGCGGGGTTTGATGGTTTGGCGGCCGCCGCGGGCGTACCTGTCGTGCTGTGGGGGGCGTCCGTGGGCCCGTTCCGAGCATTGCCAGCCTACGAGCGCGCGCTGGCCCGATCACTGGCCCGCTACCGGCTCATCGGCGCCCGAGAATCCCTGACCCAGGCCTATTTGGAAGACGAACTGGGCCTCACCAATGTGGTCGCCATGATCGATCCGGCGTTTGCCCTGGCGCCAGAGCCGCTACCCGCCTCGACAGATTGGCTCACCGCTATTGGGCGTGCGGAGCGCGTGATCGGCTTGAACCTGAGCGATCTCATCGCCCAGCAGGCCGGTGGCGAAGCGGCCCTGGCCGCCGCGACCGCGCAGTGGCTGCAGGCGGTGCTGAGCGATCCGGGCACATGGGTGGTGCTGATCCCCCACGTTGCCAATCCACGGCAACCTGGCCGCAGCGATGGGCCATTCATGCGCCGCGTAATGGCGGCGGCGGACATCACGCCAGCGCAGGCCGCGCGGGTGGTGATGGCGGGTGAGGACTGGCGGGCCGGGCAGTACAAACAACTGGTCGCCCATTGTGATGTGCTACTGGCCGCGCGCACGCACCTGACGATTGCCGGGTTCTCCCAGGGTATCCCCACGGTGTCATTGGGCTACAGCCAGAAGGCCCGCGGTCTTAACATCGATGTCTATGGCACCGAACAGTTTCATATCGCGGCCTCGGCGGTCTCGGCTGATTCGCTGCAGGCTGCCATCGAGGCGGCGCTCAGCGCGCGCGAGACACTCCAAGGCCATTCACTGCGCTACACCCAAGCGGGCCAGCAGCGCAACGAAGCGGTACTCGCGCAAGCGCCCGGGTGGCTTGCCGCGGAGTCGCCCGCGGCATGATCACCGTCATCATCCCCACGTGTGATCGCCCAGCGCGACTGGCCCGCGCGCTTGCCTCAGTCTCGGCGCAAGGCGTGGCGCCTGCGCAGGTGGTTGTTGTGGACAACGGGCGCACACCGACCCAGCCCATCGCACTCGAGGAGCTGGAGGTGAGCACCACGCGGGCGCCGGTGCGGTGTGGTGCCGCCCAGGCCCGCAACATCGGCGCGGTGCTGGCACAGAGCGAGTGGTTGGCCTTTCTCGACGATGACGATACCTGGCATACGGATTATCTCAGTGCCTGCCATCAGGCAATGACGGCCGATACCGCAACGCGGTTGTGGCTTGGCGGCGTTGAGTTGCTGGACGAGGCAGGTCAGGTCACCGCGGTCAAGCGCTGGGATGCCGGGAAGCCGCGCGCCGTGCTCTGGCGTAATCCCGGTGTGGTTGGCAGCAATGTGGTCATCCATCGCGAGACATTTCTGCAGGTGGGTGGATTTGATCAGCGACTGGCCTGTGGTGAGGATCGCGCCCTGCTGTGGCGCTGCCTGCGCGCGGAGGTGCCGGTGGCGCGGGTACCCGGCGCCCGCGCGTTCCTGCAAAGCCATGGCGAGGGCCGGCTGAGTGACCCAGGGCCGCTATTACACGGCAAAGCGCATTTCGCGTGGCTCTACCGGCGTGAGATGCGCTGGCGCGAGCGGCTGGCAACACTCGCGAATATGGCGATGGGCCTCTGGGTGGCCGCACGCCAGGGGCTGCTCCGCCGATGAAGCGCGCGGTGAGTCTCTGGCTGCTGGACAAAGTGGATCCGCCCACCGAGTCCTTTATTGACGGCAT
This sequence comes from Spiribacter salinus M19-40, assembly GCF_000319575.2. Classification (NCBI taxonomy): domain Bacteria; kingdom Pseudomonadati; phylum Pseudomonadota; class Gammaproteobacteria; order Chromatiales; family Ectothiorhodospiraceae; genus Spiribacter; species Spiribacter salinus. Next base: position 1,564,067 of record NC_021291.1, on the reverse strand, counting down.
GCTCGCCGAGGCCCTGCCAAAGACCGGCAAAACGTCGGTGATTCTTCTGGTTAGCCGTCATCCCGCGCGGCCGAATAAGCCGTATCGCTATGGCAGGGCGATCTGCGTGCCGCGGCTGCTGGCTCGGCGGCATGTGGCGCGGTTTCTTAACTTTCCACTTGCCTGGTGGCTTCTGGTGCGGCTGCAGCGTCGGATCAGCCGCCAAGGCCGTCGCTGCGCGTGGTTTGTGCGAAACGAGCCGGTGTATCTTGCCGCGGCGGTTTGTGCCCGGCGCAAGGACACGCCGGTGATCTACCAGCAGTCGTTCCCGCATGACGACTTTTGCAGGAACCCGGTCAAGCGGGGCGTTGCCCGCCGCATCTTGCGGGGGTGCCGGCGCGGCGTGGATGGGCTGCTGGCTGTCTCGCCATTGGGGCTAAGCCGGTTATCCGGTCAGTTTCCCGACGCCGTCAAAGGGGCGGTGATCCCGTTGCTGGCGCCCCGTCCCGCTTTACCAGACCCGCTGCCTGTGCCGACACGACACTCACCCTGCGAGTGCGTGTATATCGGCACCCATGAACCCGCTCGCCAACTCGATGTTGTCCTGGAAGGCGTTCGTCTGGCGGTGGCTGAGGGTGTGGATGTGCGTGCGACCTTCATCGGAGGGCATCCGGATGATGTCACTCGGCTGCGGGGCGTGCCCGGCGTATTAAGCCTGGAGGCCCAGGACCGGGTCCGCTTTGTTCCGCCATTTCCCCGGGCCCAGCTGCTTGAGCAGCTTCCCGGTTTTGACGTGGGGCTCTCGCTCATTCCGCCCACCGACATTTTCCGTGAGTCATCGCCCACGAAACTCACTGAATACATTGGTGCCGGGCTCGCGGTGCTTGCCTCATCCGGTATTCCCTTGCAAGAACAGTTTGTTACGGAATCTGGCGCAGGCGAGCTGGTGCGGTTTGATCCCGCTGCAATAGCCGTGGGGTTGGGCCAGCTTGCGACTGAAGCACAGCGATGCCATGGATCGCGTCGGCGTGCTGCCAGGGACTATGCATTACGACAATTAACGTATGACCAGCACGTCGATGCCCTGCTCGATTGGGTGGGTGATGACCAGAATTGACCCCTCAAAGGCCCCATGGCACCCTATAACTGTGTGGGGGGTACAGAAGATTGTCATTGCGTTGTCATTGTTCGTAAGTCACTATTTCACGCATCTATTGGTTTGATCGAGCAACAGTGATGATGGCTCGATTAACCTGTCCTCGGTGAACGTGGGCGATGGCAGCAACGACATCGTCTCGGTGCACTCGGGTAACGCGAGCGCCAACACGCTGGTGGTCGACGAGGCCTTCGGTAAGGTCACGGTGGTGAACTGGCACAAGGTCTCGCCGGATGACGTCGATAATCGGGACGAGATGGGTGAACATGCGCTCGACTTCTCGGCCTACCTTGACGACCAGATCGACGACTCGGATAACGACAACGCCGACACGGCGGTCGAGGTGGCGGCCAGCGCGAACATGGTGGCGGGCGCCTCGGCGCTAGGCACTGCTGTGAGCGCCGGTCTCGATAACGACAACACCGCCAGGGCGAACTCGGTTAACTCCATTCGCTTCGAGCAGAACCTCGCAGACGGTGAGACCTTCGAGGGTCTTAACGACTCCAATCTGCTCACTGCACTGAACGCAGCCGATGCGGACGACGAGTACGGCAACCTCAATGATGCCCTGCTCAACCCGGGCACCACGGCGGATCTGGTGGGTGATACGCAGAACCACATCGTGATGGTCGAGAACGACCTGAACGAAGGTGAGTACAAGGTGTTCCACCTGACTTCTGAGTCCGACGCTGATGATTTCAGCACGGCCGATGAGCTCGGTACGCTCGACTTCGGTGCCTCCATTAACTTCAACGTGGCAGGTAGCACGACGTTCGAGAACTACGTCGAGGCCGTGAGCCAGGCGAAGGATGACGGGGCAACGGACTTCACCTACGACGTTGTCGACTCCGGTGGCAATGTGGTGGCGACGGCTGACGCGGACGTCAACGACGGTACCGGGGACGCTGGTGGAGCTGGCGGCGGCGGTGCTGGTGCTGGTGGAGCCGGCGGCAGCGGTGCTGGTGGCGGCGGAGCTGGCGGCGCCAGCGAGACCGTCGAGGTCACTGGTGCGGGCGACGACGATGCCGCTAACGCCGACGTTACCTTCGACTTCGACGATGGCGCCTACGAGTTCGACATCGCCAACTTCGACACCGGCGACACGCTCGACTTTGGGGACGTCGCAGGGGTGGACCAGGCGATCTTCAACGTGCTCGCTGATGCGAACCTGGGCGATGGCGAGAAACAGCTATCCGCCGCGAATGGTGACACCGGGGACACGGTCGAGGTGACTCTAACCGGTCTGACAGCTGCGCAGGACAACGCAGTGTTCAACCAGTCGAGCTTCGAGAACACCTTCGGTGCCGATAGTCTCGTTTTTTAGGGCTTGTAAGCAGTGGAGTATGGCCCCGCGTCCTAAGCGGCGCGGGGCACCTCCCAGAGACAACCGGTTTTATCAGTAAAAGGAAACTAAGATCATGGCTAAGACATTCCTCGACGCCGACGACACGTTCATCGTTGCGAATAACAACAGCACAATCGTTGGTGGGAACGGCAGCGAGACCATTCAAATCAATTCGGGCATCACCGGCCTCGAGCTCGATGGCAACATTGAGAAGGTCGAACTCAACAATTTAGCAGCCGCTGACGTTGAGCTTCGCGTGAACAACAGCAACCAGCTGGAGTTTGTGAACGATGGCAACGTGGTTGCGACCGCTACGGCTGGGCTTAACTCGGCCGTTGATGTTGCTTTCAGTGATGGCAATGCAACGCTGACACAGACGGGTGGAGCGAGCTACACCCTCGCCGATCCGGACGACGACACCGATTCTGTGACGGTTGACGCCAATAACTCGCAGGACGGCAACGCTGTCGGCCTCGGTGACGAAACGTCCTCCGACGATGACGGCGGTGGCGACACCGGACAAACCTTCACCCTCACTACAAGTGCTGACTCTGTCGACGAAGGCGGCTCTGTTGTCTTCACTCTCGATTCAGAAAATGTCTCCGCCGGTGAGGAGTACAGCTATTCCATTACCGGGGTTGATAGCGCCGATATAGATGGCTCGCTCACTGGGACGGCCAAGATTGGGGCGGATGGCAAAGCGACCATTGCAGTAAATTTGAACGCCGATGAGATCACTGAGGGCGCCGAGACGCTGACCCTGTCGGTGGCCGGTCAGACGGCTGATGTGACGGTGAACGACACCTCCACGACGCCTGAGCCCGAGACCTTCACGCTGACAGCGAACGATGTGTCGATCACCGAGGGCGATAGCGGCACCAATAACATGGTGTTCACCGCGGAGCTCGATTCTGCGCCGACTGAAGCCACTACGGTTAACTTCCAGACCCTGACCTCCGGTAGTGCAACGGCGGGCGATGATTTTGACGTCGCGGCTGGCACGATCGAATTCGCTGCTGGCCAGAGCACAGCCACTGCGACCGTAACGGTGAATGGCGACACGGCGTTTGAGCAGGATGAGACGGTTGATGTTCAGTTCTCGGGCGACAGCCTGACATCTAGCGTGACTGCAACTGGCACCATCACGAACGACGACGTGGACCCCGACACTGTTCCGCAGACGATTGCTCTGACCACCAACGTAGACACTGGTGCAGACTTCGTTGGCGCTGGTGCCGACGATACGTTCCGTGCTGTGGTTGGCTCCGACGGCACCACCGCTAACGGCACCACGCTGCAAGCTGGTGACGACCTTGATGGTGGCGCAGGTTCCGACGAGCTGGCTATCAGCATCACCGGTACGCACAACAATGCCGTTACCCGTGACACCTTCACTCTGAGCGGCATCGAGCGTGTATCCGTCTCCAACTCGGAACAGTCAGGCAACGACGACACGATCTCGCTGAGCTTGGCGACTGGTGTCGAGACAGTTGAGCTGAGCAGCTCAGTTGCAAATGGCAACACTGTGTTTGACAACGTTCAGAACGTCGTAGACGCGGAGATGTCGAACGGTGAAGGTAATCTGACGGTCAACTATGCAAACGCAGCAGTGGCTGGTACCGCAGACGAAATGAAACTGACGGTTTCGGGCGTCACGGCCGGTACCTTTTCCGTCGACGATGGCATCGAAACTTTCTCGGTCGTGTCTTCGGGGACTGCAGATAACACGCTTACGGAAATCGACTCAGGCGATGTTGAAACTCTGACAATTTCTGGATCTGCAGATCTCACCGTCACTGACGATGTTGATGGAGATGTGACCACTGTGGACGCGTCCGTTGCGACTGGTGACATTGATGTTGAAGAGGTTAACGCTGCTGCCATGACCCTTACGGGTGGTGCAGGTGACGACACTCTTGAATTCGACAACCAAGCAGCTAACGATACAGCGACCGGCGGTGCTGGAAACGATCGTATCATTTTTGCTGGTGGTGAATTCGACAACGATGATACCGTCGATGGTGGTGACGGCACTGATACGCTGGTTGCGCAGTCCGCTGATCTGACCGGCTACACCATTCCGGACACTGCCACTTTGAGCAACATCGAAGCACTCGAAGTTTCAGACGATCTGCAGGATAATCTTACGACTGCAGATCTGCAGGCTGGAATCAACACGGTTACCTTGGCTTTGGATCTTGATAATGGTGCGCGTACCATTACATTGGAAGCTGGTGCCAAGACTGTGAATCTTCAGTCTGCGCTCGACGCTGCATTAACGGTTGAAGATACCGGCACTGCTGTGGACGACACTCTTTCGATCGTGAATGATCAGGATGGTGCCGTTGATGTGGTTAGTGATGAAAACCTTGCCATTGACGGCTTTGAAACTGTCACAATCGACGGCAGCGCCAACGGTGCTACAGCGCAGAATCTGGGCGATGTCACACTGACGCCGGACACGGATGGGACCGCGACGCTCAATCTCACCGGATCTGATGAGTTCAATGCACCGGACACGATTACCGCAGATGTCATTGATGCTTCCGGCCTCACTGGCGATGCACTCTTAAACATGACAGCTGCTGCTGCTGGTGTCGAAACCATCACGGGTACGGCTAATGCGGATACGCTGTTGGGTGACGCTTCGTCGACCATCAACGGTGGTGCTGGTGATGACACGATCACTGGTGGCACAGGCAACGATACGCTGAATGGTGGTGCTGGAGCTGACGAAATCACCACCGATACCGGTGATGACACGGTCGACGGGGGTGCTGGTGATGACACCTTCACTCTGGCGGGTAACTTGACCAGCGCAGACACTATCGATGGTGGTGTCGGCGACGACACACTTAATGTCACGAACTTGACAGGGGACGCTCTGACGAACGTCTCGAACGTCGAGACTGTCGCTATTACTGGCAATTCTACTGTATCTCTGTCCAGCAACCTTGTTGGTGGCGAGTCTCTCGATCTGTCAGACGCAGCTAACCAGTCGTTGACCTTTGCCGACGGCTATACTGCGGCAATCTCGGTCGCCCTCGGTGACGATGCTGGAGACACGGTTGTTAACACTGCTGGTATCGCACTTACTGTCAGCGCCAATTCAGACAATCTTGATGCGGGAGACGACACGACCCTGACCGGTAGCACCGACGCTGTGGACACACTCAACGTGACCAACGCGACTGGTACCATCGATATGCAGACGGACATCACCGACTTCGACGTCGTCAATGTTCTCGATAATGCCAATACCGACGGTAACGATGTTACGATCGACGTTACAAACCACGGCGCGGCTGATGGGACCCTGACGATCGACGCATCGGCATTGGATGATGGTGAGGTTCTCACAGTCGATGGGGAGGCTGATGCCGACCTCACGGTGACTGGTGGTGCCGGTGCTGATGACATTGATCTCGGTGCTGGTAGCGACACCATATCGACAGGTGCAGGTGACGATACGGTTCGTGGCGCTAGCGTTTTGGATGCCACTGACACGCTCGATGGTGGTGATGGCACTGACACCCTTCGGACTTCGGCTGCGCTCACAGACATTCAGCTTCTGAATGTGTCGAACTTCGAAACCCTTGTGGCGACCACAGACGATACTCAGACACTTGCTGGCGAGTTCAGTGAGTCTGGGATTACCACCGTTCGTGGTGAGGACGGCAGTGATACTGACATTGACGCCGACGGTGCGACCGTAGACGTCGACTTCATTGCGGCCGATACCGGCACCGATGACGCCGAGGCGTTTTCCGGTGGTACCGGAGACGACGATTTCATCGTCGGGCGCCTTGATGGTGCATCTGCAATCGACGCCGACGATGAATTCGACGGGAATACCGGTACAAACCGCATTATCCTCGACAACGAAGATGATGATGACAACGACACCGGTGACGCCGTGAGCGCAACACTGGACGCCGGTTACACCAACTTCAGCACTATCTTGGTGCAGGACGATGCGACTGATGACGCGGCTGGTGATGTTAGTGTGACGCTTGATACAGCCTTTGCCGAGGCGTCCGTTACAATTGATGGCTCTGCACTGGATGCCGGGGAAGTCCTCACGGTTGACGCCTCTAACAACAATGACGAAGAGCTTGTCACTGTAACTGGTGGTGCTGGTGCTGACGCCATTACTGGCGGTGCTGGTGCCGACACAGTTGTTGGTGGTGCTGGTGCTGACACCCTTGTTGGTAATGGCGGCGGAGACACCCTCACCGGTGGTGCTGGTGCCGATACCTTCGAGTATGCCTCTACGACTGATCTTGATACCGACGCAGGCGCCACGACGAACTCAACCAGTACGTCTAGCGACAACATTACTGACTTCACAAGCGGTACGGACAGCATCGCGCTAGATTTGACCCTTGCAGCAGGTGACCAGACGGTAGATGTCACCGACAAGGGCGATGCCGGGTCCATTTCCGATGGTCTTGCGTTGCTTAGCAGTACCAATGGCGAGTACTTCTTTGACACCGGTAGTAACCGACTAGTCGCGGACTTGGACGGCAACGGGTTGATTCAGGCAACGGACTTGGTTGTTGATCTCGACGGAGAAACCGGCTTCGATAGTTCGGACCTGAACGTTACTGTAACTGGCAATACTGGCGACGACACCATTACAACCGGTGCTGGCAGTGACACCATCACGGGTGGTGACGGTGCTGACGAGCTGACTGGCGGTGCTGGGGATGATGAATTCATCACTGATGTTGGTGAAAGTGCCACTGGCTCGATCGACAGCCTCCAAGATTTTGGGACTGGTGCTGACCGTTTGGTACTCCGTGGTGAAGTGGCGAATGATACCGATCTAGACCTTCCCGGTAATATAACTGCAGCAGATGGAGTTGATGCTGTCTTTGGAAATGCCGATGACTTCTCGTTCACAAATGACACAGGTGGCTCAATCGACTTTGATGAGCAGAATGTTCAGTTAGGTGACGAAAATCAGGCGTATATCAGCGATGCAACTAACATCACTGGTGGTGACTTTGACGATGTTATAACTGGTCAGGGAGCCGCTAACACCATCACGGGTGGTGCTGGTGCTGACACCATCACGGGTGGTGCTGGTGCTGACACGCTGGACGGCGGTGATGGTGCAGATACGTTCGTCTTTAACGATGGAGACCAAGCAGACACTGTCAACAACTTCGTCGTAGGGGACGATGACTTTGACATCGACAATACTGATGGCAACCTTGTAGAAGATGGTACTGGTGACGGTACAGTCGACATCGACACTGTTAACGTAATCGACACGGCTGCTGATATCACAGTGGCTAGTGGTATTCAGATCGTTGATAACGGTGATGGTGATATTGCGGATGCGGATGATCTGACTACTGCCAACATTGCGGATCGCCTGAACGATACGGGTGATGACAACAATGGTGGTGGAGGTGACAACATCATTTCGTTCGCCAACGCAGACGATGAAATACTCTTCGCTATCAGTGATGGAACCGACACAGCGATCGTTGAAGCGGACGCTGGCGGCGATGACACCGTTATTGAGCAAGGAGAGCTGACTGTTCTCATCACGCTTGATGGCATCGGCGATGCTGGTACGTTGAGTGCGGCTAACTTTGACGGCTTTGCCTAAGCCAACCCCAAAACCAATCCTCCTCTGAGGAACGGTCCTGAGAAAGCCCTCGTCACTTAGTGGCGGGGGCTTTTTTCTGTCTATGGTTAGGGAAATACACCAACGCCAACATGTGTAATCATTCCACGCGCTAAGCGCAGCTCACGTGATACCAGTGTGGATATGGTGTTCTTCTGCACTGTCGTATCCAATGCTTGTTCTGCCATGCGCTTACGACTGGGTTTTTTGGGCTGTTACGATTTGCAAAGACATTAAAAGGAGCCAAGACATGACCAAAGCAGCCATCTTTACCTTACTAATCCCCCTCCTAACCGGCTGCAGCGGTATTCCCTTAGTACCGGGCATCTAACGGGAGCATATGAAAGACCTCGACATCGCTATTGTCCCGCTAGGACGTCAACAAGATCGCCTCTCTAGGCAGATCAAGGCGCTGTATGACGAGGACTTTGATTACCGCACGTTGCAGCGCTGGCGGGATGGCTGGTAACGATGATGACGGGTGATTAACACAATCGTTGAATGAGGCCGTATTACAGGCTGTTTTCCTCGGAACATGAAGCTATCCCCGCCTAAGGCATAAACTGTAGTGGCCACAAATTCCTGCGGCCCGAGAAGTAACCGCCACACTGCCCTTGAGCGCCCAAACACCGCCCCTCCTAAACCAAGCAGTCATTACGCCCAGCGGCCGCTTTCAACCAAACCGCTAAGCTATACCCGCCGAACACTCTTTCTGCGGTTTGATAACTGGCTAGATCGGGACAACTAGGACCATTGATTCGCTCACGGCATTCCGGATACCGTCACTAAGACGGGGTCTCTCCCTATGTATCGTTAAAACGGATCGTCTATCCATGGAGGGAGTACCAATGGCACGCGGTGTACCGAACTATGCAGAAGCAATTAGCCCAGCTGTATCAGGCGATGTTATTTCGCGATTCCGCGAAGGATTCGCTGTTCGTGATGTAAACGGGGATCGCAAGCCCGACCTTGTCATCACCGAAACTGGAGACACCGATCAGCCGATTCAGCCAGATGACACCCCGATCACCATCATGCTGGGGGATGATGACTATCGCTTTACCCAAGCGGACACCAGTGATTTGCCACCCGCCGGGTGGATCAACGATTACGTCTTCCTTGATAGCGATGAAGACGGGTATGTCGAGATCGTCGCGATCGACCATGGACGTGAAATAGACTACTCCAGCGAATACTGGGAGAGCCTCCCTGTTTACGAATACGCCCAGGAAAAGGCCGCCTTTGTCGATCGCACGGATGTAACCATCGGAAATGAACCCGGCTTTTACCACAACGCCTCCGCCAGCGCTGATCTAACGGGCAATGGTCTCAAGGACTTTGTCGTCGCCCGTCTCGAAGAGATTCCAATTAACATCTTCGAGGGTAATGCCGACTCAGTGATGCGCGACGCCACGCAAGAAATTCTCGGTGACCGGTATCAAGCGCTGACAGATTTCGACAGCCAAGAATATCTTCGAGCAGGTGCTGCGGGGATACTCGACTATGGCGGCGACGGAGACTACGACGCGATCACATTGCCCTATAAGTTCTACCCTGGAGAAACCGGGCAGCAAGAGGGCCATGTCTTCGAGTTTGAAGATGGGGAGCTTGTCGACGATTTCAGCCAAGAAGTCAGAAGCGGTTCCGATTTTGAGCTTGGCGATGATTGGGGCTACTCGTTCCTGCGCACCAGGGACATCAATGATGATGGCCTCATGGATGTTGTCGCCTTAGCAGAGAATCCTGAAATAGCTCCTGCTGGCGAGGCGTCCTTCGTCTCAATGCTCCAGAGGCCAGAGGGCGGGTTTACGGTTTCCAAGGCATTCCCTGATCAGCCATTGGTAACCAGTCGTGAGGCCGATACCTTCCTGGGTAGTGAATGGATTGATCTGAAATTTAGCCTGGAAGACCTGGACGGCGATGGTGACCCCGATCTGTACTGGCCTGACTGGACGGCCACGGAAAGCAGCTCCATGGAAGCGGGCTTGTATTTCAACGATGGGAACGGCGCTTTTTACAGAGACCCAGCTAAAGCTCAACAGATTACGGATCAAATTGACTGGCCATCCGGTAACCAGACACGCACCTGGATGGAAGACATCAATGCTGACGGCATCGGCGATTTCCTTGCTATGTCATCGGAATGGAGCGGGGGGCAAGACGAAACAACCATTCGTGCCTTCACCTCGCAAACAGAGATTGCCCGGGCGGCAGACGAAATGGCGTTTAGTGGCAATCGTGCTCGCTATCGCATCGACAGCGAGGGGAATGACTTCGTCGTGTTTGATGAGCTCGGGCTGAAAACCCCACGACTGATTCCAGAGGGCGGCATCGCCCATTTCCAGGATCAAAGCCTCACATTGGGTAACGCCGCACCACCGCCCTCATACCAGGCAATGAACGCACCTTTTGCTGACGCGATGACTGATGATCAAGACGACATAGCAACCGTCAAGGCCGCCTATGAGCAGCTACTCGGTTATCCGGATGCTGACAAGATGGCTGATGCGCAGGCCCGAATCGACTACTGGGTGGGGCAGCTGCGGTCTGACACAGTCGCAACACGCCACTTCGCTGCCGAATTCTTGCACACAGCAGAGACTGAACGGGGTCACCTCATCAGTGAAACGACCTTTTCGAACAACCAGAAAGTGGTCAATGAGCTGAGTAAATTGGAGAGCTTTGACGGCATTGAGGACATCGCCGCCGTGGCCGTAGAGCACCGGCTGCCTGATACAGCGTCAGCCGCGTCGGCAATAGCCCCCAGTGAGGACACTGAAGACCTATTGACTTTGACCGGAGTGGATAGCGGTAGCCTTTCTTCCGCTGGGGGCCGTGAAATTGATGGCGCAATGGCGTAGCGCCGTCATGACAGCGGATGACTTTGGCATCCCCGGTCACTAACAGTTTAGGCTCTGCCTCTTTGTAATTAACAGGGAGGTCGTTTGCCATGGAAATCGTCATCGCTGCCAGTGTGAGCTTTGCGCTGGGCGCACTGAGCACGCGACGCTATCGCCGGGACCGCGTCGCTTGGGCCCGCCGCCGGCTTCAGTTGCAGGTCTTATCCGTTGAAGTAAAGCATCTCCGCAGCAAACCCGTCTCGGTGCAAAAGGGAAACCGCAGCCCAGCACGACGTCGTTTAGTCCGGCTGCAGCCAACCCTGACGCGGACCCAGGCGCTCGTCATTGGCTTGCTTCATAAGCTATGGCCGTGGAGCACGCGATTTATGCAGTTCAGCCCAATGACCTATATCCGTTGGCTTCAGGCCCGTAGTCGGAAGGTACACGCGGATAAAATCAAAGCTGGCAAGGAACGCGGGCGACCGCCTACACCGGCTTTTATCGTGGAAGCCATCCTCACCATTAAAAAGACAATCCCCGCTATGGGGCTAGGCGCATAGCGAACATCATCTCTGGCGGGGAGCTGCAATACCCTATAGGCCGGACCAAAGTGACGGCGATCCTCAAAGCCTATGGGTTTAAGCCTGGCCCAAAGGGCGGGCTGCCCCCGCGGGAGCGTGAACCTGGCTGGCTCACCACCCTCTACAACCAGCATGTAATGGCATTGGATTTCAAAGTGACTCGCGACCTTCATGGACGCGCGATCTACATCCTCAACATCATCGATCACGGCCGACGCGCCCTGCATTGGAGTCGCGCGACCTACGACCCCGGCAGCCAGTGGGTTGCCCAGCAGCTGCGTAATGCCTTTATGGATCTGGATGACTTACCCGAAGCGATTGTGATGGATCGAGACAGCACCCTCGCGCCAATCGCCAAATGGATATTGCCCCGGATGAATATAAAGGCCATCCGCATTGGCTATAAGTGCCCCTGGCAGAACGGGGTCGTGGAACGCTTCCACCGCACGCTTAACGAAGAGCTTCTGCGGTATGTGCAACCCCTTAATGACCGACACATGAATCGGCTACTCAAGGAGTTCCGGGAGTACTACAACACCGCCCGACCACACATGAGCAATGAAGCCGAGCCACCAATACGCCCTGAAGACGCAGATAATCTGGCCTGTAACGACCCAGATTTCTTTAAGCAACCCAGGAAACTTGTTCGGAAGACATGGCTCGGCGGCCTGCACTCAAGCTATCGCTGGGCGTCTTGATTGCTTGGGTTGAGAGACTGGGGGCGGAGGCGTTCAAGAGTGTCGCAAGGCCCGTTTGCTGGGGCGGTTGAATTTGTGGCCACTACACAGAGAAGCTCTGTGAGCGCTTTTCTCTTTTTATATGAGGCAACCTACTGCTAAAAGATAAAGTCTTCTCAGGGAGCCCTTTTTCTAGATACCCGGTACTAGAGGAATACCGCTGCAGCCGGCTAGGGGGATCGTTAGGGTAAAGATGATTGCTTTGGTCATGTCCTGTTTCCTTTCTATTTCGTCAGTCCCACAAAGAAAAACCCCCAGCCGAAGCCGGGGGTTTCTTTAGCTAACAGCCCTTAGAGGCTGCATCCGCTCCTTAGGGAGGGATTAGGCGAAGTTAGCGTCGGACAGCGCCCCAACTTCGACATCTTCAAGAACACCCACCAGGGAGATGTCATCGTTGCCGCCTGTATCGTCACCGATGGCAGTGTCACCCGTACCAGCATCTCCTTCAAAGAGATAAGCATTGCCGTCCTGATACGCAATCATGAGCACTGCGTCAGCGGCATTGTCAGCAGTGATGGTGCCCGCGGTCGTAGACGAATCCGTGCCGTCATCCGCCGCGCCGATTGCGCCGAGGATGTCACTCTTGCTAGCCGTATCGAGGTCAACTTCGCTGTCGAACTCGAAGGCGAACTCTATGGCTGCCTCGGCGGCTGCGATGGTGTAGGCAGTTGCTGAAGTCGTCACTGACTGGAGTTCCCCAGCCCCAAGACCGTCAGTAATATCGCCACCGCCATTAGTGTCAAGGTTAGTAGCCTCATCAATTGACAACGTATCAACGCCTGTACCGGTTGCGTTGAAGTTCTTCACCGTGAACTGATTGGCGTTCGTCAGATCCGTATCGCCAACGGTGATATTGTCGACGTCGTCGTCGTCTCCAACATCGAAGGTATCCTGCGCACCACCAACCGTGATGGCGTCAGCGCCTACCCCGGCGTTGATGGTATCAACCTCGGAACTCGCCGTGATCGTGTCGTCATTTGACGAACCGGTCACGGTAACCCCGTTCACAGCAGTAGCACTCAAAGCCACCGTTACACCGTTTGTCTGGGTATCGGCATCGAAGCCGGACAGATCAACCGTCTCCACTACTGTTCCAAGCGTGCCAAGATCAACAGCCTGATCCGTAGCGGCTGTCTGAGACAGACTAATTGTCTCTAGCTGCGCATTAGTCAGGGCAAGGGTTGAAGTCCCGGTTGCGCCATCGGTGTTGACGTTGAGGTTTTCGACGTTTGCGGCATCGACCGTGTACGTCACACCTCCACCATTCAAATCGAGGTTCAACGTGTCACTGTCACCGTTTGTCTCAAGGTCGAGATCAACGCCAGACGTATCTGCAAGAGCGACCGTCGCACCTGAGGTCAGGTTCTCAACCGTCGTTGTAGCAGCAGCGGCAGCAGCGAAGGTAACATCAGTGATTCCACCCCAATGCGCCAAGTTAATGGTGTCTCCCGCAGTAGTAGCGGTGTTAACCCGAAGCACCTCAAAGCCAGAGATGTTGGTGTAAGCCTCGGTTGTGGCAGCCTCTTCGTCATCAATGCCAAGAGTGTCAGCACCCTCGCCACCGCTAACGCTGTCGTCAGCATCGAAAATATTGGTGGTTCCAAAGTCGATGACATCGTCGCCGTCACCACCGGTGAATGTCGTGTTGGCGCTGGCTCCGTCCACGTTTAAATCAACCGCACTACTGGAAGCCGATGCGTCGATTGTCTCCAGATTGCCGGCTGTGACTGCGTCCACGGTTACGCCCTCACCAGTGGAGCTGACATTCACGGTTTCCGCGCTATCGAGAACGAGGGTCTCGATATCGCTCGTAGCATCGGAACCCGTCTCGGAGACATTCAAGGTCTCGATATTAGCAACCGTCACTGTGTCTGCCGCCGCATCCTTCAACGCTACCGAAGCAGAGTCAGATGCGCCCGCCACGCCAGTGAATGCTACGGTCACGTCAATGGTGTTGCCATCTGTGTTGTCAACCGTTCCACCTTCGATGCCGACGGTCACATCCGTGCCGATATTAGTGAGGTTGATTTCTTCGTCGGCGTCATCGCTAGTGTCAGCGTCGACGGCATCCTGCACCCAGAGCTGCTGCAGCCCGGTTACATTAGCGCCGGAAATTTCCACATCCTCACCAGCGGCTGTGGTCGGGGTGACATACCACTCTTCGACCGACACTAGCTCCGGCGCAACCACCAGGTTAGCGGCATTTGTGACCGCTGCGGTAAGCGTGTCAGACCCATCCCCTGCGTCAATGAAATCCGCAGTAGTCAACCGGCCATCCTCTGGCGCACGGAATCTGTCGTCATCGTCACTCGTCTGATTTGCGGTGGATGAAGCATTAGGCGACAGGGTGTCCGCATCAGTAGTGAGCGTGAAGATGTTCCCGGTGTCGCCACCACCGTCATCGTCGGAGGACGTTTCGTCACCGAGGCCGACCGCGTTGCCGTCCTGCGAGTTATTGGCATCAACCGTCACAGAATCGGTGTCGTCGTCCGGATCGGCGAGGGTGTAGCTCGCTCCACCCGTCTGTGTCAGCGTTGCATTGCCATCACTGAAAGCAACATCAACGGCCGAGTTAAGCCCAGCCGTAGCGGTCGCAACCACGTTGCCATCGTTCACAAACTCCAGCTGGTTGCTGTTGTTCACACGAAGCTCAACGTCAGCGGCTGCTAAATTGTTGAGTTCGACCTTCTCAATGTTGCCATCGAGCTCGAGGCCGGTGATGCCCGAATTGATTTGGATGGTCTCGTTACCGTTTCCGCCTACGATTTCGCTGCCGTTATTGGCAACGATGAACGTTTCGTCGGCGTTGAGGAATGTCTTAGCCATGATCTTAGTTTCCCTTTACTTGATAAAACCTGGTTGTCTCTGGGAGGTGCCCCGCGCCGCTTAGGACGCGGGGCCATACGCCACTGCTTACAAGCCCTACAGCACGAGACTATCGTCGCCGAAGGTGTTCTCGAAGCTCGACTGATTGAACACTGCGTTGTCCTGCGCAGCTGTCAGACCGGTTAGAGTCACCTCGACCGTGTCCCCGGTGTCACCATTCGCGGCGGATAGCTGTTTCTCGCCATCACCCAGGTTCGCATCCGCGGCCACGTTGAAGATCGCCTGGTCCGCCCCTTGGACGTCCCCAAAGTCGAGCGTGTCGCCGGTGTCGAAGTTGGCGATCTCGAACTCGTAGGCGCCATCGTCGAAGTCGAAGGTAACGTCGGCGTTAGCGGCATCGTCGTTGCCCGCACCAGTGACCTCGACGGTCTCGCTGGCGCCGCCAGCTCCGCCGCCGCCAGCTCCACCAGCACCAGCACCGCCGCCAGCACCAGCACCGCCGCCGCCAGCTCCGCCAGCACCGCCGCCAGCACCGCCAGCGTCCCCGGTACCGTCGTTGACGTCAGCATCAGCCGTCGCCACCACATTGCCACCGGAGTCGACAACGTCGTAGGTGAAGTCCGTTGCCCCTTCATCCTTCGCCTGGCTCGCGGCCTCGACGTAGTTCTTGAACGTCGTGCTACCTGCCACGTTGAAGTTAATGGAGGCCCCGAAGTCGAGCGTACCGAGCTCATCGGCCGTGCTGAAATCATCAGCGTCGGACTCAGAAGTCAGGTGGAACACCTTGTACTCACCTTCGTTCAGGTCGTTCTCGACCATCACGATGTGGTTCTGCGTATCACCCACCAGATCCGCCGTGGTGCCCGGGTTGAGCAGGGCATCATTGAGGTTGCCGTACTCGTCGTCCGCGTCGCTCGCGTTCAGCGCCGTGAGCAGGGTGTCGCCGTCGAGTGCCCCGAAGGTCTCACCGTCTGCGAGGTTTTGCTCGAAGCGAATGGAGTTAACCGAGTTCGCCCTGGCGGTGTTGTCGTTATCGAGACCGGCGCTCACAGCAGTGCCCAGCGCCGAGGCGCCCGCCACCATGTTCGCGCTGGCCGCCACCTCGGCCGCCGTGTCGGCGTTGTCGTTATCCGAGTCGTCGACCTGGTCGTCAAGGTAGGCCGAGAAGTCGAGCGCATGTTCACCCATCTCGTCCCGATTATCGACGTCATCCGGCGAGACCTTGTGCCAGTTCACCACCGTGACCTTACCGAAGGCCTCGTCGACCACCAGCGTGTTGGCGCTCGCGTTACCCGAGTGCACCGAGACGATGTCGTTGCTGCCATCGCCCACGTTCACCGAGGACAGGTTAATCGAGCCATCATCACTGTTGCTCGATCCACCCGCCTGCAGGTCGAAGTAGGTGTTGGTGGCATCCTGGAAGATACCGCCTGCGGTGTCAGCCGCATTAACGCCCTCAGTCACGTCACCTTCGATATCGGCTGTGGACTGCAGCACCTCATCACCGGCCCCCGAAGCATTAAGCGAGCCGTGGAAGTTATCGTCGCTGGTGGCATCCACAATGTTGGCCACCGTGGTGTCGTCAGAGTCAGCGCTATTGAATTCCTCCGTGCTGATCAGTCCGCCACGGATCGCGGCGACATCGCCCTCGGCGAGCGCCACATCTTGACCAGCGGCCTCTCCGGTCGACGCCTCTTCAACAAGCTCTGGCTGGTAGATGGCGATGCCGAGGTTGTTAACACCGCCCACGTTGGAGGTGATCGTGAGCGACTGATCGCCCGTGCCATCCTCGTAGTTGAGCAGATCGCTCAGCTCGTGGTTGCCATCAATGGCCGCCTTCACGGCGGTGTTGATGTCGGTCTGGGTCGCGATGAAGTTGCCATCCCGATCCGTCTCAACGTCCACCGTCTCCTCGATGCCCGCGAAGTTAACCGTCAGGCTCGCCTCGTAGAGCACACGCTCGTCAAAGCTCTGGGCGCCGGTCTCATCACCGATGCTCCACTCGCCAGCAGTGGCGTCACCGTTATCGCCAACGGAGTTGATGCGAACGAAGTCGCTACCATCACCCGTGGAGATGTCGAACGTGCCGTAGGCGTCGAGGTTGACCGTATCATCACCCGCACCGGTGGAAACCGACAGGTTGTCGAGCTCTTCCATGGTGTCGAACGACACGCCATCATCCATATCAATCACAACTGTGTCGTCGCCACCGTTGGTGCTTGCCGCGAAGCTCTCACCGACCGTATCGACATCATTACCGTCCACCGTGGTGGTCAGCGTGTCGCTGCCGGCGCCCGTGGTGTAAACATTCTCGCCCGCAGCCGTGCTGGCGGTGACATCCACATCCGCCGCCACATTAGCGTCGAGCTTCTCCAGTGCACTGGCTGCGTTAATCGTCAGGCTCTCGCCAGCGAAGGTCGAGGCATCAAACTTGGTCGTGCCCTGAATATCTTCGACGGACAGATCACCCTCAGCATCGCCCGAAGTCAGCTCGATCTCGCTGAAGCCTTCGTAGCCAGCGCTATTAAACGCGTTGTCTTCCATGCCGGAAGCCGTGGCGAGATCATCGATCTTGCTGTCGCGATCGACCACGAGGTTCAGCTTCTCAATGGTCTTATCCGAGTCGGACATACCGCCGATGATCGCATCACCTGCCGTGGAACCCCGGCCGGCGTTATCGAGCACGAGGTTGGTCTCGATGACCGTCGAGTCCACACCGTCAAGGCCCTCAGCGGACAGCGCCGACTCAATGGCCGTGGCCAGCCCCTGATAGGTGCCATCCTCGGAGGTGATCGACTCGAAGCTGTATGCCTCACCGCCGAAGGTAAAGTTCAACTCAAGCTCAATGCGCTCGACCGGCGTGGTCGTATCCGCATCCTTGTTGCTGTCACCCACCTCAACAATGATCTGCGAGTTCTGGGTGGTCGCTCCCGCTTTTTTAAACGACTGCGACTCGAAGGCCGCACTCAGGCCTGAGTCGGTGTCGACGTCGCGCATCCCGAAAGTGACATCCTTGGTAATATTGAGATCGCTACCAAGGCGCACATCCTCAACGATCACGTTCTCGTCGCTGTCGTCCGACCAGAACTGCTCAACACTGTCCATGCGGCCAGCATCCAGCGTGACGTCCTCATCCATACCCGTGATGTAAACCTGCTCGAGGTTGTCAGTGCGCGGATTAACAGTGAGGTTCTCGCCATTCTGCGTCTGGTTGTCGTTCACCAGTGTCGCTTCAAGCTTGTCAGTGCCCTCACCGCCGTCGATAACATCACCGGTGGACAGCGCGTTGGTGCTGGCGCCTTCGCCATTCTGCTGAACCTCAGCAGTGAAGGTGTTGTCTTCGTCAGTGCCCGTGAGATTGTCAACATTCGTAGTAAGCGGACAAGTACGGTTTAATCAAACCTACTTTGTTTCAAGCAGTTAAAAGTCGATTTTCGCCGCATTTCCGGCGGCACATACCAAATACCTACCAAAATGGTCGGGCTAGGATGCCCGGTTATAGGATGGGTTGGCCGTAAGCGGCTGAAAGTTCAATAAATTAACGAGCGGGGGTGGTGAGGTGCTTGGTTGGGTTTTGCCTACCAACCACCTACCACGCCTCGGTTTGCAAGGAGGCATCAATGGCTGTTGTCACATTTTCCCGTCAGGCAGTACACCAGATTTTAGGGGCGCCGCCGCCCAAAACCCGTAGCTTCCATGATGAGGTCACTCAAGGGCTGATGCTCGAGGTGCGCCCCAGTGCCAATGCCACCTGGTACTATCGTTATCGGGCACGCTCGGGCCGGGTGCGGATGAAACGCATTGGGTGTGTGCACCAGCGCTCGGTGGACGAGGCGCGGGCGGCCGCTCTCTCATTTATGCAGCAGGTGCGTGAGGGCCATGACCCGGTGGAAGATGCCCGGGCCGAGGTTGCCTCGGATACCTCGCTGCGCGACTTCGTCCAGGTCCACTACATTCCCCACGCCAAATCCCGCAAACGCGCGTGGGCGCCGGAGCAGGCCCTGCTGGATCACCATGTCCTGCCTGCGTTTGGGCACCAACCGTTATCCGCGGTCTCGCGCATGGATGTAATGCGCTGGCACGAGCAAACGCACGCCAATGGCTACGCGGTGGGCACCTGCAACCGGATCCTCGTGCTCCTGCGCCATATCTACAACTGCGCGATCCGCTGGGAGGTGATCCCGAAAGATACCAACCCCGCTCAGGGCGTGAAGCCGCTTAAGGGAGCAGCGCATGGTGAGCGGTATCTCTCAGACGCTGAGCTCGAGCGGCTGCTTGCTGTGCTGGATGATTACGCCGGCCGAATGGTCGCGGATATCATCCATTTGCTAATCTTTACCGGCGCACGCAAGCGTGAAGTGCTGGATGCCCGGTGGGAGCACATCGACCGCGAGCGGGGTATTCTGACGGTGCCCCGCTCAAAGTCGGGAAAGCCGCGCTATATCCAGCTCTCTTCGGCGGCGCTGGAGGTGATCAACCGCCAGTTCCGGACTGACCAGAACCCCTGGGTGTTCCCGAGCCCAAAAACCGGCCAACCGCTGGTCTCGATCTTTAATGCCTGGAACACGATCCGCCACCGCGCGGGCTTGGCGGATGTTCGGCTGCACGACCTGCGCCATTCCTTCGCCAGCTTTTTGGTGAACTCCGGCCGGTCGCTCTATGAAGTCCAGGCCTTGCTGGGGCACGCCAATCCGCGGACAACGATGCGCTATGCGCACCTATCGCAGTCCTCGCTCCAGGATGCCGCCGAGGTGGTGGCGGTCGGCGCAGGCCGGGGTACGGCGGTAAAGTGAGTTGGGCTGTCTATGCAAGCTTTGGCAGCTTGTATATGATCCGCATGTGCCCCCTCACATGGGGGGGGGTAAATCGTGGAGTGATAAACAGTTGCCGGTTGTGAAGCTCAGCCCCGCGTTCGTGCGGGACGTGCAGCGCCATCTGCCGCAAAGCGGTGCGGTGGCCTTCTTTGATGAATCGATTAAAGGGCTCATGCTTGAACTGCGTGCCAGCGGGACCGGCACGTGGTATTTCCGATATCGCGATAACGACAAGCGCCTGCGGCTCAAGCACATCGGGCGGCTGGACAGCGTAGCGGTCAATAGCATCCGCAAGCAGGCGAAGGCGATGCGTGCGGCCCTGGCCGCGGGGGACGACCCGACATCGGTCACGCAAAAGCGCTCGAAGGTGTTGCGGTTTGATGAATTTGTAGAGCAGCACTACTTCCCGCATGTGCGCATCAACAATCGCAGCTGGCCGAGCACCAAATCACAGATCAGCCGGCATCTCATGCCGCGCTTTGGCACCTTGCCGCTGGACCAGATCCATCGCGCGGACATCCTCGCGATGCAGCAAACCACACGCGCCGAGGGAATGGCCGTGGGTACGTGCAATCGGCTGCTCATCCACATGCGCACGATCTTTAACGCAGCGATCCGCTGGGAGATCCTGCCCGAGGGCAGTAACCCCTGCCGGGGGCTTAAACCCATGAAAGGTGAGGTCCGCCGCGAGCGGTTTTTGACCTCGGCCGAGGTCCAGCGCCTGTTTGACGCGCTTGATCGCAGCCGCAGCCCGCAGCTGGCGATTGTGGCGCGGATGTTGTTGTACACCGGGGCGCGAAAGCGGGAGATATTGGATGCGCGCTGGGAGCACATCGATTTTGAGCGCTGCATTTTGACGGTGCCGCGCGCGAAGTCGGGCTACACGCGGCACATCCCGCTGTCGCAAGCGGCTATGGACATTGTGAACGCCCAGCCTCGCCGGCCGGGTAATCCCTGGGTGTTTCCCAACCCCAAAACGGGCGAGCCCATCGTCTCGCTGCATGCCGGATGGGATGCGGTCCGCCGCTGGGCGGGCCTGCCCGATGTGTGCCTGCACGATCTGCGCCACTCGTTTGCGAGCTTTTTGGTCAACGCCGGTCACTCGCTCTACGAGGTCCAGGCGCTGCTAGGCCACCAGAGCCCGAAGATGACCATGCGCTATGCCCACCTGGCCCCGGAGACGCTACTGCGGGCGGCGAACAGTGTGGCCGGTGCGCTGGGTACGCCGGGGTGATCGGCTGACGGGGCGGGGGCGGGCGCGCTACACTGCGGGCTTTAACGTGAACGCAGCGCCTTGAAGGAGCAACGCATGGCCAACCCGATCACCATTGATGGCAAAGAATACGATCTCGACACTCTGTCCGAGGCCGCCAAAAGTCAGTTGACGAATATCCAGATCACCGATCAGGAAATCGCACGGCTCCAGCAGCGCTTGGCGATTGCGCAGACCGCGCGCCAGGCCTATGCGCGGGCCCTGCAGGGCGAGCTGCCCGCCGACGCGTAAGGCAGTGCCGCTCGCCTACACCATCATCCCGTCGTCATCGATGATGGTGCGGGTGGCGGTGAGCTCTTCCACGCCCTCGCCAAAATCCCCGCCCACGGGGTCGTAAACGCTTAACGAGAAGGTCTCGTTGCCTTCGACGAGGTTATCGCTCAGCACTTCGACCGGGATAACGGCCTCGGTCTCGCCGGGGTAGAGGATCAGCGTGCCTTCTGCGGCAATGTAGTCCTGGCCGGCCTCGGCGGTGCCGTCTTCGGTGCGGTAGTCAACGCTGAGCAGCTCGTCCGGCGTGTCCCGATCGCCATCAAACGACAGCATGAAGTAGGCATAGGTGCTGGCGCTGTCGCCCTCGACCACCGTGGTGGAGACCTCATCGGGGGACTGGGGCGCGTTGGGGTATTCGGCCCGCAGCGACTGATCGATCCACTGCTGGTTGGAGGACACGCGCTGAAAGCCCGCGATCTCGCCGTAGCTGGAGTCGCCTGTGGCATTGACATCCGGCTGGGTGGTTGGCGTGGACAGCGAGGCGGTGTAGCTGGCAACGCCGGCGACCGCGCCATTAATCAAGGCGGGGCCGCCGCTATCGCCTGGCGCAATGAGCCCCTCGGTCTCGCCGAGCCCCAGGCCGGACTGGTTGATCAGCTGCCCCAGCGCGTCGTTGGCATCCTGGCCGTTGTCAAAATCGGCGACGAGCTGCTCTCCCGGCGCCGGGTCCCAGCCCATGCGATCGCCGAGCGTGGCCTTTAACGTCGCGGCATCGGTCTCCAACCGGTTTTCGACCAACCGGCGCACGTTATTGGACGGCACGGTGTAGCCGTCCTCGCCTGTGCCGGTGACGCCGTAGCCGAGCATGTCGACCGTGGCGCGGTTTTCGTTGTCCAGTCGGTAGGGCGAATGGCGCGTTGCCGCGGCCGACACCGGCTCGTCAAACCACAGCAGGGCGAGATCGTAGTTGTTATTACCGGCGTCGTAGTTGGGGTGGATTGAGTACTTCTCGAACCCCTGCCGGAAGCTGCCTTCCGGCGTGGTGAACTGCGCGGAGGCCTGCGTGAGGGGGCCGCTGCCCTCCAGGATATGGGCGGCGGTGAGCACGGCGCGGCCATCGTAGAGCAGCGTCCCGGTGCCTTGGCCGCGGTCCGTCGCAACACTGACAACACCGGTGTAAGGCGTCGCCGCCTGTTCGGTCTGTTGAATCGAGCCAGCGGTTACGGGCATGTCGCGCCTCTAGCGTTTTTCGGGTAGATCGTCTGGAACAGTCGCACACGCGGGGCGGGGACTGCAATTTGCTTGACAGTGTGCCCAGATTTTAGAACACTGCGCGGCTTGACTTCGGAGGGTTACCCAAGCGGTCAACGGGGGCAGACTGTAAATCTGCTGGCACAGCCTTCGGAGGTTCGAATCCTCCACCCTCCACCAGATAGAAAGACCCGCAACCGTGGCGGGCGCGGGCATGCGGGTGTAGTTCAACGGTAGAACCTCAGCCTTCCAAGCTGATGATGTGGGTTCGATTCCCATCACCCGCTCCAGAGCAATAGGCCCATGTAGCTCAGGGGTAGAGCACTCCCTTGGTAAGGGAGAGGCCGGCGGTTCAAATCCGCCCATGGGCTCCAGATAAAAGACCGGTAACGAACATCGCAGAGGGAGGCCGCACCGTGTCCAAGGAGAAGTTTGAGCGTAATAAACCGCATGTGAACGTTGGCACCATTGGTCATGTTGACCATGGTAAGACGACGTTGACCGCGGCGCTGACGAAGGTGCTGGCCGAGCAGTTCGGTGGTGTGGCGCAGGATTTTGCGCAGATTGATAACGCCCCGGAAGAGCGCGGGCCCGGTATTACGATTGCCACGGCGCACGTGGAGTACGTGTGCGAACGCTTGACTGAGATGCTTGTCATCCGGTACAAGGCTTTCGAGACGATACCGGTGGATCGTCGTGGGGAGTGTCGGCATAGCTTTGGACGTCCCATAAGATTGGAATCGTAAAATTGTCAACAGGAGGACTATCAATGTCCCTTTACGAAGATATCAGCGAGCTGTTTGCTACCGCTATTGACGGTCAAGACAACGAAGCTATTGTCAAAACGGCCTACGAGGACCTGCTCGGCTACACCGACGCAGACACCA
Organism: Spiribacter salinus M19-40; assembly: GCF_000319575.2. Classification (NCBI taxonomy): domain Bacteria; kingdom Pseudomonadati; phylum Pseudomonadota; class Gammaproteobacteria; order Chromatiales; family Ectothiorhodospiraceae; genus Spiribacter; species Spiribacter salinus. The sequence continues at coordinate 1,540,524 of NC_021291.1, read as the reverse complement.
TGAACAATGCCCAGGCCCGTATCGACTACTGGGTCGGGAAGCTGGCGTCAGGCGACCTCACTGCCGATACTTTTGGCGGGGCGTTCCTGGAAGAGGCGGAAACGAATCAGGGCGACCTGATCTCTGCCACGACGTTCGCTAACAACAAGACCGTGGTCGAGGCTCACCAGACAGCATACGACGAAGACCCGGACACGACACTCGAGCAGTTCACCACAATTGCTAGCGATAACCGTGTCGGCGACGAGGAGTCGGAAGAAGATTCCGGCACCCCGGGTGAGACTTTTACGCTTACTACAAATGTTGACAATCTCACGGGCACTGACGAAGACAACACCTTCACTGCTGAGGTTCAGCAGAATGGCGAAGGCGCCAGCACCAACGCTCTGTCCACCGGTGATGTTATCGACGGCGGTGAGGGCACTGACAAGCTTGAAGCGACACTGGTGAACGACAACCAGACGCAGAATGGCGAGGGCCTCACTGTCAACCCGCGCACTGACAACCTCGAGCAGGTTTACATCACGGGTATGGATGAGGACGTCACGCTGGATGCTGGCCGCATGGACAGTGTTGAGCAGTTCTGGTCGGACGACAGCGACGAGAACGTGATCGTTGAGGATGTGCGCCTTGGTAGCGATCTCAATATCACCAAGGATGTCACTTTCGGGATGCGCGACGTCGACACCGACTCAGGCCTGAGTGCGGCCTTCGAGTCGCAGTCGTTTAAAAAAGCGGGAGCGACCACCCAGAACTCGCAGATCATTGTTGAGGTGGGTGACAGCAACAAGGATGCGGATACGACGACCGTGGGCACGGGTGTGGAGATGTTCCGCAAGCTGCTCGATGAGGGGCGCGCGGGGGATAACATCGGTGCGCTGCTGCGCGGCACCAAGCGTGATGACGTCGAGCGTGGTCAGGTGCTGTGCAAGCCCGGCTCGATCACCCCGCACACGAAGTTCGAGTGCGAGGTCTATGTGCTGGGCAAGGACGAGGGCGGCCGTCATACGCCGTTCTTTGATGGCTACCGCCCGCAGTTTTACTTCCGCACGACCGATGTCACCGGTGCCTGTGATCTGCCCTCGGGCACTGAGATGGTGATGCCGGGTGATAACGTGCAGATGACGGTCACGCTGATTGCGCCGATCGCCATGGAAGAGGGCCTGCGCTTTGCGGTGCGCGAGGGCGGCCGCACCGTGGGTGCCGGCGTCGTCGCCAAGATCCTCGAGTAAGGCTTCCATTGCCCCGAGGCATGGCGTAGACTGCCGGGCTCGCTTGCTGACGGTCGGTCAGCAAACGACGTTAGGCCAGTAGCTCAATTGGCAGAGCAACGGTCTCCAAAACCGTAGGTTGGGGGTTCGAGTCCCTCCTGGCCTGCCACTTTATCCGGCCACCAAGACCGTCACGGGTTCATGAGCGCAAAAGACCAGACAGAAGCGACCGGCACCGACAAGGCCAAACTCGTCCTGGCAGCAGGCGTGTTCCTGGCTGGCGTGGTGGGCTTTTATGTGGCCGAAGGCCAGTCTGACCTCATCCGTGTGGTCGGCATGGTGGCCGTGGCCGCCCTTGCGATTGCCATTGCCATGAGTAGTCAGCCGGGCCGCAACGCCTGGGCGTTCGCCCAGGAGGCGCGCCAGGAGCTGCGCCGCGTGGTCTGGCCGACGCGGCAGGAGTCGATTCAGACTACGTTGATCGTGCTGGTCATGGTCATCCTTGTCGCCATTCTGCTGTGGCTGATGGATATGTTTTTCATGTGGGGCGTTGGCGCCCTGGTACGCCCTGGAGGCTGATCAGTCATGGCGAAGCGCTGGTACGTCGTACACGCTTACTCCGGTTTTGAGAACCAGGTGAAAAAGGCGCTCGAGGAGCGCGTGACGCGTGCCGGCATGGAAGACCAGTTCGGCGAGATCCTGGTGCCCACCGAAGAAGTGGTGGAGATGAAGGAAGGCGAGCAGCGCCGGAGCGAGCGCAAGTTCTTCCCCGGCTATGTGCTGGTGCAAATGGACATGACCGATGACACCTGGCACCTGGTCAAGGAAGTGCCGCGGGTCATGGGCTTTATCGGCGCCTCGCGGGGCCGGCCGACACCGATCTCGGACGCCGAGGCGGACCAAATTCTGAATCGGGTGCGTGAAGGCGTTGAGAAGCCGCGTCCGAAAGTGCTGTTCGAGGTGGGCGAAGTGGTTCGCGTCACCGACGGCCCGTTCAACGACTTCAACGGCGTGGTCGAGGAAGTCAATTACGAGAAGAGCCGGCTGCGAGTGGCCGTGCTCATCTTTGGCCGCTCCACTCCGGTGGAGCTCGACTTTAGTCAGGTCGAGAAAGGCTAGCGCGGCAACACAGCCGCTATCGGGGAGCCAGGGTGAGAGCCCCTGGCGTTACCACCCACACAAGGAGTTTCGACAATGGCAAGAAAAGTCAGCGCGTATATCAAGCTGCAGGTCCCGGCCGGGGCCGCTAACCCGAGCCCACCCGTGGGCCCGGCGCTGGGTCAGCACGGCCTGAACATCATGGAGTTCTGCAAGGCGTTTAACGCCCAGACCCAAGAGTTGGAAAACGGCCTGCCGATCCCGGTCGTCATCACCGCGTATTCCGATCGCAGCTTTACCTTCGTCACCAAGACGCCGCCGGCGGCTGTGCTGCTGAAAAAAGCGGCGGGGCTGAAGTCGGGCAGTGGCACGCCGAACACCCACAAGGTGGGCACGGTCAATCGCTCGCAGCTCGAAGAGATTGCGCAGACCAAGTGGCCTGACCTCAATGCGGCCGATATGGATGCCGCCGTTCGCACCATCGCGGGCTCTGCCCGGAGCATGGGCCTTGACGTGGAGGGGGTTTAAGCCATGGGTAAGCTGACCAAACGCCAGAAAGTATTTGCCGAGAAGGTCAATCCGGAGCATTTGTATCCGGCCTCTGAGGCCTTTGCCCTGCTCAAGGAACTCGCCACCGCCAAGTTCACCGAGTCGGTGGATGTGAGCGTGAACCTGGGCATCGACCCGCGGAAGGGCGATCAGATGGTGCGCGGCTCGACCGTGCTGCCGCATGGCACGGGCAAGACCGTGCGCGTGGCGGTGTTCGCCCAGGGCGCCAACGCCGAGGCCGCTGAGGCCGCCGGGGCCGACACCGTGGGCATGGACGACCTGGCCGAGCGGATGCAGGGCGGTGAGCTCGATTACGACGTGGTCATCGCGAGCCCCGACGCCATGGGCGTGGTGGGCAAGCTGGGCCGCGTGCTCGGCCCGCGTGGCCTGATGCCCAACCCGCGGGTGGGCACGGTGACCGCGGAAGTGGGCGAGGCGGTACAGAACGCCAAGGCCGGTCAGGTGCGGTATCGCGCCGACAAGGGCGGACTGATTCATTGCAGCGTGGGCAAGGCGGACTTCGAGCCGCAGGCCCTCGCCGAGAACCTGCAGGCGCTGATTAGCGACTTGCAGAAGGTTAAACCGGCTTCCTCGAAAGGGGTGTACCTCAAGCGCGCCACGGTCTCGACGACCATGGGGCCGGGGGTGCCGGTCGATCTGAGCACGCTCGCTTAGCGGCGAGGGTGCTGAGGCTGTCGTCATGACAGCCGTCAGAGACCGTCTGGTGTGGTTCGCCACATAAAGGTCGCAAGACCGCCGACGGTAGACGGTGTTACCGGGACAGGACGGATTTCCTGCACGGGTTCACCGTTGAAAGGGGGCAGACGGGCCACGGGGCCTGGATGCCATGGCCAACCGCCGTTCCAGGAGGCATTGGGATATGGGCGTAAGTCTGGAACAGAAAAAGCGGATGGTGCAGGAAGTCGCTGAAGTGGCCAATGAGGCCCATTCCGCTCTTGCAGCGGAGTATCGGGGCCTCTCAGCCGGCGAGATGGATAACCTGCGTGTGCAGGCCCGCGAAGCGGGTGTCTACGTGCGTGTGGTCAAGAACACCTTGGCCAAGCGTGCCGTAGAGGGCACAGAGTTCGAGTGCATGACCGATGATTTTCAGGGTCCGCTGCTGCTCGCATTCTCGCAGGAAGATCCCGGTTCGGCCGCGCGTGTTCTCAAGGATTTTTCCAAGGAGCACGAGCAGCTGGTAGTGAAGATGCTGGCCGTGGGCGGGGAGAAATACCCCGGCTCGGAAATCGACCGGCTCGCGACACTGCCGACCTACGATGAGGCGATCAGTCGTCTCATGGCGACCATGCGGGCGCCGGTACAAAAGCTTGCCACCACCTTGAACGAGGTGCCGAGCAAGCTGGTGCGTACCGTCTCCGCCGTCAAGGACGCCAAATAGTAGGCCGCTGCGACATCCGTTGCTGCCGCTAGCGTATTAATTTCAACGATTCAGCCAGGAGACAAGACGATGGCCGTTTCCAAGGACGACATTCTCGAGACAATTTCCAGCATGACCGTGATGGAGGTCGTTGACCTCATTGAGGCCATGGAAGAGAAGTTCGGTGTAACCGCTGCTGCCGCCGTTGCAGCTGCCCCGGCCGCGGCCGGTGGTGGTGAGGCTGCCGCTGAGGAGCAGACCGAATTTGATGTAACCCTGACCGGCTTTGGCGAGAACAAGGTCGGCGTGATCAAGGCGGTGCGTGGCGCCACGGGCCTGGGCCTCAAGGAGGCCAAGGAGCTGGTGGAGAACGTGCCGGCCGCTGTGAAGGAAGGGGCCTCGAAGGAAGAGGCCGACGAGCTGAAGGGTCAGCTTGAAGAGGCAGGCGCCACCGTCGAGCTCAAGTAAGGGCTCGGTGGCGGCATTGCCGCAAGCTGAGACGGTAGGGGCTGGTGGCCTGACGGTCACCGGCCCGCTGCCGTTTTGCTCGCAACGTCGAATCGCGCGGAATCTCCGCGCCGGCCGGCGTGTCCAAGTCTGCGGGAACTTGCATGGTGCAAGCCCCCGAAGCCTTGCATACGGCGGAACCCAACCCGGTTGAGGAACCTCGATGGCCTATACGTTTACTGAAAAAAAGCGCATCCGCAACGATTTTGGCAAGCAGCCGAATATTCTGGATGTCCCCTACCTTCTGGCGTCGCAGATCGAGTCCTATCGGGATTTTCTGCAGCTGGACCACGACCCGGACAGCCGCGATGGCAAAGGCCTGCATGCGGCGTTCGACTCGGTGTTTCCCATCGAGAGTTACTCCGGTAATGCCCGGCTTGAGTACGTGCGCTACCGCATCGGCGAGCCGGGTTTTGACGTCAAGGAGTGTCAGCTCCGGGGCCTGACCTATGCCGCGCCGCTGCGCGTGCTGGTGCGCCTGGTCATCAATGACAAGGAAACCCGCACGGTCAAGGACATCCGGGAGCAGGAAGTCTACATGGGCGAAATGCCGCTCATGACGCGCAATGGCACCTTCGTGATCAACGGCACCGAGCGGGTCATCGTGCAGCAGCTCCATCGCTCCCCGGGTGTGTTCTTCGACCATGACAAGGGCAAGACGCATAGCTCCGGCAAGCTGCTGTTCTCCGCCCGGGTCATCCCGTACCGCGGCTCGTGGCTCGATTTCGAGTTTGATCCGAAAGACGCGATTTACGTGCGCATCGACCGGCGCCGCAAGCTGCCGGCCACGGTGCTGCTGCGCGCCCTCGGTTTTGATAACCAGCAGATCCTCGATCGGTTCTTCGAGAAAAACGCCTACACGCTGCGCAAGCAGGGCGCTGACCTTGAGCTGGTGCCCGAGCGCCTGCGCGGCGAGACCGCCACCTTCGACATCAAGGATGGCGAGGGCAACGTCATTGTCGAGAGCGGCCGGCGGATCACCGCCCGGCACATTCGCCAGATGGACAAGGCGGGCCTCAAGAAACTGCACGTGCCGGATGATTACCTGGTCGGCCGGGTGCTGGGCGAGGACATTGTCGACAAGTCCACCGGCGAGATCCTGGCGGCCGCCAATACCGAGATCACCGAGGAGCTCGTGCAGACCCTGCGCGATGCCGGGGTGAAAAAATTCCAGGTGCTGTTCATTAACGACCTGGATCACGGCCCGTACGTCTCGAACACGCTGGCGATCGACACGACGACTACGCAGCTTGAGGCGCTCGTCGAGATCTACCGGATGATGCGTCCTGGTGAGCCGCCGACCAAGGATGCCGCCGAGAACCTCTTCGCCAATCTGTTCTTTAGCGAGGAGCGCTACGATCTCTCCTCGGTGGGGCGGATGAAGTTCAACCTGCGCGTTGGCCGTGATGAGGTCGAAGGCAGCGGGGTGCTCGATAACGACGACATCCTCGCGGTGCTCAACGAGCTGATTAACATCCGCAACGGCAAGGGCAGCGTCGATGACATCGACCACCTGGGTAATCGCCGCGTGCGGTGCGTGGGCGAGATGGCCGAGAACCATTTCCGCGTCGGCCTGGTGCGCGTGGAGCGCGCCGTGCGCGAGCGCCTGAGCCTGGCAGAGAGCGAGGGGCTGATGCCCCAGGAGCTCATTAACGCCAAGCCGGTGGCGGCGTCGATTAAGGAGTTCTTTGGCTCCTCGCAGCTCTCGCAGTTCATGGACCAGAACAACCCACTCTCCGAGGTCACCCACAAGCGCCGTGTCTCGGCGCTCGGCCCGGGTGGCCTGACCCGGGAGCGCGCGGGCTTTGAGGTGCGCGACGTGCACCCGACCCATTACGGCCGCGTCTGCCCGGTGGAGACGCCGGAAGGCCCGAACATCGGCCTGATCAGCTCGCTGGCCTGCTATGCCCGGCTGAACAGCTACGGCTTCCTCGAGACGCCGTACCGCCGGGTGGAAGAAGGCCGCGTCACCGATCAGGTGGAGTACCTCTCCGCGATCGAGGAGAGCCGCTACATCATCGCCCAGGCCAATGCGCGCCTGGACGAGACCGGGCATCTGGTCGACTCGCTGATCTCCATTCGGCACCAGAACGAGTTCGGCATGTCCTCGCCAGACAAGGTCCAGTACATGGACGTCTCGCCGAAGCAGATCGTCTCGGTGGCGGCCTCCATGGTGCCGTTCCTCGAGCACGATGACGCCAACCGTGCGTTGATGGGCTCGAACATGCAGCGCCAGGCGGTGCCGACCCTGCGGGCCGAGAAGCCCCTGGTGGGCACGGGCATGGAGCGGGCCGTGGCGATCGACTCCGGCGTCACCGTTGTCGCCGATCGCGGCGGTGTGGTTGATCAGGTCGACGCCGCGCGCATCGTCGTGCGGGTCAGTGATGAAGAGACGCAGTCCGGTGAGCCGGGTGTCGATATCTACAACCTGACCAAGTACACGCGCTCCAACCAGAACACCTGCCAGAACCAGAAGCCACTGGTCCGCCCCGGCGACACGGTTGACCGCGGTGACGTGCTGGCCGATGGCCCGTCCACCGACATGGGCGAGCTGGCCCTGGGCCAGAACATGCGCGTCGCGTTCATGCCCTGGAATGGCTATAACTTCGAGGACTCGATTCTCGTCTCCGAGAAAGTCGTCGAGGAAGACCGCTACACCACGATCCACATCGAGGAGCTCACCGCCGTTGCCCGCGACACCAAGTTGGGGCCGGAGGAGATCACCTCCGATATTCCGAACGTCGGCGAAAGCGCCCTCGGCAAGCTCGATGAGTCGGGCATTGTCTATGTGGGGGCCGAGGTGAACGCCGGAGACATCCTCGTCGGTAAGGTAACGCCGAAGGGCGAGACCCAGCTGACGCCGGAGGAAAAGCTCCTGCGCGCGATCTTTGGCGAGAAGGCCTCCGATGTGAAGGATACTTCGCAGCGGGTGCCCTCGGGCATGGATGGCACGGTCATCGACGTGCAGGTCTTCACCCGCGATGGCGTGGAAAAAGACGAGCGCGCGCTCTCCATCGAGGGCGATGCCCTCGCCGATGTGCGCAAGGACCTGGACGATCAGTACCGGATCTTCGAGGACGATGCCTTCGCCCGTCTGGAGCAGACGCTGGTTGGCAAGGTCGCCGAGGGTGGCCCGGATAAGCTCAAGGCCGGGACCAAGCTCACCGCCGAGTACCTGAACAGCATTGACCGCCAGCGCTGGTTCGAAATCCGCCTGCGGGATGATGCTGCAACGGCCCAGCTGGAGGCCGCGCAGGCGCAGCTCAAGGCCCAGCGCGAGACGTTTGATGAGCGCTTTGAGGAAAAGCGCGCCAAGATCACGGCGGGCGATGACCTCGCCCCGGGCGTGCTCAAGATGGTCAAGGTCTATCTGGCGGTGAAGCGCCGGATCCAGGCCGGTGACAAGCTCGCCGGCCGCCACGGCAACAAGGGCGTGATCTCCCGCGTGGTGCCGGTGGAGGACATGCCGTTCTCCGCGGATGGCGAGCCCATTGATGTGGTGCTCTCACCGCTTGGCGTGCCCTCGCGCATGAACGTCGGGCAGGTGCTCGAGGTCCATTTGGGCTGGGCTGCGAAGGGTCTGGGCCGGCGCATCGCCGAGATGCTGGATGCCCAGCGCAAGATCGGCGATCTGCGTGAGTACCTGGAGCAGATCTACAACTCGAGCGGTAAGCGCGAGGACCTGGCCGGGCTGAGCGACCAGGAGGTCGTCGAGCTCTGCCACAACCTGCGCGAGGGCGTGCCGATGGCCACGCCGGTGTTCGATGGCGCCAACGAGGACGAGATCAAGACCATGCTGCGGCTGGCCGGTCTGCCGGAAAGCGGCCAGGCCCAGCTGTGGGACGGCCGCACGGGCGAGGCCTTCGATCGGCCGGTGACCGTGGGCTACATGCACATCCTCAAACTCAACCACCTGGTGGATGACAAGGTGCACGCACGCTCGACCGGGCCCTACAGCCTGGTCACCCAGCAGCCGCTGGGCGGCAAGGCGCAGTTCGGTGGTCAGCGCTTCGGCGAGATGGAGTGCTGGGCGCTGCAGGCCTACGGTGCGGCCTACACCCTCCAGGAGATGCTCACGGTCAAGTCGGACGACGTGGCCGGGCGCACCAAGATGTACAAGAACATCGTCGACGGCGAGCACCAGATGGAAGCGGGCATGCCCGAGTCCTTCAACGTGCTGGTCAAAGAGATACGCTCACTCGGTATTGATATCGAGCTCGAGCAGGACTGAACGGGTAGCCATATATGAGAGATTTACTGAATCTGTTCAAGCAGCCGGGCGCCCAGCTCGACGACTTTGATGCCATCCGTATCGGTCTGGCATCGCCGGAGAAGATCCGTTCGTGGTCCTTCGGCGAGGTCAAAAAGCCCGAGACGATCAACTACCGGACCTTCAAGCCGGAGCGGGACGGCCTGTTCTGCGCGAAGATCTTTGGCCCGGTCAAGGACTACGAGTGCCTGTGCGGCAAGTACAAGCGCCTGAAGCACCGCGGCGTGGTCTGCGAGAAGTGCGGCGTTGAGGTGACGCTGGCCAAGGTCCGCCGTGAGCGGATGGGCCACATCGAGCTGGCCAGCCCGGCTGCGCACATCTGGTTTTTGAAATCACTGCCCTCGCGCATCGGCCTGCTGCTCGACATGACCCTGCGCGACATCGAGCGCATCCTCTACTTCGAGGCGTTCGTGGTCATCGAGCCGAACATGACCCCGCTCAAGCAGGGCCAGCTCCTCAGTGACGACCAGTACCTGGACGCCATGGAGCAGTACGGCGACGAGTTCGATGCCCGCATGGGCGCCGAGGCGGTGTTCCACCTGCTCAAGAACCTCGACCTCCAGGAGGAGACCGGGAAGCTGCGCGAGCAGATGGACGCCACGAACTCCGAGACCAAGATCAAGCGACTCTCCAAGCGCCTGAAGCTGGTCGAGTCGTTCCTGGAGTCGGGTAACCGGCCCGAGTGGATGATCATGACCGTGCTGCCGGTGCTGCCGCCGGATCTGCGCCCGCTGGTGCCGCTGGACGGGGGCCGCTTTGCGACCTCGGATCTCAACGATCTGTATCGCCGGGTCATTAACCGCAACAACCGCCTGCGTCGGCTGCTGGATCTCTCCGCGCCCGACATCATCGTGCGCAACGAAAAGCGCATGCTCCAGGAGTCAGTGGACGCGCTGCTGGATAACGGCCGCCGCGGCCGGGCGATCACGGGCACCAACAAGCGCCCGCTGAAGTCGCTTGCCGACATGATCAAGGGCAAGCAGGGGCGTTTCCGGCAGAACCTGCTCGGTAAGCGGGTCGACTACTCCGGGCGTTCGGTCATCGTGGTTGGCCCGACGCTGCGCCTGCATCAGTGCGGTCTGCCCAAGCGCATGGCGCTTGAGCTGTTCAAGCCGTTCATTTTCTCCCGGCTACAGCGCCTGGGCCTGGCGACCACCATCAAGGCCGCCAAGAAGATGGTCGAGCGCGAGACCGCCGAGGTCTGGGACATCCTGGAAGAGGTGATCCGCGAGCATCCGGTCATGCTGAACCGGGCGCCGACGCTGCATCGACTGGGTATCCAGGCCTTTGAGCCGGTGCTCATCGAGGGCAAGGCGATCCAGCTGCATCCGCTGGTTTGCCCGGCGTTTAACGCCGACTTTGATGGCGACCAGATGGCGGTGCATGTGCCGCTGTCGCTGGAAGCGCAGCTTGAGGCACGGGCGCTGATGATGGCGACCAACAACGTGCTCTCGCCCGCCTCGGGTGAGCCGATCATCGGCGCCTCGCAGGACGTGGTGCTGGGGCTTTACTACATGAGTCTCGCCCTCGAGAACCGCGCCGGCGAGGGCATGAACTTCGCCGACATCGAAGAGGTGCACCGGGCTTACGAAAGCCGCACGGTCAGCCTGCAGGCCCGCGTCAACGTCCGCATCCACGAAGTGGTGGTGGATGATGAGGGCGAGCGCAGCGAGGCCACCCGCCGGTTCGAGACCACCGTTGGCCGGGCGTTGCTCTACGACATCGTGCCCGAGGGCCTGCCCTTCGAGCTCGTCGACCGCGACATGACCAAAAAGGCCATCTCCGAGGTCATCGACCAGTGCTATCGCCGCCTGGGCCTGAAGGCCACGGTGATCTTTGCTGACCGGATCATGTACCTGGGCTTCCGCATGTCGACCCGGGCCGCTGTGTCCATCGGTATGGAAGACATGGTCATTCCGGGCGAGAAGGCGCACATCCTCACCGAGGCCGAGACCGAGGTGAAGGACATCGAGGATCAGTACGCCTCGGGCCTGGTCACCAACGGCGAGCGCTACAACAAGGTGGTGGACATCTGGTCGCGGACCAACGATGAAGTGGCCCGCGCCATGATGGACAAGCTCGGCAAGGAGACGGTGACCGACCGCGAAGGCAACGACGTGGTCCAGAAGTCCACCAATTCCATCTTTATGATGGCCGACTCCGGTGCCCGTGGCTCCGCCGCGCAGATCCGGCAGCTCGCCGGCATGCGGGGGCTGATGGCCAAGCCGGATGGCTCGATCATCGAGACGCCGATTACCGCGAACTTCCGCGAGGGCCTGAACGTCCTCCAGTACTTCATCTCCACCCACGGCGCGCGTAAGGGCCTGGCGGACACGGCGCTCAAGACCGCCAACTCCGGCTACCTGACCCGGCGCCTCGTGGACGTCTCGCAGGACCTGGTGGTCACCGATCAGGATTGCGGGACGCATCGTGGCCTGCGCATGACGCCGCTGATCGAAGGCGGTGACGTGGTCGAGGCCCTGGGCGAGCGCGTGCTCGGCCGGGTCGTGGCCCAGGACATCGTCCAGCCCGGCACCGGAGAGATCCTCGTCGATCAGGGCACGCTGCTGGATGAGCGCCTGGTCGAGACCATCGAGAGCGAGGGCGTGGACGAGATCTGGGTGCGCTCCCCGATTACCTGCGAGACCCGTCACGGCGTGTGCTCGGCCTGTTACGGCCGGGATCTCGCCCGTGGCCATCGCGTGAATGTGGGTGAGTCGGTCGGCGTGATCGCCGCGCAGTCCATCGGCGAGCCGGGCACGCAGCTGACGATGCGTACCTTCCATATCGGGGGTGCCGCGTCGCGGGCTGCCGCGGTCAGCAATGTGCAGGTGAAATCCGCCGGCACGGTGCGGCTGCATAACCTGAAGACCGTCGCCCATCACTCCGGCAACCTCGTGGCCGTCTCCCGCTCCGGCGAGATCACGGTCATGGATGAGGCCGGTCGTGAGCGTGAGCGCTACAAGGTGCCCTACGGTGCCACCATCGCCGCGGCGGACGAAGAGGCCGTGGAGGCCGGTCAGATCGTGGCGACCTGGGATCCGCACACCCACCCGATCATCACCGAGGTGAAGGGGCGTCTGAAGTTCTACGACTTCGTCGAGGGCGTGACGGTGAACCGCGAGACCGACGAGGTCACCGGCCTGAGCAGTCTGGTCGTGACCGATCCGAAGACCCGCGGCAACGGCGAGCACGTGCGCAAGAGCACGGGTGAGAAGGTCGCCTACAAGGACCTGCGCCCGCTCATCAAGCTGGTGGACGAGGCCGGTAACGACCTCAACCTGGCGAGCACGGACATCCCGGCGAACTACTTCCTGCCGGCGGGTGCGATCGTGAGCGTGGACGACAACGCCGAAGTGGATGTGGGTGACGTCATTGCCCGTATTCCGCAGGAGTCGTCGAAGACCCGTGACATCACCGGTGGTCTGCCGCGTGTGGCGGACTTGTTCGAGGCCCGCAAGCCCAAGGAGCCCGCCATTCTGGCGGAGGTCTCCGGCACGGTGTCCTTCGGCAAGGACACCAAGGGCAAGCAGCGCCTGGTGATCACCACCGCCGAGAACGAGCACTATGAGGAGCTCATTCCGAAGTGGCGCAACGTCACCGTGTTCGAGGGTGAAAACGTCGAGAAGGGCGAGGTCATCGCCGATGGCGAGCCGAACCCCCACGACATCCTGCGTCTGCTGGGCGTCACGGAGCTGGCCGCTTACATGGTCAAGGAAATCCAGGACGTCTATCGGCTGCAGGGCGTGAAGATCAACGACAAGCACATCGAGGTGATCAGTCGCCAGATGCTGCGCAAGGTCGAGATTCGCGAGTCGGGCGACACCCGTTATCTGCGCGGCGAGCAGGCCGACTGGGCGCGGGTCGAAGAAGAAAACGAGGTGCTCATCGACCAGGGCAAGCAGCCGGCGCGCTATGAGCGTCAGCTCCTCGGCATCACCAAGGCATCGCTGGCCACCGAGTCGTTCATCTCCGCGGCCTCCTTCCAGGAGACCACGCGGGTGCTGACCGATGCGGCGACTCGCGGGGCTCGGGATGATCTTCGTGGCCTGAAGGAAAACGTGATTGTGGGCCGGTTGATTCCGGCCGGCACGGGCTATGCCTACCATCAGGACCGGCAGCGGCAGCGTCGCGAAGGGCCGGCCCCGATGATTCCGATGGCACCGCAGTTCGGGCTGAGCGCCCCGGCGGCGGCGCCGGACGAGGCCGGGCTGCCCGAAGAGTAGACAGGACGCGGCTTTCGCCGGGTTGTTCAGTTGACACCCCGGTGGGCCGAACATACACTTAACGGCTTTCGCCAGGCCGGGCACTTCCCGGCCTGTCGTTCGTTGAAGGACTGGAGTTGAGCCTTATGGCCACAATCAATCAGCTGGTGCGCAAGCCTCGCAAGCGGCAGGCCGAGAAAAGCAGCGTTCCGGCGCTGGAGGCTTGCCCGCAGCGGCGCGGCGTGTGCACTCGCGTGTACACCACCACGCCGAAGAAGCCGAACTCCGCGCTGCGTAAAGTCGCGCGTGTCCGGCTGACCAACGGTTACGAAGTCTCGAGCTACATCGGTGGTGAGGGGCACAACCTGCAGGAGCACTCGGTGGTGCTGATCCGCGGCGGTCGTGTCAAGGACTTGCCGGGTGTGCGCTACCACGTGGTGCGCGGCTCTCTGGATACCGCCGGAGTCAGCGCGCGCCGTCAGGGGCGTTCCAAGTACGGCGCGAAGCGCCCCAAGGGATAATCGGGTAGTCAGTTATGCCGAGAAGAAGAGAAGTTCCGAAGCGCAAGGTCCTTGCGGATCCGAAGTACAACAGCGAAATGCTGACGCGCTTCGTCAACATGATTATGCGCGATGGCAAGCGGGCCGTGGCCGAGAAAATCGTCTACGGGGCGCTGGATCGCATGGCCGAGAAATCCAGTGGCGATCCGATGGAGGTCCTGGAGACCGCCCTCGAGAATGTCCGCCCGGTGGTCGAGGTGAAATCCCGCCGCGTGGGCGGTGCCACCTATCAGGTACCGGTCGAGGTGCGCCCGCAGCGGCGTAACACGCTGGGCATGCGCTGGGTGATCGACGCCGCCCGCAAGCGCAGCGAGGCCACGATGGGCCATCGCCTCGGCAACGAGCTCCTGGAAGCGGCCGAGGGTCGCGGAAGCGCCGTGAAGAAGCGCGAAGACACGCATCGCATGGCGGAGGCCAACAAGGCCTTCTCGCACTTCCGCTGGTAAGAGTCAGAGGTATACGTTTTGGCACGCAAGACACCGATCGAGCGCTATCGCAATATTGGCATCATGGCGCACATCGACGCCGGTAAGACCACGGTCACCGAGCGCATCCTGTTCTACACGGGCATCTCTCACAAAATGGGCGAGGTCCATGAGGGTGCGGCGGTCATGGACTGGATGGAGCAGGAGCAGGAGCGTGGCATTACGATCACCTCGGCTGCGACCACCACATTCTGGCGGGGTATGGATCAGCAGTACCCCGAGACGCGCATCAACATCATCGACACCCCCGGTCACGTCGACTTCACCATCGAGGTGGAGCGCTCGCTGCGGGTGCTCGACGGCGCCGTGTGTGTGCTGGATGCCAACGCGGGTGTTGAGCCGCAGACCGAGACGGTGTGGCGCCAGGCCAACCGCTATGGCGTGCCGCGCATGATCTTTGTCAACAAGATGGACAAGATGGGCGCCGACTTCTTTCGGTGTGTCGACATGGTGCGCGAGCGTCTCGGCTGCAACGCCGTGCCGGTGCAGCTGCCGATCGGTGCCGAGGATCAGCTGACCGGCGTCGTCGATCTCATTCGTGAGAAGGCGATCTACTGGAACGAGTCCGACATGGGCGCGACCTATGAAGAGGCTGAGATTCCGGCCGAACTCGCCGAGTCCGCCGCCAGTTATCGTGAGGCCCTGGTCGAGGCCGCGGCCGAGGCCAACGAGGCGCTGATGGACAAGTACATCGGCGGCGAGGCGCTGTCGGTTGCCGAGATCAATGAGGGGCTGCGTAAACAGACCATCGCCAACGAAGTGGTGCCGGTGCTGTGTGGTTCCGCGTTCAAGAACAAGGGCGTGCAGGCCATGCTCGACGCCGTTGTCGAGTACATGCCCTCGCCGGTGGAAGTGCCGGCCATCGAGGGTGAGCTCGAGGATGGCAGCCATGCCGAGCGTGGTCCGTCCGATGACGAGCCGTACGCCGCACTGGCCTTCAAGATTGCGACCGACCCTTACGTGGGCACGCTCACGTTCTTCCGCGTCTACTCCGGCGTCGTGAAGTCCGGGGACACGGTCTACAACCCGGTCAAGGGCAAGAAAGAGCGTCTGGGCCGAATCGTCCAGATGCACTCGAAAGAGCGGAAAGAGATCGAAGAGGTGCGAGCCGGTGACATCGCCGCCGCCATCGGTCTGAAAGATGTCACCACGGGTGACACGCTCTGCGCCAATGACAATCGGGTCACCCTCGAGCGCATGGAGTTCCCGGATCCGGTGATCTCCGTGGCCGTGGAGCCAAAGACCAAGAGCGACCAGGAGAAGATGGGCATCGCGCTGCAGAAGCTGGCGCAGGAAGACCCGTCATTCCAGGTTCGCACCGATGAGGAATCTGGCCAGACGATCATCTCCGGCATGGGTGAGTTGCACCTGGAGATCATCGTTGACCGCCTCAAGCGCGAGTTCAAAGTGGAAGCCAACGTCGGTCAGCCCCAGGTGGCGTACCGCGAGGCCATCCGCAAGGAAGTGGAAGTCGAGGGCAAGTTTGTCCGTCAGTCCGGTGGTCGCGGTCAGTATGGCCACGTCTGGATCCGGATGCGCCCGCAGGAGCGCGGCGAGGGCTACAGCTTCCAGAACAAGATCGTCGGTGGTGTCGTGCCGAAGGAATACATCCCTTCGGTGGATAAGGGCATTCAGGAGCAGATGGAAAATGGCGTGCTCGCCGGCTTCCCGGTGGTCGACCTGGCGGTCGAGCTGTTCGATGGCTCGTACCACGATGTGGACTCTTCCGAGATGGCGTTCAAGATTGCCGGCTCGATGGCCTTCAAGGATGGCTTCATGCAGGGTTCGCCCGTGCTACTGGAGCCGATGATGAAGGTCGAGGTGGTGACGCCCGAGGAGTTCATGGGCGATGTCATGGGTGACGTGAACCGCCGTCGCGGCACGGTGCAGGGCATGGAAGATGGCCCGGCCGGCAAGATCATTCGCGCGGAAGTCCCCCTCAAGGAGATGTTCGGGTATGCTACCGACCTCCGTTCGGCGACTCAGGGCCGCGCGGCCTACTCGATGGAGTTCGAGGGGTACGCCGAGGCACCGAGCAGCATCGCTGACGAAGTGATCAAGAAGGCCGGCTGAGCCAGAGGCTCGGTCGATAAACGATTTTAGGTATTTGACGGGTAAGAGGTGAGCCGTGTCCAAGGAGAAGTTTGAGCGTAATAAACCGCATGTAAACGTTGGCACCATTGGTCATGTTGACCATGGTAAGACGACGTTGACCGCGGCGCTGACGAAGGTGCTGGCCGAGCAGTTCGGTGGTGTGGCGCAGGATTTTGCGCAGATTGATAAC
Organism: Spiribacter salinus M19-40; assembly: GCF_000319575.2. Classification (NCBI taxonomy): domain Bacteria; kingdom Pseudomonadati; phylum Pseudomonadota; class Gammaproteobacteria; order Chromatiales; family Ectothiorhodospiraceae; genus Spiribacter; species Spiribacter salinus. The sequence goes on along the minus strand of NC_021291.1, from coordinate 1,523,977 downwards.
GCCCCGGAAGAGCGCGAGCGCGGTATTACGATTGCCACGGCGCACGTGGAGTACGAGACCACGGACCGGCACTACGCCCACGTGGACTGCCCTGGTCACGCGGACTATGTAAAGAACATGATCACCGGTGCCGCGCAGATGGACGGCGCCATTCTGGTGGTCTCCGCCGCGGACGGCCCGATGCCCCAGACCCGTGAGCACATCCTGCTCGCGCGCCAGGTGGGCGTGCCGGCGATGGTGGTGTTCCTGAACAAAGCGGACATGGTTGACGATGCCGAGCTGCTCGAGCTCGTCGAGATGGAAGTCCGCGAGCTGCTGAGCGACTACGACTTCCCGGGTGATGATATTCCGATCACCACCGGCTCGGCGCTGAAGGCGCTCGAGGGGGATACCTCGGACATGGGCGCCCCGGCCATTGTGAAGCTGGTGGAGTCGATGGACGCCTACATCCCCGAGCCTGAGCGCGCGGTGGATGGGGCCTTTTTGATGCCCATCGAGGATGTGTTCTCGATCTCCGGGCGCGGCACGGTGGTCACGGGTCGCGTGGAGCGCGGCATTGTGAAGACCGGCGAAGAGGTCGAGATCGTGGGCATGAAGGACACGACCAAGACCGTGGTCACGGGTGTGGAGATGTTCCGCAAGCTGCTCGATGAGGGGCGCGCGGGGGATAACATCGGTGCGCTGCTGCGCGGCACCAAGCGTGATGACGTCGAGCGTGGTCAGGTGCTGTGCAAGCCCGGCTCGATCACCCCGCACACGAAGTTCGAGTGCGAGGTCTATGTGCTGGGCAAGGACGAGGGCGGCCGTCATACGCCGTTCTTTGATGGCTACCGCCCGCAGTTTTACTTCCGCACGACCGATGTTACCGGTGCCTGTGACCTGCCCTCGGGCACGGAGATGGTGATGCCGGGTGATAACGTGCAGATGACGGTCACGCTGATTGCGCCGATCGCCATGGAAGAGGGCCTGCGCTTTGCGGTGCGCGAGGGCGGCCGCACCGTGGGTGCCGGCGTCGTCGCCAAGATCCTCGAGTAATCGGGAATGGCAATGGCAAATCAAAAGATCCGCATCCGCTTGAAGGCGTTCGACCACCGACTGATTGATCAGTCGGCCCGGGAGATCGTCGAGACGGCAAAACGCACCGGCGCCCAAGTTCGGGGCCCGGTGCCCTTGCCGACCAAGAAGGAAAGGTATACGATCCTGATCTCGCCGCACGTCAACAAGGATGCGCGGGACCAGTACGAGATTCGCACTCATAAGCGGTTGATGGACATCGTCGACCCGACGGACAAAACGGTTGATGCGCTGATGAAGCTCGACCTGTCGGCCGGTGTAGACGTTCAGATCAAGCTCTCCTGAGTATCGGGGAACTACTTCGGTACTGACCCACGGGTCAGACAGCCGAGGCGGGCCCCAACTGGCCGGCTGATAAAGTCGGCGCCATGTGAAAGACACAATTCGGGTAACTGGCGCCAGCGTGGGTGCAGCGAGGTTGTTTTACTTCGCACCCTGGCTGAGCACCCTCTGCTCGATAGAAGAGGACTTCGACGATGGCAATCGGAATCGTCGGCCGCAAATGCGGCATGACGCGAGTGTTTATGGAGGATGGGACTTCAGTACCGGTAACGGTCATTGAAGCCACTCCGAACCGCGTCACCCAAATTAAGAGCGAGTCGCCGGATGGCTACAGCGCCATTCAGGTCACCGTGGGCGCACGCCGCCCATCGCGCGTGAACCAGGCCGCGGCCGGGCATGCCGCCAAGGCTGGGGTCGAGATGGGGCGCGGGCTGTGGGAGTTTCGGCTGCCCGCCAGCGCCGAGGTCACCTACGAAGCCGGTGGCGAGCTGACGGTTGAGCAGTTCGAGGCCGGCACGATCGTGGATGTGACGGGCACCTCGAAAGGTAAGGGTTTCGCCGGTACGGTGAAGCGCCACAATTTCCGCACCCAAGACAACACGCACGGTAACTCCACCGCGCACCGGGCACCCGGCTCGATCGGGCAGGCCCAAGACCCGGGCCGCGTGCTGCCCGGCAAGAAGATGTCGGGGCAGATGGGCAACGTGCGCAGCACCACCCAGAACCTCGAGATCGTGCGCGTGGACACTGAACGGCATCTGTTGCTGGTGCGTGGCGCCGTCCCGGGCAGCCGCAACGGCGACGTGATGATTCGCCCGGCCATTAAAAAAGCGGCCGCGGCAGGGGGTAACTGATGGAAGTCAAACTGCGTGGTGGACGCACGACGGTCGAGCTGTCTGATGGCACCTTCGACGTCGAATTCCGTGAGCCACTCGTTCATCAGGTCGTGGTGTCCTACATGGCCGGCGGTCGTGCAGGTACCAAGGCCCAGAAGACGCGCTCAGAGGTCAGCGGTGGTGGATCGAAGCCGTGGCGCCAGAAAGGCACGGGCCGCGCCCGGGCCGGTACGATCCGCAGCCCGTTGTGGCGCAGCGGTGGTCGGGCATTTGCCGCCAAGCCGCGCGACCATTCGGTCAAGGTCAATCGCAAGATGTATCGCGGGGCGATCCGCTCGATCCTCTCCGAGCTGCTGCGCCAGGAGCGCCTGCACATTGTTCGGACGTTCGATGTCGACAGCCCGCAGACCAAAGCCGTGCTCGCCAAGGTGCATAAGCTCGTGAAGAGCGATGATGTTCTGGTCGTGGGCGCGAAGGTCAGTGAAAACCTCTACCTGGCGGTACGAAACCTGCCGCGGGTGGATGTCCGTGACACCGAGGCGCTGGATCCGGTCACCCTGCTCACCCATGAGCATGTCGTGATGACGGTCGATGCGCTGCGCCAAGTCGAGGAGTGGCTGGCATGAATCAGGAGCGGATGTACCAGGTGCTGCGCGGCCCGCACATCTCCGAGAAAAGCACGCTGATCGCCGATGAGGCCAATCAGGTGGTGTTCTCGGTGGCGAAGGACGCGACCAAGCGCGAGATCAAGACCGCTGTGGAGCAGCTCTTCGAGGTCAAGGTGCGGGACGTCCGCGTGGTGAATGTGAACGGCAAGCGCAAGAGCTTCGGTCGCATTCCCGGTAAGCGCCCCGACTGGAAGAAAGCCTACGTGGCCCTGGAGGCGGGCGAAGAGCTCGACTTCATCGGCGGCGTCGAGTAACCGAACAGGCGAACGGGACAGATAATCATGGCATTGCGCAAAGCAAAACCCACCTCGCCCGGCCGGCGCTTCGTCGCCCAGCCGTCGAAGGATGGGCTGTACAAGGGCGAGCCCCATGCGCCGCTGGTTCGCAAGCTCAACAAGAGCGGCGGCCGGAACAATCATGGTCGCATCACGACCCGGCACATCGGCGGTGGCCACAAGCGTCGCTATCGCGAGATCGATTTCCGGCGCAACAAGGACGCGGTGTCCGCGAAAGTAGAGCGGATCGAATACGATCCCAACCGCAGCGCACATATCGCCCTGTTGCTCTACAAGGATGGTGAGCGTCGCTACATCATCGCGCCGAAGGGCCTGAAGGTCGGTCAGGAAGTTCGCTCCGGGGTCGGCTCGCCGATCAAGCCGGGCAACGCCCTGCCGCTGCGGAACATTCCGCTCGGCTCGCAGGTGCACTGCATTGAGATGCGCCCGGGCAAGGGTGCGCAGCTGGCCCGCTCGGCCGGCGCCAGTGTTCAGCTGGTGGCCCGTGAAGGCGCCTACGCCACGCTGCGACTGCGCTCTGGTGAGATGCGCAAAGTGCTCAGTGACTGCCGTGCCTCGGTGGGTGAAGTGAGTAATTCGGAGCATGCCCTGCGCTCGTTGGGTAAGGCCGGGGCGACGCGTTGGAGCGGTAAGCGCCCGACGGTCCGGGGTGTCGTGATGAACCCGGTCGACCATCCCCACGGTGGTGGTGAAGGTCGCACATCTGGTGGCCGTCATCCGGTGACGCCCTGGGGTATTCCGACGAAGGGTCACAAGACCCGCAGCAACAAGCGCACGGACAAGCTCATCGTGCGCCGTCGCAAACGTTAACGAACAGGGGTGGATGAAAAGTGCCACGCTCGATTCGCAAAGGCCCGTTTATTGAGACCCACCTGCTGAAGAAGGTTCAGCAGGCGGCCGAGGCCAACAGCAAGCGCCCGATCAAGACCTGGTCACGGCGCTCCATGGTGGTGCCGGAGATGGTGGGACTCACCATCGCGGTTCACAACGGGCGCCAGCATGTGCCGGTGCTTGTCAACGAGAACATGGTCGGTCACAAGCTTGGTGAGTTCGCGCCGACGCGGACTTTCAAGGGCCATCTGGCCGACAAGAAGGCGAAGAGGTAGGTCATGGGAACGGCGGCCAAGCTTCGATACGCCATCATCTCGCCGCAGAAAGTGCGGCTGGTGGCGGACCAGATCCGTGGACTACCGGTGTCACGGGCCCTCGAGATTCTCGAGTTCAGCCCGCGTAAGGCGGCCGGCATCGTGCGCAAGGTGGTTGATTCTGCCATTGCGAATGCCGAGCACAACGACGGCGCCGATATCGACGAGCTGCGTGTGGCTCGCATCCAGGTGGATGAGGGTCCCATGTACAAGCGTATCCAGCCCCGGGCGAAAGGCCGGGCCAATCGCATCCTGAAGCGGACGAGCCACATCACTGTGGCGGTCGCCGAGGACTAGGGGTCAAGGAATGGGTCATAAGGTTCATCCGACAGGTTTCCGTCTCGGTATCACCGAGGAGTGGCGTTCCATGTGGTACGCCGACAGCAGTCACTTCGGTGATCAGCTGCACACGGATCATTTGATTCGGGAATACATTAAAGAGCGCCTTTCGCATGCGTCGATCAGCCGGATCCGCATCGAGCGCCCGGCGAAGAACGCGTTGATCACGATTCACACGGCCCGGCCGGGCATCGTGATCGGCAAGAAGGGCGAGGACATCGATCGTCTGCGCCGCGAGCTTACGCAGCGCATGGGCATTCCGGTGCACGTGAACATCGAAGAGATCCGCAAGCCGGAGCTCGATGCTCAGCTCGTCGCCGAGAACGTCGCCCAGCAGCTGGAGCGCCGGATTATGTTCCGCCGCGCCATGAAGCGAGCCGTTGGCAACGCCATGCGCCTGGGTGCCCAGGGCATCAAGATCCAGGTCGGCGGCCGCTTGAACGGCGCCGAAATCGCCCGGAGCGAGTGGTATCGCGAGGGTCGGGTGCCGCTGCATACGCTGCGGGCCGACATCGATTACGGCTTTGCCGAGGCCCGCACCACCTATGGCGTGATTGGCGTCAAGGTGTGGGTGTTCAAAGGCGAGATCCTCGACACCGACCAGGCCCCGAATCAGCGCGTGGCCGCGGGCTGACGCGGACGCCAGGAGACAGAGATGCTTCAGCCAAAGCGCACAAAATTTAGAAAACAGCAGAAGGGCCGTAACAACGGCCTGGCCACCCGGGGTGACAAGGTCAACTTCGGCGAGTTCGGCCTGAAGTCGACCACGCGGGGTCCGGTGACGGCCCGTCAGATCGAGGCCGGGCGTCGGGCGATCAACCGCCATGTGAAGCGTGGCGGCAAGATCTGGATCCGGATTTTCCCGGACACGCCGATCACCTCCAAGCCGCTCGAAGTGCGGCAGGGTAAAGGTAAGGGCAACGTCGACCATTGGGCCGCCAAGGTGCAGCCGGGTCGCGTGATTTACGAAATCGAGGGTGTCTCCGAGGAAGTGGCGCGCGAGGCGTTTCGCCGGGCCGCGGCCAAGCTTCCGGTGCAGACGCGCTTCGTTGAGCGGACGGCGATGTGATGAAGGCAAGTGAACTTCGCGATAAGGATTTGAAAGGCCTTGAGGACGAGCTCCTCGAGCAGCACAAGGCGCAGTTCAATCTGCGCATGCAGAAAGCCACGGGGCAGCTGGCACGGCCGGATCAGATGACCCAGGTGCGTCGCGAGATTGCGCGCATCAAGACCGTGATCAACGAGAAGATCAAAGCAGGCGAGACGTCATGAGCGAGAACGAGAACGTCAAGCGGACCGTCAATGGCCGCGTCACGAGTTCGGCGATGGACAAGACCATCACCGTGGCGGTCGAGCGGCTTGTGCGCCATCCGCTGTACGGCAAGTTCATTCGCCGGACCACGAAGGTGCATGCGCATGACGCCGAGAATGCATGCAACGCCGGCGACTGGGTTGCCGTCGAAGAATGCCGACCATTGTCCAAGCGCAAGTCGTGGCGCCTGGTGGAAATCCTCGAGCGCGCAGCGCAGTAGGCAAAACGGAATACAAGAGAGTCAATCGCCATGATTCAGATGCAGACGCTGCTGGGCGCGGCGGATAATAGCGGGGCACGGGAGGTTCAGTGCATCAAGGTACTGGGCGGCTCCAAGCGGCGCTATGCCGGCATCGGGGACGTGATCAAGGTGAGCGTTAAAGACGCCATCCCCCGCGGTCGAGTGAAAAAGGGTGAGGTTTACAATGCAGTGGTGGTTCGCACCAAGCGCGGGGTTCGTCGCTCCGACGGGTCATTGATCCGTTTTGACGGCAATGCCGCGGTGCTGTTGAACGCCAACCTGCAGCCCATCGGGACCCGCGTATTCGGTCCGGTGACCCGGGAGCTGCGTAACGAGCGCTTCATGCGGATCATCTCGCTGGCGCCGGAGGTGCTGTAGTCATGCGCAAGATCAAAACAGGCGACGAAGTCATGGTCATCGCCGGCAAGGACAAGGGCCGGCGGGGCCGCGTGACCCGAGTGATCCCCGAGCGGGATCGCATCGTGGTCGAGAACGCGAACATGGTGAAAAAGCACAAGCGAGGCAACCCGCAGGCCAATGACGCCGGCGGAATCATCGAAAAAGAGATGCCGTTGCACCGCTCGAATGTGGCCATCTACAACCCCAACACCGGAAAAGCCGATCGCGTCGGCATCCGCGAGGGCGATGATGGTGCGAAGCAGCGCTTTTTCAAGTCCGACAACAATCTGATTGATTAGGGTGCCGTGATGGCCAGATTGCGGGAGCAATACAAAAACGAGATCGTCTCGACGCTGACCAAGCGCTTCGAGTACGCCAATCCCATGCAGGTGCCGCGGCTTGAGAAGGTCGTGCTCAACATGGGTCTGGGCGAGGCGGTCCGTGACAAGAAGGTGATCGACCACGCCACGGCGGACATGGCAGCGCTTGCCGGTCAGCGGCCGATCGTGACTTACACGCGCAAAGCCGTCGCGGGTTTCAAAATCCGTGAGGACTGGCCGATTGGCGTCAAGGTGACGCTGCGTCGGGAGCGCATGTACGAATTCATGGACCGGCTGATTAACATCGCCGGGCCGCGGATTCGGGACTTTCGTGGATTCTCGCCCCGGTCGTTTGATGGCCGTGGCAACTACAACCTGGGTGTGCGCGAGCAGCTGGTTTTTCCCGAGCTTGAATTCGACAAGATCGATGCCATTCGCGGGATGGACATTGCGATCGGCACAACGGCAGAGACGGATGAGGAAGCGATGGCCCTGCTCGAGGGTTTCGGCTTCCCTTTCCGAAAGTAAAGAGGTCAGGAAATGGCAAAGGTTTCCATGGTCCAGCGTGAGCTCAAGCGCAAGAAGATGCGCGACAAGTACGCCACCAAGCGTGCCGAGCTCAAGGCAATCATTAGCAGCTCCGCTTCCTCGGAAGAGGAACGGGCGGTGGCACAGGAGCGGCTGCAAAACCTGCCCCGTAACGCCAGCCCGGTGCGTGGGCGCAACCGGTGCAATGTCTCCGGCCGGCCGCGCGGTTACTACCGCAAGTTCGGTCTCGGGCGGAACATGCTCCGTAAGGCCGCCATGCGCGGTGAGATCCCCGGTCTGAAGCTGTCCAGCTGGTGATTGGCATGGACAGGGATAACCAGGCAAGGAACCAGGTGACGCGAACATGAGCATGACCGATCCCATCGCGGATATGCTGACCCGCATTCGCAACGGGCAGTCCGCCGAGAAGCCGGAGGTCTCAATGCCCTCCTCGAAGGTGAAGATCGCCATCGCCAACGTATTGAAGGGCGAAGGCTATATTCACGACTACCGCGTCGATGGCGACGACAAGAAGCCAACGCTGGTGGTCGCGCTGAAATACCACGAGGGCCGACCGGTCATCGAGGAGATTCAACGCGTCAGCCGCCCTGGCCTGCGCCGCTTTGAAGGCAAGCGGACGTTGCCGCGTGTACGCGGCGGGCTGGGCACTGCCATCATCTCCACCTCGCAGGGTGTGATGACCGACCGGGCTGCGCGTGATGCGGGCCAGGGCGGTGAAGTCCTCTGCGTGGTGTTTTAACGACGGGACGAAGGCGTCATGTCCAGAGTAGCGAAAAGTCCGGTAGCGATTCCGAGCGGCGTCGAAGTCAAATTCGACGAGGCGCGGCGCATTACCGTCAAGGGCTCCAAGGGCGAGCTGCATCACGTCATCCACGAGTGGGTGGATGTGAAGCAGGACGAACAGGAGCTGCAGTTTGCCCCGAACAAGGACCGCCAGGATGCGGTGGCCCTCGCGGGGACGACGCGGGCGGTGATCAACAACATGGTCCAGGGCGTGAGCGAGGGATTTGAGCGGCGTTTGCAGCTGGTCGGCGTGGGCTACCGTGCCCAGGCCCAGGGCAAGACCATCAATCTGACCCTCGGGTTCTCGCACCCGGTCAATCATGCGGTGCCCGAGGGCATCACGGTCGAGACGCCGTCGAACACGGAAATCGTGGTCCGCGGCATCGACAAGCAGCTGGTCGGCGAGGTGGCGGCGAAGATCCGCGCCTATCGCCCGCCTGAGCCCTACAAGGGCAAGGGCGTACGGTACGCCGATGAGCGGGTCATCATGAAAGAAGCCAAGAAGAAGTAATGGCGATGGACAAGAAATCAGCAAGACAGCGTCGGGCCCGCAAGGCACGCGCAAAGATGCAGGAGCTGGGCACGGTGCGGCTGACGATTCACCGCACGCCACGGCATACCTACGCACAGGTGATTTCGGCCGACGCCAGCCAGACGCTGGCGGCCGCTTCCACCCTGGAGAAGTCGGTGCGCTCGGAAGTGGCGCATGGCGGCAACATCGATGCAGCGAAGGCCGTTGGCCGCGTGATTGCCGAGCGGGCTGCGGCCGCGGGCATCACCGAGGTCGCCTTCGACCGCGCAGGCTTCAAGTATCACGGGCGGGTGCAGGCAATTGCCGATGCGGCCCGCGAAGCCGGACTCAAATTCTGAATAGAGGCACATAGGCTATGGCGACCAGCGATGTCAGCGGTGAGGGCCTGAGAGAAAAGCTCATCACCATCAATCGTGTAGCCAAGGTGGTGAAGGGCGGCCGTCAGTTCGGCTTTACGGCCCTGACCGTTGTAGGCGACGGCGAAGGTTCCGTGGGATTCGGATACGGCAAGGCCCGCGAGGTGCCCCTGGCGATCCAGAAGGCCATGGAAAAGGCACGCCAGAACATGCGCACGGTCAGCCTGCACGGCCCGACCCTGCAGTATCCGATCACGGCCTATCACGGCTCGAGCAAGGTGTTCATGCAGCCGGCCTCCGAGGGCACGGGCATCATCGCCGGCGGCGCCATGCGCGCGGTCTTCGAGGTGGTGGGTGTGCAGGACGTGCTCGCCAAGGCGATTGGCTCGCGTAACCCGGTGAACGTGGTGCGCGCCACCATTAACGCCCTGTCCGCCTACAGCTCGCCTGAGCTGGTAGCGGCCAAGCGGGGCAAGACCGTTGAAGAGATTCAGGGCTGATCATGGCTAAGAACAAACAGCTACGTGTCACGCTGGTGCGCAGCCTGTCCGGTCGGGTTGCCCGGCACCGGGCCTGCGTATCGGGTCTGGGCATTCGGCGCATGCACCACAGTGTGGTGGTCACCGATACCCCGGAGAATCGCGGGATGATCAACAAGGTCTCCTACATGCTTTCGGTCGAGGAGGTCTGAGCATGCGACTCAATTCACTACGTCCGGCACCGGGCTCCCGGCCAGACGCGGATCGCGTGGGTCGCGGCGCCGGTTCCGGCCTGGGCAAGACTGCCGGGCGCGGCCACAAGGGTCAGAAGGCCCGCAGCGGTGGCTATCACAAGGTCGGCTTTGAGGGCGGTCAGATGCCGCTCCAGCGCCGGGTGCCGAAGGTCGGCTTTAACTCGCGCAAGGGCCAGCACACAGCGGAAGTCCGTTTGTCCGAGCTCACCAAGGTCAACGGCGATGTCGTCAACCTCGAAACGCTGCAGGCCGCGGGCATCGTGCCGCGGAATGCGCTCGCAGCGAAGGTGATGATGTCCGGCGAGGTGGATCGCGCTGTGACCCTGCAGGGCGTGCGAGCAACCGCGGGTGCGCGGGCGGCCATCGAGAAGGCCGGCGGCAAGGTCGAGGGCTAGGTGGCCGGTCCGTCCGCCAATGCGGGTGCGCTGGGGGGCATGGGCCGCCTGACCGAGGTGCGTCAGCGCCTGACGTTTGTGGTTGTCGCGCTGATCATTTACCGACTCGGTGCGCACATCACGATTCCGGGTATCGATCAGGCCGCACTGGCGCAGATGTTCGATGCACAGTCGGGGACGATCCTCGACATGTTCAATATGTTCTCGGGCGGTGCCCTGGGGCGGTTGTCGATTTTTGCGCTGGGCGTGATGCCCTATATTTCGGCGTCGATCATCATGCAGTTGATGAGCGCCGTGGTGCCCTCGCTCCAGCAGCTCCGCAAGGAAGGTGAGCAGGGTCGGCGTCAGATCACCAAGTACACGCGCTACGGCACGCTGGCACTGGCGCTGTTCCAAGGCATCGGCATTACCGTGGCGCTGCAGAATCAGGGCGTGGTCCTTGACCCGAGCCCGCAATTCATTTTCATCGGTACGGCCACGTTGGTGACCGGCACGATGTTTTTGATGTGGCTGGGTGAGCAGATCACCGAGCGCGGCATTGGTAACGGGATCTCGCTGATTATCTTCGCGGGCATCGTCGCCGGGCTGCCCGCGGCCCTTGGCGGAACGCTTGAGCTCACGCGGACCGGCGAGCTGGGTATTGCCACGGTCATTGTGTTGTTGGCCCTGGCGCTGGGCGTGATTTGGTTCATCGTGTTCATGGAGCGCGGCCAGCGCCGGATCACGGTCAATTATGCCCGCCGTCAGCAGGGCCGGAAGATGTACGCCGGGCAGACCAGCCATCTGCCGCTCAAGATCAACATGGCGGGCGTGATTCCGGCGATCTTTGCCTCGAGCATTATTTTGTTCCCGGCAACGATCGGGCAGTGGTTCGGCGAGATGGAAGGGCTGTCCTGGATGCAGCGCCTGGGCCAGACCTTGAGCCCGGGACAGCCGCTGTATATCGCGTTCTACGCGGCGGCGATCATCTTTTTCTGCTTTTTCTACACCGCGCTGGTGTTTAATTCGCGGGATACGGCCGACAACCTGAAGAAATCGGGTGCGTTCATCCCCGGGGTTCGGCCCGGTGAGCAGACGTCACGGTATATCGACAAGGTGATGACGCGTCTCACGCTGGTCGGGGCTGGGTATATCACCGCGGTGTGTCTGTTGCCCGAGTTCCTGATTCTGTACTGGAACGTGCCGTTTTACTTTGGTGGAACGTCACTGCTGATCATCGTGGTGGTGGTCATGGACTTCATGTCCCAGTTGCAGGCGCATCTGGTCTCGCACCAGTACGAGCCACTGATGAAAAAGGCCAACTTGCAGGCGCATGGCCGCCCCGGTGGGGGACTGTTGCGCTAGCACACACGGACGGGGCCCGTGCATGGTTGCGGGGGCTCTGCTATGATTCGCGCCCTTTTTGCGGGCGATCAACGGTTTGTCGGAGACGGGACGATGAAAGTACGTGCCTCGGTGAAGAAAATCTGCCGGAACTGCAAGGTCATTAAGCGCGGCGGAACGGTGCGGGTGATCTGCACGACCGATGCCCGCCACAAGCAGCGGCAGGGTTAGGCGCTGATTGCGTCTGGCTTGTATGAAATAGGGTAACCCGGCTACACTAGCGGGTTTCCGCGAGCAAAGAACAACTCGGAGTAACGGCTCATGGCCCGTATTGCTGGCGTCAATATCCCCGCCAACAAGCACACAGCGATTGCGCTCACCTCGATTTACGGGGTCGGTCGGACGCGCGGTGTGCAGATTTGCCAGGCGGCAAACATCGAACCGGATCGCAAGGTCAACGCGCTGACCGATGACGAGCTGGAGCGCGTGCGCGCTGCCGTCAACGAGTTCGCCGTTGAGGGTGATCTCCGCCGTCAGGTGGCAATGGACATTAAGCGGCTCATGGACATGGGCTGTTATCGCGGTATCCGTCATCGCCGTGGCATGACGGTCCGTGGTCAGAAGACTCGCACGAATGCGCGCACCCGCAAGGGCCCGCGCCGTGCCGTCACCCGTTAACGCATTAGCAGGACAGCATTTCAATGGCCAAGCCAACCACCCGCACCCGCAAGCGCGTCAAGCGTTCAGTCGTCGACGGGATTGCGCATATCAATGCGACGTTCAACAACACGGTGATCATGATCAGTGATCGCCAGGGCAACGCGCTTGCCTGGGCCAGTGCCGGTGGCAGTGGCTTTCGGGGCTCTCGCAAAAGCACGCCGTTTGCCGCCCAGGTGGCGTCCGAGCGGGCCGGTGAGTCCGCCAAGGAATACGGCTTGAAGAATCTTGAGGTGCGGGTCAAGGGCCCGGGCCCTGGCCGCGAGTCGGCCGTTCGCGCCCTCAACAATGTGGGCTATCGCATCACGAATATCGAAGACGTGACGCCCATTCCGCACAACGGATGCCGGCCGCCTAAAAAGCGTCGCGTCTGATCGGGGGTTAGAGCAATGGCACGATACATCGGACCAACCTGTAAGCTTGCCCGCCGCGAGGGCACGGATCTTTACCTGAAAAGTGGCGTTCGGCCGCTCGACAGCAAGTGCAAGCTGGACTCACCGCCCGGACAGCACGGCCAGCGCCGTGGCCGGATTTCCGACTATGGACTGCAGCTGCGTGAGAAGCAGAAAGTACGGCGCATGTACGGCGTACTCGAGCGTCAGTTCCGCAAGTACTACAAGGAAGGCGATCGCCGCAAAGGCAACACCGGCGAGAACCTGCTTCAGATCCTTGAGTGCCGCCTGGACAACATGGTGTATCGCATGGGCTTTGCCTCCACGCGGGCCGAGGCCCGGCAGCTGGTGGCCCATCGGGCGATCCTTCATAACGGCCGCGTGACCAATGTCGCCTCGGCCGAGGTCAAGGCCGGCGACACGGTGTCCATTCGCGAGCGTGCCCAGAAGCAGCTGCGAGTGCAGGCCGCCATCGAGATGTCCCAGCAGAACGGTCTGGTGGAATGGGTTGAGGTAGACGGCAAGCAGTTCCAGGGCACGCTCAAGCGCGTCCCGGATCGGGCCGATCTGCCAGCCGAGATCAACGAGCATCTCATTATCGAGCTTTATTCCAAGTAGGATCGCGTTACGCGGTCCTGCCAGCAGGAGTTTGTTTCATGCAGGGTCAGTTTAAGGATTTCCTTAAACCGCGCGTGGTTCACGTTGACGCCGTCAGCGATAGCCGCGCCCGGATTACGCTTGAGCCGCTGGAGCGCGGTTTTGGTCATACCCTTGGTAACGCGCTGCGGCGTGTGCTGCTGTCTTCGATGCCCGGCTTTGCCGTCACCGAAGTCGAGATCGAGGGCGTCCTCCACGAGTACACCGCCATTGAGGGTGTCCAGGAAGACGTGGTCGACGTGCTACTGAACCTCAAGAACCTGGCCGTGCGCCTGACCGGCCGCGACGAGGCCACGGTTCGCCTTCACAAGAAGGGCCCGGGCGTGGTGACGGCGGCGGACATCAGCGCTGAGCAGAACGTTGAGGTGAAAAACCCCGATCTGGTTATCTGCAACCTGACCAAGGCCGGCGAGATCAGCATGTCCATCACCATCTCCAGCGGTCGCGGCTATGAGCCGGCGACGGCGCGGGATACCGACGAGGAGCGCACCATTGGTCGCCTCGCGTTGGATGCCACCTACAGCCCCGTACGGCGGGTGGCCTACAACGTCGAAAGTGCCCGTGTTGAGCAGCGCACCGATCTCGACAAGCTGGTCATGGACATCGAGACCAGCGGCGTGATCGAGCCTGAAGAGGCCATTCGTCTGGCCGCTGGCGTGCTGCGTGATCAGCTGTCGGTGTTTGTTGACCTCGAGGGGGGTGAGGGCGAGTACGAGCCCAAGCGCCGCGAACCCGAGGTGGATCCGGTGCTGCTGCGCCCGATCGACGACCTGGAACTGACGGTGCGCTCCGCCAACTGTTTGAAGGCCGAGAGCATTCACTACGTGGGCGATCTGGTGCAGAAGACCGAGGTCGAGCTGCTCAAGACGCCGAACCTTGGCAAGAAATCGCTGAACGAAATCAAGGAAGTCCTGGCACAGCACGGGCTTCAGCTCGGAATGCGTCTCGAGAACTGGCCGCCGGCCGGCCTCGAGGACCGCAGCCGGGCGACGGGCTAGGGGATAAAGAGCAATGCGTCATCGTAAGACCGGAAGAAAGCTGAATCGCAACAGTTCCCATCGCCAGGCGATGTTCCGGAACATGTCGGCCTCGCTGTTCGAGCACGAAGCGATCCGGACCACGCTGCCGAAGGCGAAAGAGCTGCGCAAAGTCGCGGAGCCGCTGATCACGCTCGCCGGTAACGACACGGTGGCCAATCGCCGCCTGGCGTTTGCGCGGCTGCGTGACAAGGCCATCGTGACGAAGCTGTTTGATGAGCTGGGCCCGCGTTACCGCGAGCGCCCGGGTGGTTACCTGCGGATTCTCAAGGCGGGCTTTCGGGCCGGCGACAATGCGCCGATGGCGTTTGTCGAGCTGGTTGACCGGCCCATGGCCGAGGTCACGGAAGAGGCGCCTGAGACTGAGGAAGTAGCGGAGGCGTCCTGATGAAAGCTCCGGTTCGTGTTGCCGTCACCGGCGCAGCAGGCCAGATCGGCTATAGTCTTTTGTTCCGAATTGCCTCGGGCGACATGCTGGGGCCGGATCAGCCGGTCATCCTGCAGTTGCTTGAAGTGCCACCGGCCATGGACGCCGTCCAGGGCGTGGTCATGGAGCTCGACGATTGCGCCTTCCCGCTGGTCGCCGGGCTGCAGGCCACCGACCAGGCCGAGGAGGCGTTCAAGGACGCCGACTACATTCTGCTGGTGGGCGCCAAGCCACGCGGCCCGGGGATGGAGCGCAAGGACCTGCTTGAGGCCAATGCGGCCATCTTCTCGGCGCAGGGCAAGGCCATGAACGACGTGGCAAGCCGCAATGTGCGCGTGCTCGCGGTCGGTAACCCGGCCAACACGAACGCGCTCATCGCCCAGCGCAACGCCCCCGACCTCGATCCGAACTGCTTTACCGCGATGACGCGGCTTGACCATAACCGGGCGCTGGCGCAGCTGGCGAACCGCACGGGACAGCACGTTACCGATATCCAGCAGCTCACGATCTGGGGCAACCACTCGGCAACGCAGTATCCGGACATCAGCCATGCGCAGGTGGACGGCAAGGCAGCGAGCGACCTGGTAGACCAGAGCTGGCTGGAAGAGAGCTTCATCCCCACCGTGCAGCAGCGCGGCGCGGCGATCATCAAGGCGCGAGGCCAGTCCAGTGCGGCCTCGGCGGCCAGTGCCGCCATTGATCACATGCGCGACTGGACACTGGGCACGCCCCAGGGCGACTGGGTGAGCATGGCGATCCCGTCAGATGGCAGCTACGGCATTGCCGAGGGAATTATCTATTCCTTCCCGGTCCGTTGTGCCAATGGCCAGTACCAGATCGTGCAGGGCCTCGACATCAGCGACTTTTCCCGGGAGCGCATGAGCGCCACCGAGCAGGAGCTGATTGAAGAGCGCGACGCGGTAGAGCACCTCCTGCCCTAAGCGGCGCCATCCCCGAGCAGCGGGCGGAGATACCGCCCGGTGTGTGACTCGCTGACCTGTGCCACCGCCTCCGGCGTGCCGGTCGCGAGAATGCGCCCGCCACCGGCCCCACCTTCGGGGCCCAGATCAATCAACCAGTCACAGGTCTTGATGACATCGAGGTTGTGCTCGATGACAACGACGGTGTTGCCCTCGTCTCGCAAGCGGTGAATCACCTCAAGCAGCTGAGCGATGTCGTGGAAATGCAGCCCTGTGGTGGGCTCGTCCAGGATGTAGAGCGTCTGCCCGGTCCCGCGGCGCGATAGCTCACGGGCGAGTTTGACGCGCTGGGCCTCGCCGCCTGAGAGCGTCACCGCGTTCTGTCCCAGGCGGACATACCCCAGGCCCACATCGATGAGCGTCTGCAGCTTGCGCGCCAGCGCGGGGATGCTGGAGAAAATCTCCAGGGCCTCGGCCACGCTCATCCCCAGGACATCGGCGATGGTGTAGCCCCGATAGCGGATCTGCAGGGTCTCGCGGTTATAGCGTGCGCCCTCGCAGACATCGCAGGGCACATAGACATCCGGCAGGAAGTGCATCTCCACGCGCAGGACGCCCTCGCCCTGACAGGCCTCGCAGCGCCCCCCGCGGACGTTGAAGCTGAACTGCCCGGGCCCGTAACCCCGCGAGCGCGCTTCGGGCGTGCCCGCAAAAAGCTCGCGGATGGGGGTAAAAAGCCCAGTATAAGTCGCCGGGTTGGAGCGGGGTGTTCGCCCGATCGGGCTTTGGTCGATATCAATGACCTTGTCGAAATGCTCGAGGCCGTCGATGGCCTCGCAGTCGGCGGGTGTGAGATCGGCGCCGTTCAGGGCGCTTGCCGCGGCGGGGTAGAGCGTGGCATTGACCAACGTGGACTTACCCGAACCGGACACCCCGGTGACGCCGATGAGCAGACCCGCCGGGAAGGTGACATCCAGGCCGTGGAGGTTATGGCCTCGGGCGCCGCGAACCGCGATTCCGCGCTTTGGGTCGGGCACTCGGCGGTCGCTCGGGATGGCGATCGCGCGGCGGCCGGCGAGGTAATCCCCGGTGAGCGAAGCGGGTGCCGCCATGATCTCTTTTGCCGTACCCGCGGCAATCACCGCACCGCCTTCGCTGCCGGCGCCCGGGCCCATGTCGACGATGTGGTCGGCCGCGCGCATGGCCTCTTCGTCGTGCTCGACGACGATGACCGTGTTATCCATGTCACGGAGATGACGCAGCGTGCCGAGCAGTCGGTCGTTATCGCGTTGGTGCAGGCCGATGGATGGCTCGTCGAGGACGTAGAGCACGCCCACCAGCCCGGCCCCGATCTGGCTGGCCAGCCGGATACGCTGGGCCTCGCCACCCGAGAGGCTGTCGGCGCTGCGCTCGAGGCTCAGGTAGTCCAGGCCCACATTGACCAGGAAGGCCAGGCGCTGGTTGATCTCGCGCAAAATGCCCGCGGCGATCGTGGCGCGCGCGCCCGGCAGGGTCAGGGCCTCAAGCCGGTTGGCGACCTCGCCGATGGACAGGGCGTTGATCGCCGGGAGATGCCATTCGCCGACGGTGACGTGGCGGGCCGCGGCATTGAGTCGGCTGCCCCCGCAGTCCGGGCAGGTGCGTCGAGTCAGGAACCGGGCGAGCTCGTCGCGCACGGCCGCCGAGTCTGTCTCGCGATAGCGCCGGGCCATGTTGTTGACGACCCCCTCGAAGGGGTGGTGACGCGCCTCGTTCGACCCACGCCGCGCACCGGCATAGTGAAAGGCGATCTCCTCTTCGCCGCTGCCATAGAGCACGATCTGGCGGATCGCCTCCGGCAGCTCGCGCCAGGGCGTGTCGACATCAAAGCCGTAGTGACGGGCCAGGTCGTTGATGATCTGGCCGTAGTAGGCGTTACGCCGGTCCCAGCCGCGCACGGCACCCGCGGCGAGCGACACCGCCGGTTGGGTGACGATGCGGGCGGGGTCAAAGAACTGCTCCACACCGAGGCCATCGCAGGTGGGACAGGCGCCGCGGGGGTTGTTAAAGGAAAAGCCCCGGGGCTCGAGTTCGCTTAGCGAGTAGCCGCATTCGGGGCAGGCGTAGCGCGCGGAGAACACCAGATCGTCACGCGCCGGGTCGTCGATATCGGCAAGACGGGCGATGTCCTCGCCCAGGCTCAGGCACGTCTCCAGCGAGTCGGCGAGCCGGGTGGCGAGATCTCCGCGCACTCGAAAGCGGTCGACGACGGCGTCGATGTCGTGCTGGCGCTGGGGGTCGAGGGGCGGTACGTCGTCCAGATCCTGCACCTCGCCGTCCACGCGGACGCGGACAAAGCCCTGGCGGCGAAGCTCGGTCAGGGTGTCCCGATGCTCACCCTTGCGCCCGCGCACCAGTGGGGCGAGTAGCATCAGCCGGCGCCCTTCGGGCAGGGCGAGGATGTGATCAACCATCTCGCTAATGCTCTGGGCGTTCAGCGCATGACCGTGCGTTGGGCAATGCGGTGTGCCTGCCCGGGCGAAGAGCAGGCGCAGGTAATCGTGGATCTCGGTGACCGTGCCCACCGTAGAGCGCGGGTTATGCGACGTGGCCTTTTGTTCGATGGCGATGGCAGGGGATAGGCCCTCGATGCGATCGACATCGGGTTTGTCCATCATCGAGAGAAACTGCCGAGCATAGGCCGAGAGTGACTCGACATAGCGGCGCTGGCCCTCGGCGTAGAGCGTGTCGAAGGCGAGCGACGACTTGCCGGAACCCGATGGGCCGGTGATCACGATGAGCTGCCCGCGAGGCAGTGTGAGGTGCAGGTCGCGCAGGTTGTGAGTGCGCGCGCCCTCGATGACGATGGCGTCCATGGGCTTCCCGGTCAAAACAATTTGCTAGTATACCGCTCCTGCGCAACCAGCGATCCACAGGGGCGAACGTGCACGGAAGAAAAACCGCCGGCGCCGGGCCGATGAACACGCACGAGCGCCGGGCGACGGCCGGGCTGTCGATTATCTTCGGCATGCGCATGCTCGGGCTGTTTCTCATCCTGCCGGTGTTTACGCTCTACGGCAGCGATCTTGACGGGGCGACACCCGCGCTCATCGGCCTGGCCATTGGCGCCTACGGCCTCACGCAGGCGGTGTTGCAGGTGCCCTTTGGCATGCTCTCGGATCGCATCGGGCGCCGGCCGGTCATTGTGTTCGGTCTGCTGCTCTTTGCCCTGGGCAGCGTGGTTGCGGCGCAGGCCGAGAGTGTGCAAACCGTCATCCTGGGCCGGGCCCTGCAGGGCTGTGGCGCCATCGCGGCGGCGGTCATGGCCCTCGCCGCAGATCTCACCCGCGATACCCAGCGCACCAAGGCCATGGCGCTGATCGGGATCAGTGTGGGGGCGGCGTTTCTGGTGGCCATGGTCGCCGGGCCGGGGATTGCGGCAGCGTCCGGGCTGGCCGGCGTGTTCTGGGTGACCGCGGCGCTGGCGCTGGTGGCCATGGCGTTGCTGTTCTTCCTGGTGCCTGCCGGTGGTGAGAAGGCCTTTCGCCCGGAGGTGAATGCACGCGCCGGTGGGCTGCCCATCGTGCTGCGCCATCCCGACCTGCTGCGCCTGGACCTGGGTGTGCTGGTGCTGCATCTGGTGCTGACCGCGAGTTTTGTGGTGCTCCCCGTGGTGCTTGAGTCGCGGCTCGGCATTCCCCGGGGTGATCACTGGTTGGTCTATGTGCCGGTGCTGATTTTGTCCGTGGCAGGCATGGCGCTGATCATCATGATTGGCGAGCGTCGGCAAATCCTGCATCGGTTGCTGGCCGGGGTGGCCGCGCTGGTCATTGTGGCGGACCTGATCATGGCGGGGTTCAGTGGCTGGCTGCCAGCGCTGGTCGTTGCTCTGTGGCTGTTCTTTGTCGGGTTCAACACGCTCGAGGCGAGTCTGCCCTCGTTGCTGACCCGGTTTGCGCCGGAGGGGCTACGGGGGACGGCGTTGGGGGTGTACGCCACCGCACAGTTTCTGGGGGCGTTTCTGGGCGGTGCCCTCGGCGGCCTGGTCTATGGCCGCTTCGGCGTTGAAGGGGTGTTCATCTTTTGCGCACTCGCCGCGTCGCTTTGGCTCGCCGTCGCGATGGGGCTGCGCGCCCCCACGCCTGTTACCGATCACAACACCACACAAGCGGAGACATCATGACGGATCTGATTCCGCCCCACGGTGGGGTGCTAAAGGACCTGCGCCTGACCACCGAGCAGGCTGAAGCGGCCAAGACGGCCGCGGTGGATTATCCCAGCTGGGATCTGACCGAGCGCCAGCTCTGTGACCTGGAGCTATTGGCGAACGGCGGTTTCTCGCCGCTGGCGGGTTTTCTGGGCCAGGCGGATTACGAGCGCGTGCTCGCCGAGATGCGGCTGACCGACGGCACGCTGTGGCCCATGCCCATCACCCTGGATGTGAGCGAGGCGCTGGCGGAAACGGTGTCGGTGGGGGATCGGGTTGCGCTGCGTGACCCAGAGGGCGTGATCCTCGCCATTCTCACGGTGAGTGATCAGTGGCGGCCGGATTTTGAGGCAGAGGCGCAGGCGGTGTTCGGCACCACCGACCGGGGTCATCCTGGCGTGGCGTATCTCCACGAGCGCAGTCATCCGGTTTATCTGGGCGGGCGCATTGAGGCGCTGGATTTGCCGGGGCACTACGATTTTACCCATCTGCGCCTGACGCCAGCGGATTTGCGTGCGCGCTTTGCCCGCAACGGCTGGCGCCGGGTCGTCGCGTTCCAGACCCGTAACCCGATGCATCGCGCCCACGTGGAGCTAACGTTCCAGGCGGCGCGTCAGGCCGAGGCCAACCTGCTGGTTCATCCCGTGGTGGGCATGACCAAGCCCGGCGATGTGGATCATTACTCGCGGGTGCGCTGCTACGAGCACGTCCTGCAAAAGTACCCGGAGCAGACCACGGCGCTGTCGTTGCTGCCGCTTGCCATGCGCATGGGCGGGCCGCGTGAGGCGCTTTGGCACGCGATCATTCGGCGCAATTATGGCTGTACGCATTTCATTGTGGGCCGCGATCACGCCGGGCCGGGCAAGGACAGCCAGGGCGAGGAGATTTACGGGCCGTATGACGCCCAAGAGATGGTGACCCGTTATGCCGATGAGCTGGGGATCGAAATGGTGCCCTTTCGGATGATGGTCTACGTCCAGGAGCGGGCGGGCTATGCGCCGATCGATGAAGTGGACGAGGCCAGCGAGACGGTCATGAACATCTCCGGCACCGAGTTTCGGCGGCGGATGCGCGAGGGCCTGGAGATCCCGGACTGGTTTGGCTATCCCGAGGTGGTTGCGGAGCTTCGCAAGACCTTCCCGCCCCGCGCCCGCCAGGGGGTGACGCTGTTTTTTACCGGGTTATCCGGATCGGGCAAATCCACCATTGCCAATGCGGTGATGGTCAAGCTCATGGAGCGGGGTGGTCGGCCGGTCACGCTGCTCGACGGCGATGTGGTGCGCAAGCACCTGTCCAGCGAGCTCGGTTTTTCGCGGGCGCATCGCGATCTCAACATTCAACGCATTGGCTTTGTGGCCGCGGAGATTACCCGCAACGGCGGGGTTGCCATTTGCGCGCCCATTGCGCCGTACACTGCAACGCGTGCCGATGTCCGCGAAATGGTCGAGGCGGCGAATGGCGGCTTTATCGAGATCCATGTGGCCACGCCGCTGGCCGAATGCGAGCGGCGCGATCGCAAAGGCCTGTATGCCAAGGCGCGTGCCGGGCAGATCAAGGGTTTCACGGGGATCGATGATCCCTACGAGGCGCCCGTGGACCCGGAGCTGCGCATCGATACAACGGATAGTACACCGGAGGAGGCCGCGCAGCAGGTGCTCCTCAAGCTTGAGCATCTGGGCTTTATCGATCTGAGTTGACCGGTAATCGGCGCGCATTTCGGCGCGGGTCGAAGAAGCGGTAGAGTGACAGGTCGAAACGGGGGTCAGGGACGCCCCGGACCAACATTTAGCGGAGGCAGTCATGGCACGTGGCATCAACAAGGTCATTCTGGTCGGTAATCTCGGGGCCGACCCCGAGGTTCGGTATTCGGCAGCGGGCAGCGCGGTCACCAACGCGCGACTGGCCACGACCGATCAGTGGAAGGATCGGCAGACCGGCGAGCAGCAGGAGCGCACGGAGTGGCACCGGCTGGTGTTCTTCAGCCGTCTGGCCGAGATCGCGGGCGAGTACCTGAAAAAGGGCTCGAAGGTGTATGTCGAGGGTCGTTTGCAGACGCGCAAATGGCAGGGCCAGGACGGCCAGGATCGCTACACCACCGAAATCGTCGTCAACGACATGCAGATGCTCGATGGCGCAGGCGGTGGCATGGGGGGCGGTGGCGCCAGCAGCCATGCCGCAAGCCAGTCAGCCCCGGAAGCCAGCCAGGAGCCGGCCCCGCAGACAGCGCCCGCGGACGACTTCGACGACGATATCCCCTTCTAGCGGGACGCCTCACCCAGGGTGCGCATGGCCGTCTCGATCGACTGGACGATATCGCGCCGGTTATCGCCGTAATCGGCGGCGGTCAGGGCCTGGCCAATGCGAATGCGCACCTGGCCCGGCTGCGGCAGCCGCTGGCCAATCGGCAGGATGTGATCCGTGCCCTCAATCCACACCGGCACCACGGGGACTGGGTGAGCCGCCAGCAACAGACCGATCCCGGGCCGGAGCGGCTGGAGTGCATCCTCCCGGGCACGTTGGCCCTCCGGAAACCAGATCAGTGGATGACCGCGCTCCAGGCAGGCCGCCGCCAGCGCCAGGCTTCGACGGGGCGCTGCCCCGGGATCAATCGGCAGAATCCGGGCGATGTGGCTAAAGGCCCGTCGCGGGGCCGATGCGAACAGCAGACCCGTCCACCCTGCCCAGAATGTGGTCTCTAGTTGTGCTGGCGACAGGGCGGCCGTCAGGGCAATGGGGTCGTAGGCGCTGAGGTGTCGGGGCGTGATCAGGCAGGGCCCATGTTCAGGCCATTCGCCGTCGATTTCGATGTGGGCGTAGCGCCGGTTGATCAGTCGACAGCCGCTCAGCGCCACTCGGGCGCTGGCGTGGCGCAGGGCGCCGCGGGGCGCCAGGGCTCGGCGATCCGCTGTCTCAAGCAGTGTTTCGGGTTCGCGCAGGGCATCAATCAGCGAGCGCCCGGCGCCCTCATGCTCGGCATTGACCTCGGCCTGAATGCATTCCTGGAGTAGATCACGAACGGTCTCCACCCGGGCAATGGCCTCATCCGCCAGTTCGATGCCGGCGCGCTCGCGCAACGCCATGCCCATATCCACCCAGCTGAGTGAGTCCAGTCCCAGATCGCGGGCGAGGCGCGAATCGGGGGTCAGGCGCTGATCGTGAAAGCGCTCGGCAAGGTATTGCCAGGTGGCCAGCGCGGCGCGATCAGCCAGCAGCGCCTGGTCCTCTGGTGCCATATCCTGCGGATCGATGGGGGCCTGCGTGGTATCGGCGCGTCCGGCCACCAGGTCGTCGTAAAGGGCACGCAGGCGATGACGGCGGAGTTTACCCAGCCGGGTTCGGGGCAAGGGGTCGGTGCCCACCTGCACGTGCTGAAGGGCGTGGTGCCGGGGGAGTGTCTGCAGGGCGTGGTCCACCGCCGCGAGCGCCGCGTCTTCGGGCGTGGCCTCGGTGCTGCCCTCGGTCTCGGGGATGATCACGGCCGTGAGGCGGCCATCGTGCTCGAGGACACCGGCTTCGCGGATGGCGGATTGGGCATTGAGGGCGCGCTCGATGCGCTCGGGATCGATGTTCTCGCCACCGGGCAGGACGATCGTGGATGACAGGCGACCGGCGAGATGCAGGAAGCCGTCGTCGTCCATCTCACCGGCATCACCGGTGTGCAGCCAGCCGTCGGCATCAAGAATGTCGGAGGCGGCGAGTGCGTCGTTCCAGTAACCGGTAAAGACATTGGGGCCTTTGGCCAGCACCTCGCCATCGCGAATCTCGATCGACACGCCAGGTAGAGGACGCCCGGCGGTATGAAGCCGCGCCTCGCCCGGGGGGTTGAGGGTGAGGATGGGCGAGGTCTCGGTGAGCCCGTAACCGGTGGCTACCGTCCAGCCCAGCGCCTCCAGCCGGCCACCGAGGGCCGGGTCAAGCGCAGCCCCCCCACTGACGGCGAGACGCAGCCGTGGGGCAAGCCGGCGCATGACCGGCCGGAAGAGCCAGCGCCCCGGATGACGGCCCAGCCGTTGCTGGAGGGATTGGCAGGCGCCGAGCAGGGCGTGGAAGATGTGCCGCCGCGTGGGGTGGCCGGCCGTCACGCGCGTCTCCAGTCGGCTCCAGAGCGCCTCATAGAGACGCGGCACACCGAGAAGGATCGTGGCCTCACTGCCGCGCAGTGCCTCGACAACGCGCGGGCCCACGAGTGAGCGCGGCATCACCAGGGTCGCCCCCACGGCGAGAACGCTCAGCAACCCGATGCTGAACGGATAGACATGATGCAGGGGCAGCGGCAGCAAGACCCGATCCGCTGGCCGGGCAATCGCCTCGGCCAGCAGGCCTTCGACATTGCTGGTGAGGTTGCGGTGGGTGAGGGGGACTCCCTTCGGCGGCCCGGTGGTCCCCGAGGTGTAGAAGAGCGCGGCGATGCGATCCTCATCCTGGGTGGGCGCGGCGGGCGCCGCCTCGTCGTCATCAGCGCCTTCGCTGGCTGCGGTGCCGAGATCCTCGAGGCGATGGATCCGCTCGCGGGGGACGGATTGGGGCAGGCCGAGGGCGCTCGCTTCATCGACGACAATCCGCCAGGGGGCCGCGTCAGTAACGACATGGGCCAGGTCTTCAGCGCCCATCTGGGTGTCGACTGGCACGATCACCCCACCGGCGCGCAGGGTGGCGAGGGCCAGGACGATCCATTCGATTCGGTTGGCTGCGAGCAGCAGAACGCGATCGCCTTCGCCAAGGCCATCCTGTTGCAGCGCATGAGCGGTTGCCGCGATTCGGCTGTCCAGTTCGCGACGGGTTACCTTGATGACACCACGGTCTGCGAAGGCCAGCAGCGCCGGCCGCTCATCGGCGGGGACGCGTTGGTGGATCAGCTCATCAATGCTCGACATGGCCGTCCTGCTCCGTATCGCTAGCGTAGACCCCGATAGACCGGGTGGTCGGCGAGGGCCAGCATGGCGGTGTCGCCGCTGGTGTCGCCATAGGCATGGATCGGCTGGTAGGCGTCCGGGTTCAGGATTTCTTTGAGACGGCGGACCTTGGCCTCGCCCCGGCAGTTTTCGCCGGCAAGATCACCCGTGATGCGGCCGTGGCGGCGCTCGAGCTCAGTCGCCAGCAGCTCAATCCCCAGGCGCTCGGTCCAGGGCCGAATCCAATCGGCGATGGAGGCCGAGATCACGATCACCCGATGGCCTTGCTGACGATGCCAGTCCAGTTGCGCCCATGCCTTGGGGCGCAACAGTTTTTCGAGGTGGTTGAGCGCATAGTGACGGGCCAAAGCCTCGAAGTCGGTGGCCGGCATGTTGGCAAAGAAATGCCGTAGCACATAGACCTTCGCCGTATCGCGGTGGACGCGGCCGACCAGGACCCCCAGCAGCCACGGCGACAGGCGCACGCCCGCCGCCAGACAGCGCCCCACCCCGAACTGCCGTACCAGCAGATCGCTCAGCGTGTCGCGTCGTGTCAGCGTGCCGTCAAGATCAAACAGCGCCAGTGCGCGATCGGACTGCATGGATCGATCCGTTACCTGTTGAGGTTGCATTCTGCCCTGACCGGCCGGGGGTTGCACCCCGCCTGGCCCCGGACGCTGGTCATGACGCGGTGGGGTCAGTAAAGTTCGCTCCACATTCCATTGTCCCAACGGCACAAGGAGCGCCTGCCCATGGCTACCCCGCATATTAATGCCGAGCCCGGTGATTTTGCCGATACGGTCCTCATGCCCGGCGACCCGCTGCGGGCCCGGGTGATCGCCGAGAATTATCTGGAAGACGCGAAGGAAGTCACCAACACGCGCAATATGCTTGGGTTTACCGGGCAGTACCGTGGCCAGGCCGTTTCCGTGATGGGGTCGGGCATGGGGATTCCGTCCATGTCCATTTACGCCTTCGAGTTGTTCAATCAGTACCAGGTCGAGAAGATCATCCGGGTTGGCACGTGCGGCGGCGTGAGCCCGGATGTGGCCGTCCGCGACATCATCATCGCGATGGGGGCGTCGACGGATTCCAGCGTGAATCGCACCCGGTTTGGCGGCTACGACTTTGCCGCCATGGCCGATTACGGCCTGCTCGAGGCGACGGTAACGGCAGCCCGGACAGCGGCGCTTAATCCGCGCATTGGCAACGTGTTCTCCTCGGAGTTGTTCTACAACCCCAAGCCGGCGATCTTCGAGATGATGAAGGCCCATGGCATTCTGGCGGTCGAAATGGAGGCGGCCGGGCTCTATGGCGCCGCCGCCGAGGCTGGCAAGCGCGCGGTCAGCGTGCTGACTGTGAGTGACCACGTCGTCACGGGCGCCTCGACGAGCGCCGATGAACGGCAGAACAGCTTTCAGGACATGATGAAAGTCGCCCTGGAGGCGGCGGTGACGGCCGACTAAGGCCCCGGGGAGCGCAGCATGCGGATCACGATTTTTGGCACGGGCTATGTGGGTCTGGTGACGGGGGCCTGCTTCGCCGAGGTGGGCAACGATGTGGTCTGCGTTGATGTTGACGGGGGCAAGATCGATCGGCTGAACCGCGGCGATATTCCCATTTACGAGCCAGGCCTGGAAGGGGTGGTGGTGCGTAACCGGGAAGCGGGTCGATTGCGCTTTACCACCGACACGGCCGCCGGCGTTCATCACGGGCAGTTGCAGTTTATTGCGGTGGGGACACCGCCGGACGAGGATGGCTCGGCCGATCTGCGCCATGTGCTGACGGTGGCGGGCTCGATTGCCGAGCACATGACCGACTACAAGGTCATTGTGGATAAGTCGACGGTGCCGGTGGGCACGGCTGACCGGGTCCGTGAGGCGGTGGATCGCGGTCTGGCCGCGCGCGGCGTGACAGTGGACTACGCCGTGGTCTCCAACCCGGAATTCCTGAAAGAAGGCGCGGCGGTGGATGACTTCATGAAGCCCGAGCGCGTGATCATTGGCAGTGATGATGCGCGGGCGCGGGACCTGCTTCACAGTCTTTATAGCCCATTCAACCGCAACCACGATCGGTTGATCAGCATGGATGTGCGCTCAGCGGAGCTGACCAAATACGCCGCCAACGCCATGCTGGCGACAAAAATCAGTTTTATGAACGAGCTGGCCAACATCGCCGATCGCGTCGGCGCGGATATCGAACGGGTGCGTATTGGGATTGGCTCGGACCCGCGCATTGGCTATCACTTTATCTACCCCGGAGCGGGGTACGGTGGCTCGTGTTTCCCGAAGGACGTTCAGGCGCTGGCGCGCACCGCCCACGATGTCGATTACGTCCCGCAGCTGCTGCAGGCCGTGGAAGAGGTCAACGACCGCCAGAAGCATTACGTATTCAACCGCATCCGCGAGCATTTCGCGGGGCATTTGAGCGGTCGCTGCTTTGCGGTGTGGGGCCTGTCATTCAAGCCGAATACCGATGACATGCGCGAGGCACCAGCGGGGCGATTGATGGAGTCGCTCTGGGAGGCCGGCGCGTCGGTGCGCGCTTTTGATCCCAAAGCGATGGCAGAGACCCGGGCCATTTATGGCGAGCGCGAGGGCCTGGTGTTATGTGACAGCCCCGAGGCGGCCCTTGAGGGCGCCGACGCGCTGGTCATCATGACCGAGTGGAATCTCTTTCGCAGCCCGGACTTCGAGGCCATGCGCGAGCGCCTGGCCGCGCCCGTCATCTTTGATGGCCGGAACCTGTACGACCCCGATTATTTGGCGGATCTGGGCTATGCCTACTACGCCATTGGCCGGCCGGTGCAGGCTCCCGGCAATCCGGGGGCGACAGAGTAATGGCCGCCGCGGGTTTGAGCGTTCATCCAGTCATCCTCTCCGGCGGGGTGGGATCGCGCCTTTGGCCGCTGTCCCGCGAGACGTATCCCAAGCAGTTCTTGGATGTGGCAGCCAGTGGCCGCACCCTGGTGCAGCAGACGCTGGAGCGCCTGGAGGGCATGCCAGACCTGGCTGCCCCGATCGTGGTGTGTAATCAGGCGCATCGCTTCCTGGTCGCCGAGCAATTACGGGATAACCCCTTGGGCGCCGCGCAGATCCTGCTCGAGCCGGTGGGCCGTAATACCGCACCGGCGGTGGGCGTGGCCGCGCTGCAGGCGATGCGGGATGCTCCGGATGCGATCCTCGCGGTGTTCCCCGCTGATCACCTGGTCGAGGCGCCGGCCGCGTTGCGCACCGCGCTCAGCGAGGCCGTGCAGGCCGCCGAGGCCGGTTGGCTTGTCACGTTTGGCGTGGTGGCTGACCGCCCGGAGACCGGCTATGGCTACATTGAGGCAGGCGAGCCGGTCTCGAATCAGGCCACGGCCCGCCAGGTGCAGCGTTTTGTCGAAAAGCCCGATGACGCGGGGGCGCAAGCGTTTCTTGAAGCGGGCGGGTTTTACTGGAACGCGGGGATGTTTGTGATGCGCGCGTCGCGGTATCTGGAAGCGCTGCAGCAGCATGCCCCGGATATTCTTCGGGGTTGTGAGGCGGCCATGGCCGAGGCCGAGCGGGATCTCGATTTCATTCGTCTGGGCGAGGGCGGATTCGCGCATTGCCCGAGTGATTCCATTGACTACGCAGTCATGGAGCCGACCGACGCCGCGGTCATGGTGCCCCTGGAGGCCGGCTGGAGTGATCTGGGATCGTGGTCAACGCTGATGAGCGCGGGTGCGGCCGATGGCCAGGGTAATGTCCTGCTGGGCGATGTCATCGCCGAAGACAGTCACAACAGCTACGTCCGCGCTGAGAGTCGGCTGGTGGCGACGGTGGGGCTGAAGGATCACGTGGTGGTTGAGACCGCGGACTCGGTGTTGGTGGCGCCGCGGGATCGGGTACATGAGGTCAAGGCGGTGGTGCAGCGGCTGCAGGCCGATGGCCGGGCCGAGGCCGTGGAACATCGTGAGGTGCATCGGCCCTGGGGTAGCTATGAGGGCCTGATCCGGGCTGATCGCTTTCAGGTCAAGCGCATCGTGGTCAATCCGGGTTGCCGGTTGTCATTGCAGATGCATCATCACCGTACCGAGCATTGGGTGGTGGTGAAGGGCACGGCCCAGGTCACTCGGGGCGACGAGGTGTTCCTGCTGGGGGAGGATGAGTCCACCTATATCTCGCTTGGCACCGTCCATCGCCTGGAAAACCCCGGCATGATCCCGCTCGAGCTGGTGGAAGTGCAGTCCGGCAGTTATCTGGGCGAGGATGACATCACCCGCATTGAAGACGTGTATGGCCGTTAGGGGAGGGGGTCCGCGCATTGTTCGCGGCCCGGCGCCCTAGTATTCTTCAGGCCATGACACAGAAGGTTTACGTGCGCACCCACGGCTGCCAGATGAACGAGTACGACTCGGTCAAGATGGTGGATGTTCTGGCGGCCGAGGGCGGCTATGAGCGGGTCAAGACGCCGGAAGAGGCGGACGTGATTCTGCTCAATACCTGCTCGATCCGCGAGAAGGCCCAGGAGAAGGTCTTCTCCGAGCTGGGCCGGTGGCGCGAACTCAAGGCCGATCATCCGGATCTGCTGATTGGCGTGGGCGGCTGTGTCGCCAGCCAGGAGGGTGCCGCCATTGTCGAGCGGGCGCCGTTTGTTG
Source organism: Spiribacter salinus M19-40 (assembly GCF_000319575.2). Lineage (NCBI taxonomy): Bacteria > Pseudomonadati > Pseudomonadota > Gammaproteobacteria > Chromatiales > Ectothiorhodospiraceae > Spiribacter > Spiribacter salinus. The sequence continues at coordinate 1,494,542 of NC_021291.1, read as the reverse complement.
ATCTGGTGTTTGGCCCCCAGACGCTGCATCGCCTGCCCGACATGGTGACCCGGGCGCGGGCCAGCGGCCGCTCGGTGGTGGATGTCAGTTTCCCTGAAATCGAGAAGTTCGATCGCCTGCCAGAACCGCGGGCGGACGGGCCGACGGCGTTTGTGTCCATCATGGAAGGCTGCAGCAAGTACTGCAGTTTTTGTGTGGTGCCCTACACCCGCGGCGAAGAGATCAGCCGGCCGTTTGATGACGTGCTCGCGGAGTGCGCCGAGCTCGCCGAGCAGGGAGTGCGTGAGGTCACGCTGCTTGGCCAGAACGTGAATGGCTACGATGGCCTGCTAGAGGGTGACGAGCGCGCCGACCTGGCGCTGCTGATTCACTACATTGCGGCGATTGAGGGCATTGAGCGCATTCGCTTTACCACCTCCCATCCCCTCGATTTTAACGCCGCGCTGGTGGAAGCCTACGCGACGGTGCCGGAACTGGTCAGTCATCTGCACCTGCCGGTGCAAAGCGGCTCGGATAATGTGCTCGCGCTCATGAAGCGCAATCACACCCGTGCGCATTTCCTGGCGCTGGTGGACTCGCTGCGCGCGGCGCGCCCGAATCTCACGCTTTCGTCAGACTTCATCATCGGCTTCCCCGGTGAGATGCGAAAAGACTTCGAGGCGACGATGGAACTGGTCGAGACGGTGGGCTTTGATCAGTCCTTCAGCTTTGTGTTCTCTCGCCGCCCGGGGACACCCGCCGCGCAATTGCCGGACGCCACCCCGGCTGAAGAGAAAAAGACCCGGTTAAAAACCCTGCAAGCGCAGCTGGATGCCAATGCCAGTGCCATTAGCGAGGCGATGGTGGGTCAGGTGGAGTCTGTGCTGGTGGATGGGGTCTCCCGCAAGGACCCTAACGAAATCAAGGGCCGGACCGAGAACAATCGCGTGGTCAACTTCCCCGGTCACCGACGGCTGATCGGCCGATTCGTGGACGTGCGCATTACCGAGGCCATGGCGCATTCCCTGCGCGGCGAGATGCTCGGGATTGATACCACGCGCGAGCCCGATCTGGCCGCGGGCCAGCCGGCCCTGGGCAGTCAGGCAGTCTCTTGAGCGCGCGCGCCGAGGCCATCGACTTCACCCTCTCGCCCCCGGATAACGAGCGTCTGGCCAACCTCTGCGGCCAGTTCGACGAGAACCTGCGCCAGGTTGAGCGGCGCCTCGGCGTGGAGATCGAAAACCGTGGCCATCGTTTTCGCATCCTGGGCGACGACCCGGCGGTCAGCCGGGCCGGCGATGTGATTCGGGCGCTCTACGCCACCACCGCCCAGGAGACGGTGGGCTCCGAGAGCGTGCATTTGCAGCTGCGTCACGCCGAGGCTGAGGCGCAGTTCGATGCCGTGCCAACGCCTGCCGTGGATGACGCGCCCGTCGCGCCGGATGAGGTCAGTATTCAGACCCGCAAGGGGCTGGTACGGGGCCGAGGACCCAATCAGCGGGACTATCTGGCGGCGATCCGGCAGACGGATCTGAGCTTCGGGATCGGCCCGGCGGGAACGGGCAAGACCTACCTGGCCGTGGCCAGCGCTGTGGAGGCCCTGCAAAGCGAGCAGGTCCAGCGCCTGGTGCTGGTGCGCCCGGCCGTGGAGGCCGGCGAGCGGCTCGGCTTTCTGCCCGGGGACCTCGCCCAGAAGGTCGACCCGTACCTACGGCCCCTGTATGACGCGCTCTTTGAGATGCTGGGGTTCGAGCGGGTGAACAAGCTCATCGAGCGCAACGTCATCGAGGTGGCGCCCCTGGCCTACATGCGTGGGCGCACGCTCAACGGAGCGTTCATCATCCTCGACGAGGCCCAGAACACCACCGTCGAGCAAATGAAAATGTTCCTGACCCGGTTGGGTTTCGGGTCCACCGCGGTGGTCACCGGTGATGTCACCCAGATCGACCTGCCACCGGGCAAGACCTCGGGGTTGCGGGATGCGGTGGACATTCTCCGTGATGTCGACGGGGTGAGCTTTACCTTTTTCAACGCCCATGACGTGGTCCGCCACGACCTGGTTCAGCGGATTGTTCGTGCCTATGACCGGCGCGAGGACGATCCGCCGCCGCGCTGAGGCGGCCCATGCCAGACCTGGACCTTCAGAACGCCACGACGGCGTCCGTCCCCGAGCCCGCGCTGTTTCAGGCCTGGGTTGATGCGGCCCTCGCGGGTCGGCGCACCGACTGGGAGCTCGCCATTCGCCTGGTGGATGAGCCTGAAGGCCGCACCCTCAATCACGACTACCGCGGGCGGGATGCTGCCACCAATGTGCTTTCTTTCCCTGTTGATTTGCCGGAAGGGGTTGATCTGCCGTTGCTGGGCGATTTGGTGATTTGCGCGCCCGTGGTGGCTCGCGAAGCGGCCGAGCAGAGCAAGTCGGAAACGGCACACTGGGCCCATTTAACGGTGCATGGTGTCTTGCACTTGCTTGGATTCGATCATGCGACTAGCGTGGAAGCGGATGTTATGGAGGGCGAAGAGCGGCGCGTGATGGCGCAGCTAGGGTTCTCTGACCCTTATGCCTAATGCGAGGTCACAACGGAGCGGAATGAGCGAGGATCAACCGGGGAGTACCAGCGCCAGCCATCGGACGTGGCTGGAGAAGATTGCGCAGGCACTGAAGGGGCGGGAACCCGAGAATCGTGAGGGGGTGCTGCATACCCTGCGATCGGCCCATCATCGCGGTGTGCTGGATGCCGATGTGCTGTCCATGTGCGAGGGCGTGCTGAATGTCGCGGATCTGCAAGTCCGCGAGATCATGGTGCCGCGCTCGCAGGCCTCGTTGCTGCCGCGCTCCGAATCCGTCTGGGATTTGCTGCCTACCATCATCGAAAGCGGCCACTCTCGCTTTCCGGTCACTGGCGATAGCCGTGATGACGTCATCGGCATTCTCATTGCCAAGGATCTGTTGCCTTATCTTGATCCACAGGAGCAGCGGGAGTTTCGCCTGCGCGAGTTGCTCCGCCCGGCGCTGTTCATCCCCGAGAGCAAGCGCCTGGATGCCTTGCTCAAGCTCTTTCAGGAATCGCGTAATCATCTTGCCATCGTGGTGGATGAATATGGCGGCCTGGCCGGGATTGTGACCATGGAGGATGTCATCGAGCAGATCGTCGGCGAAATTGATGACGAGCACGATCTTGATGAGGACACCTGGGTGCTTAACCGCAGTGATGACGGTCGCACCGTGGTCAAGGCGCTTACCCCCATCGAGGTGTTCAATGAACACTTCGACACCCGGCTGAGTGACGAGGAGTTCGACACCATCGGCGGCCTCGTTGCCAATGGCTTTGGCCATATGCCCCGGCGCGGTGAGGCGCTTGAGCTCGAAGGCCTTCGCTTCGAGGTGCTGCGCGCTGACAGCCGCCGACTGCACCTGCTGCAGGTGATGCCGGGCGACGAAGAGGAAGCCGCAGAGGCGCTGGTCGAATGATGATGACGCTGCGGGTGGCCCTCGCCCTCGCGGCGGGTCTTTTGCTGCCCCTTGGATTCGCACCCTATGGTCAGGCCTGGGCACCGGTGCTTGGGCTAGCCGTCATTTTTGCCTTGATCGCCCCGGCGCAGCGGCCATGGCAGGTGCTTTTGCCGGGTTATCTGTTTGGCCTGGGTTTTGCGGGCCTGGGTGTCTACTGGATTTATCACAGCATTGCGAATTATGGCGGCGGGCCGTTGGCCGGTGCCATTGCCACCGGTGTGCTGGTCGCCCTCTTTGCCCTGATTCCCATGCTCGCGCTGCTGCTGGGCTGGCGCGCCATGCGCCGGCATTCGACCTGCATGGTGCTGATGGGCTTACCAGCGGCCTGGGTGCTGGTGGAGTGGGTGCGGAGCTGGCTGTTCACCGGGGCAACCTGGCTGAGCATTGGCTACACCCAGATTGATACTCCGCTGGCGGCGCTGGCGCCGGTGTTTGGCGTGTACGGTCCGGGCCTGGCGGTTGCGCTGGTGGCGGGCGCACTGGCCTGGTGGTTCCTGCGGCCCTTGTCGCTGCGGTTGCTGGCGCCGGTGCTTATGCTGGGGGTCTTTACGCTGGCCGGTTTCGTGCTGGATCGGACATGGAGTGTGCCAAGCGGCGACCCCCTGTCGGTCTCGATTATTCAAGGGAATGTGGCGCAGTCGCGCAAATGGGACCCGGACGAGAGTGCCGACATTCTCTCGGAGTATCTGTCTAAGAGCCGCGCCGTGCTGGGGCAATCTCTCATTGTCTGGCCGGAAACGGCGGTCCCGGCGGTGTATCAACAAGTCGAGGACTGGCTCGAGACACTGGCAGCGGATGCGCAAGGGGCCGGGAGCACGCTGATCCTGGGAACACCCGCAGCCGACCCGGCGGGTGAGGGGCTCTTTAACGCCGTTGCGGTGCCCGGCGAGGACACCCAGTTCTACTACAAACGCCATCTGGTACCGTTTGGGGAATATGTGCCGTTTCGGGCCATTGCCGGCGGCATTCTGGATTTTGTCGGCACGCCGCTGGGTGATTTCAGTGCCGGGCGCTCGGCCGAGCCGTTGCGCGCGGCCGGGCATGCGGTGGGGGTGAGTATTTGCTACGAGGTGACGTTTGGCACCGAGGTGCTGGATGCCTTACCTGGCGCCGAGATCCTGCTGAACGTCAGCAACGATGCCTGGTTTGGGCAGACCGCTGCGCCCTGGCAGCATCTGCAGATGGCCCGAATGCGTGCCGTGGAGACGGCCCGGCCGATGATTCGGGCGACGAACACGGGGGTGTCGGTCCTGATCGACGCGCAGGGCGAGGTGAGCGACCAGGGACCGTTGTTCGAGGCCGCGGTCATCGAGGGCGAGGTGGTGCCCCGCCAGGGAATGACGCCCTACATGCGTTGGCGAGACTGGCCAATGGCGGGCGGCAGCGCCGCCCTGCTGCTGATCGGCACGCTGCTGCGGCGCCGTGGTGTCCGACTGTTTCGCGATGTCTAGACGGGTCCAGTTACACTGGGGGCATTCGCACAATCAGGGGTGTCAGCCATGACGGATTCCGATCAACAAAAGACCGCGGGTGAGCATGAGGTACAGGGCTACGAGCGGATGCTCGAGCGACTTCGCGAGCGCCTTGAGCACACGGGCGAGTCGGTGGGCCAGGGGGTGCGAGAGGCGCTGGAGACCGCCCGTGAGCGCAGCGTTGAGCTGGGGGAGCTGACCCGCGACGAGGCGGATCGCATCGCACAGTGGTTGCAGCGTGACCTCGAGGACGCGGCCGAATACGTCGAGACAGCCCGCGGGACCTACGCGGATTGGCTGCACATGGACTTGCAGCTGGTGGAGAACTGGATCTGGGATCGGTTTTCCTCGGTCGCGGATCAAACCCGGCTCGAGTGGCAGGCCTTTAATCGCGAGCTGCAGGCCGCCTCGCGCTATCACACCGGGGAGATCACCGGGCCCGGGACGCTGGTGTGCCGGGATTGCGGAGAGCGACTGCATTTTCAACGGGCGGGTCATATACCGCCGTGCCCGAGCTGTCATGGCAGTCGTTTCGAGCGGGCCGTGCGCCGCCAGGCTGACTGAGCGCAGGTGCAATCCGACCCGGCGCCGGGGTATCCTCTGGCGCCATGGAAAATCACTACAACCCCGCCACGATCGAGCAGGCCGCGCAGTCCTACTGGGACGCTGAGGGCACCTTTCAGGTCACCGAAGATCCGGCCCGCGAGAAATACTATTGCCTGTCGATGCTGCCCTACCCGAGCGGGCGGCTGCACATGGGGCATGTGCGCAATTACACCATTGGCGATGTGATCAGTCGCTACCAGCGCATGCAGGGGCGCAACGTCCTCCAGCCGATGGGCTGGGATGCGTTTGGCCTGCCGGCAGAGAATGCCGCCATCAAGCGCGGTGTGCCGCCAGCGAAATGGACTTACGAGAACATCGATCACATGCGCCGGCAGCTCCAGCGCATGGGGTATGGCTACGACTGGACCCGCGAGGTCACCACCTGCGACTCGGATTACTACCGCTGGGAGCAGCTGATGTTCACCCAGCTCCTGGAAAAGGGCCTCGTCTATCGGGCCCGGGCGGTGGTCAACTGGGATCCGGTGGATCAGACCGTATTGGCCAATGAGCAGGTGGTGGATGGTCGCGGCTGGCGCTCCGGTGCGCCGGTAGAGCGCCGCGAGATTCCGCAATGGTTTATCCGCATTACCGAGTACGCCGATGAGCTGCTCGATGGCCTGGAGGCGTTGCCTGGCTGGCCTGATGCGGTGAAGACCATGCAACGGAACTGGATTGGCCGCTCCGAAGGCGTCGAGCTGGATTTTGCCCTGGCTGAGGGCGGTGAGCCGCTCCGGGTGTACACCACCCGGCCCGATACGCTGTATGGCGCGACCTACATGGCGGTGGCCGCGGATCATCCGCTGGCTGTGGCGGCGGGTGAGCGCGATCCGGCGCTGGCCGATTTCCTTGAGGAGATCCGCAAGGGCGCGGTCACCGAAGAGGCCATGGAGAAGCTCGAGAAAAAGGGCATGCCGCTGGGTGTTGAGGCGGTCAACCCGCTCTCGGGGGAGCGCATTCCCGTTTGGGTGGCCAACTTTGTGCTGATGGGCTACGGCACGGGCGCGATCATGGCGGTGCCCGCTCATGATGCAAGAGACCATGAGTTTGCGACGCGCTATGGCTTGCCGATTCGTCAGGCCGTGGGGCCGGCCGATGGCACATCAGTGGATGTTCAGGCGGAGCCCTGGACGGCCAAGGACGATCTGGTCACGGTCAACGCCGGGGATTTCACGGGCATGGACTTTCCCACGGCGTTCGAGTCGATTGCCCAATTCCTGGAAAACCAGGGCATTGGCGAGCGCCGTGTCAATTACCGACTGCGCGACTGGGGGGTCTCCCGGCAGCGCTACTGGGGCTGTCCCATACCGGTCATCCACTGCCCGGACTGCGGTGCCGTGCCCGTGCCCGCCGAGGATCTGCCGGTGACGCTGCCGGAGCAGGTCACCTTCACCGGTTTGCAGTCGCCTTTGAAAACCGACGAGGCCTGGCGGCAGGTCGAATGCCCACGCTGTGGGGTGGCGGCTGAGCGCGAAACCGACACCTTTGACACCTTTGTCGAGTCATCCTGGTACTACGCTCGCTACTGCACTCCTGATGCCGATGCGATGCTGGACGATCGCGCCAACTACTGGCTGCCTGTCAATCAGTACATCGGTGGCATCGAGCATGCGGTAATGCATCTGCTGTATTTCCGCTTCTGGCATAAGCTCATGCGCGATCTGGGCTGGGTGACGAGCGATGAGCCGGCCACCAACCTGCTCTGCCAGGGCATGGTTCTGGCGGAGGCGTATTACCACGACAGCGAAGCGGGTGGGCGTGAGTGGATCGCACCCGCCGAGGTGGCGGTGGAGCGCGATGGCAAGGGCCGCGTGGTCAGCGCCCGCCGGGCCCACGACGGGGTTGAGGTGGTGTCCACGGGCTGGACGACCATGTCGAAGTCCAAGAACAACGGCGAAGACCCGGAGAGCCTGGTGGATCGCTTTGGTGCCGATACCCTGCGGCTGTTCACCATGTTCGCGGCCCCGCCGGATCAGGCCCTTGAGTGGCAGGACAGCGGTGTCGAGGGGGCGTCGCGCTTTTTGCGCCGGGTTTACGGGCTGGTGCGGGATCACGTGGCTGCCGGCACCATCCCCGCGCCAGCGCCGAGTCAACTGGATGAGGAAGGCATCGCGCTGCGCCGTAAGCTGCACGAAACCATTCGCAAGGTCAGTGATGACGTGGGCCGGCGGTATACCTTCAACACCGCCGTCGCGGCGGTGATGGAGCTGTGCAATGCCCTCGGCCGTTACGAGGCCACGGACGCCAATGCCCGCGGTCTGCGCCAGGAGGCGCTGGAGGCGGTGGTGTTAATGCTCCAGCCGATTACCCCGCACTTGAGTCATGCCCTCTGGCAGGCCCTGGGCCAGCCGGGTGCAGCGGTCGATCAGGCCTGGCCAGCGGTCGATGAATCGGCGCTGGCCCGTGATGAGGTGGAGCTGGTTGTGCAGGTGAACGGCAAGCTTCGCAGCCGCCTTCAGGTGGCAGCTGACGCGAGCGAGGAGTCGATTCGGGCTGCGGCACTGGTCGATCCCAATGTCGAGCGGTTTATCGAGGCGCTCACGGTTCGCAAGGTGATCGTCGTGCCGGGTCGCCTGGTCAACGTGGTGGCGAATTGAACCGTGATGCTGCCCGCTGGGTGGTTGTGATGATGGCCATTGCGCTGGCGGGGTGCGGCTGGCAGTTGCGCGGGGCGGCTGGCGGTGGCCTCGACGGTACCCCCATTGCCCTGGAGGGGCGTGTCGGTAATCGCATCACGGCGGAGGTCGCTCAGTCGCTCCGGGGCCTTGGCGCGGAAGTCGTCCCATCGGCCGGCGCGGCACAGCTGGTCGTGCAGTTGGACGCAGCGGATACGCAACGGCGTACGGTTGCCACCGGTACGGACGGTTTCGCGACCGAGTACGAGCTGACCTACGCGCTGAGCTTCAGCACCGTGCCAGGCGGGCGGGCCGAACCGAGTGCGCAGGCGTCGCCAAGCCAGACTGTGGAGGTCAGCCGCGCGTTTGCGCTGGAGAGTCTGCAGGCAGCCGATGCCGAGCAAGAGGCGCTGACCCGTGACCTGCGGTCAGAGGCCATCCAGTTGATGCTGACGCGCGTGGGGCGGCGCCTGTAGGCCGGCCATGGCAGAGGCCCGAATTGAAGAGCTGCCCAAGCGCGTTGCCCGGGGGTTGGATCCGGTCTACCTGCTTGCCGGTGAGGAGCCGCTGCTCATCGAGGAGGCCCTGGATGGGCTGCGGGCGCAAGCCCGTGCCGCCGGTTTTGCTGAGCGTGAGGTCCTGCATGTGGAGACGGGCTTCAGCTGGAGCCGGCTCGGCGAGGTGGCCGATAATCTGTCCCTGTTCAGCGAGCGCCGCATCATCGAGCTGCGCATGCCCAACGGCAAGCCGGGCCGCGAGGGCGCGAGCGCGCTGCGTGACTATGCGAGTGCGCCGCCCGAGGACACCCTGCTGATTGTGATTTGTGGGCGCCTTGACCCGGCCCAGCGCAAAAGCGCCTGGGCAGCTGCCCTGGCAGGCGCTGGGGTGATGAGCTATGCCTGGCCGGTGCCGCGTGAGGCGCTGCCGCGCTGGATCGCCGAGCGCGCCCGCCAGCGTGGGGTGAGCCTTGATCGCGAGGCCGTTGCGGTCATTGCCGAGCGCAATGAGGGGAATCTGCTGGCCCTGGCCCAGGAGATCGACAAGCTGGCGTTGTTGGCCGATGGCAAGGCCATGAGCGGGGCGCAGGCCCGGGACGCGGTGTCCGATAGCGCACGCTTTGCGATCTTTGACTTGCCGGAAGCCGTGCTGGCCGGTGATCTGCCGCGCACGCGGCGCATTGCTCGGCGTTTGCGTGCCGAGGGCGAAGAGCCCGTGCTGGTGCTTTGGGGGCTGGCCCGGGAGTTTCGGGTGCTGACGGATTTGCAGGCGACGCAACGGCCTGGTGGCGATCGGCAGGCGGTGTTGCGACGCCATCGGGTATGGAAAAACCGCCAGGCGCGGCTGCAGCAGTTGGCTCAGGAGGCCCCTCGAGAGGCCTGGGCCAAGCTGCTGTCGCGAGCAGCGGCAGCCGACCGCGTCCTCAAGGGCGCAGAGCGGCGGCGGCCCTGGGATGAACTGATAGAATTAGCCAGTGACGCGGCCCGACTGGCGGGTCATGGCAAGCAGCCCGAGGATCTGACATGGCAGTAGAGGAAAAGTCCACGCCGGAGGATGTCCGAGCCCATGTAGCGGCTCTGGCCCGTGACGCCCGCGCCGCGGGCCGAGTGCTCGCGGCGAGCACCAGCGGCGCCCGCAACGGGGCATTGCGCGCCATCGCCGCCCGCCTGCGGGCCAGCGCCGCGTCTTTGCAAACAGCGAACGCCGCTGATCTGGATGCCGGTCGCGAGGCCGGACTGGACGAAGCGCTGCTGGATCGACTAGCGCTTACCGATGCGCGAATTGAGGCGATGGCGAGTGGACTCGAGCAGATCGCGGAGCTGCCGGACCCAGTCGGCTCGATCGCCGAGCTTAACCCGATGCCATCCGGTATCCGTGTGGGCCGCATGCGCGTGCCCCTGGGTGTGGTGGGGATTATCTACGAGTCGCGGCCCAACGTGACGGCGGATGCCGCCGGGCTGTGCCTTAAATCCGGTAACGCCTGTGTGCTGCGTGGGGGCTCGGAAGCCTTGCGCTCCAACCAGGCCATTGCCGAGTGCGTCACCGCGGGTCTGGTCGAGGTGGGTTTGCCAGCGGCTGCTGTCGCTGTGGTGGATACCACCGACCGCGCGGCGGTGGGCGCGTTGATTACCCTCGATGACTGGGTGGATGTGCTGGTGCCTCGCGGTGGCAAGAGCCTGATCGAGCGGATCATGCGCGAGGCGACGGTGCCCATGATCAAGCACCTGGATGGCATCTGCCATTGCTATGTGGACGCGGCAGCCGATCTGGACATGGCCGAACGGGTGGTCATGAACGCCAAGACCCAGCGTTACGGCACCTGCAACACGCTGGAAACCCTGCTGGTGGATGCGGCGGTTGCTGAGGCGCTACTGCCCCGGCTGGAGGCCCGCTTTAAAGCGGCTGGCGTGACACTGCGCGGGTGCGAGCGCACCTGTGCGGTGCTGCCGGATATCGAGGCGGCCAGCGCTGAAGACTGGGATACCGAGTATCTCGCACCGATTCTCTCCATTCGCGTGGTCAATGGCCTGGATGAGGCCATGGCGCATATTGAAAGGCACAGTTCCGGTCACACCGAGGCCATTGTGACCAACCACCACCCGCGTGCGGAGCGCTTCCTCCGCGAGGTGGACTCGAGTTCGGTGATGGTCAACGCCTCCACGCGCTTTGCCGATGGTTTTGAATACGGACTGGGTGCCGAGATCGGGATCAGCACCGATCGACTGCATGCCCGGGGCCCCGTGGGCCTCGAGGGGCTGACAACGCAGAAATGGATTGTCATGGGTGAAGGGCACGTGCGCGAATGAGCACAACAGCCGGCGCACCGGTAGCGCTGCTGGGCGGGACATTCGACCCGGTGCACTATGGGCACATTCGGCCGGCGATCGAATTGCTGGAAGGCCTGGGGCTGTCTGAGTTGCGACTGGTCCCGGGTCGTGTCCCGCCCCATCGCCCGCAGCCGCGGCTGGATGCGCAGACACGCACGCACCTGCTGCACCTGGCGGTCGCCAATATCCCGGGCCTGGTCGTGGATGAGCGTGAGCTCCAGCGCGCCGGGCCGTCGTACACCAGCGATACGCTGCAGGGACTGCGCCGTGAGCTCGGGCCTGAGCGGCCATTGTGTTTTGCGATGGGCAGCGATGCCTTTCGCAGCCTCCCGCACTGGCACCGCTGGCAGACCCTGGCCGAGCAGGCCCACCTCGTCGTGACCACCCGTGGTGGTGACAGCGGCGAGCCGCTATCCCCCGAACTCGCCGAGTGGCTCGCGCCCCGTCAGGTCCAATCGGCGCAGGCGCTGCGATCCACACCGGCTGGCCGGGTGTTATTCCACCCGGTCTCGCGTCTGGAAATTTCGGCCACGGGCGTGCGTCGCCTGATGGCGCAGGGCCGTTCGGCCCGCGGTCTGATGCCTGACCCGGTGTGGGAGGCAATGGCCGATGCCGGTCTTTATGGTTACCCCCAGCAATAAGGGCAACGTGCCCTGGAGGTTGCAAGCGCGCCATGACTGAAACCCTCGCCTCGCCCCAGACCCTTCGTGACCAGGTGGTCACGGCCCTGGATGACATGAAGGCCGTGGACGCCCGAGTCATCGACGTGCACGGCCGCACGGCCATCACGGATTACATGGCCTTTGCCAGTGGCAACTCGCGCCGTCACGTCCGCTCCATTGCCGACGCGGTGATCGAGCAGGCCGGTGAGGTGGGCGTGCGCCCCCTCGGCATCGAAGGCCTCGAGGGCAGCGAGTGGGTGCTCGTCGATCTGGGCGATGTCGTGGTGCATGTCATGCTTGAAGATGTGCGTGAGTTCTACCGGCTGGAGCGCATCTGGGGCGTTGATGAGGCTGAGGCCTCGCCCTGATGCGGCTTGAAATCGTGGCGGTGGGCCGCCGGCCACCCGCTTGGATAACCGAGGGGTTCGAGACATTTGCCGCGCGTATGCCGCGCCACTTACCCCTGGGGCTGCGTGAGGTGAACGCCGGCGACGCCCGTCGCAGCGGCGACGTTGTCCGGGCCCGTGCCCAGGAGGCGGATCATCTGCTCTCTGCCGTCGGGGATGCCCGGCTGATTGCCCTCGAGGAGACCGGAAAAGCCTGGACCACACGGGATCTGGCAGACTATCTGGGCGATGCGATGCAGCAGGGTGACGATCTGGCGTTCGTGATCGGGGGTGCCGACGGGCTGGATCCGCGCTGTTTGCAGGCAGCGGAGCGGCGCTGGTCGCTCTCGGCACTTACCTTGCCGCACATGCTGGTGCGGGTGGTGGTGGCCGAGCAGCTCTACCGCGCCTGGACCCTGCTTGCGGGGCATCCCTACCATCGGGGTGGATCCCCGGATTGTGCCAGGAGGCCGTTATGACCGACCCCACTGCTATTGACCTGTTCCTCGCCTCCGCCTCACCGCGTCGGCGCGAGATACTCGAGCGCATGGGCGTGCGCTTTGAGGTACTCACCCAGCAGGCGGAGGAGATTGTGCATGCCGATGAAACGCCCGAGGTCTTTGTGGTTCGCCTGGCGCTCGAGAAGGCGCGCTCGGGGCTTGCCGCACGGCCGGCGGGCGCCACCACACCGGTCCTCGGTGCCGACACGGCCGTGGTCGTTGATGACACCATCCTGGGCAAACCCCGGGATCGGGCGGAGGCAACCGCCATGCTGGAGCAACTGAGCGGTCGCAGCCATCGTGTGCTCACCGGCGTGGCGCTGGTGGACGGGGAGCGGGAGTCGACCCGGCTCTCGCTGAGTACCGTGACCCTGCGCGATCTGGACGCCGCGGAGATCGAGCGCTACTGGGCCAGTGGCGAACCGGCTGGCAAGGCGGGCGCCTATGCCATTCAGGGCCGGGGCGGGGTATTCGTCGAGCAACTGGAGGGCAGTTACACCGGCGTGATGGGCCTGCCCATGTTCGAGACCCATGATCTGCTCAGCGATTTCGGGATTGCGTACCAGGGGCACTGGCCGGCGGAGTCGTGAGTCAGGAGCTTCTGGTCAACATGACCCCGCGCGAGACGCGGGTTGCGGTGCTTGATAACGGCAGTCTGCAGGAGATTCACATCGAGCGTGCCCGCCGGCGCGGCTTGGTGGGCAACATCTATCTGGGTGAGGTCTCGCGGGTGCTGCCCGGCATGCAGGCGGCCTTTGTTAACGCCGGGCTGAGTCGCACGGCGTTTTTGCATGCCTCGGACATTCATGCGGCTGGGGCGGCCACGGGCAACACGTCGGCCAGCGAGGCCCCGATCCAGCAGCTGATTAGCGAGCAGCAGCGCGTGCTGGTGCAGGTCTTAAAAGACCCGATGGGGAGCAAGGGCGCACGGCTGACCACACAGATCACGATCCCGTCACGCTATCTGGTGCTAAGTGCCAATAATCCGGGCATCGGTGTGTCGGCGCGCATCGAGGACCCAGACGAGCGCGCCCGCCTGCGCGCGGTAACGGAAGCCATGCTGGGACCGGACTGCCCGGACGGCTGCATCCTGCGCACAGCGGCTGAGGGCGCAGACGACGAAGCCTTGGCCCGGGATTGGCAATTCCTGCAGCGATTGTGGGCGGCCATCCAGCACCGTGGTGAGGCCGCGCAGCCCGCCACGCTATTACACGAGGATCTGCCGCTGATGCTGCGGGTGGTGCGCGACCTGGCCGGAGAAGAGGTCGAGCGGGTACGGATCGACTCCCGCGAGGGGTACGCCCGGATACTGGATTTCAGCGAGGCGTTTCTGCCTGATGCCCGCTCGCGCCTGGAGCACTATCCGGGCGAGCGGCCGATCTTCGATCTCTACGGCGTTGAGGATGAGATCCAGCGGGCACTCCAGCGCCGGGTCACGCTGAAATCCGGTGGTTATCTGATCATTGACCAAACCGAGGCGATGACCACCATCGACGTCAATACCGGCGGTTATGTCGGCCACCGCACGCTTGAGGAGACGATCTTCAAGACCAACCTGGAGGCCGCCCAGGCCATTGGACGCCATCTGCGACTGCGCAACCTCGGAGGCATCATCATCGTTGATTTTATCGACATGGTGGATAGCGAGCATCAGCGCCAGGTCCTGCGAGCGCTTGAAAAGGGGGTGGAGCGGGATCATGCCAGTACCCAGATCAGCGGTGTCTCGGCGCTTGGCCTGGTGGAGATGACACGTAAGCGGACGCGCGAGTCGCTGCAGCATCTGCTGTGTGACGAGTGCCCAACCTGTGGTGGGCGTGGGTTTTTGAAAAGCGCCGAGACCGTGGTCCATGAGATCGCTCGCGAGATTCTGCGGGCGGCCCGCCAGTTCGAGGTAACGCGGCTGCTTGTGCTGGCCGCGCAGGAGGTTGTCGATCGGGCCATCGACGAGGAAAGCGACAGTTTTGCGGAGCTTGAGACCTTTATCGGCCGGCCCATCAAATTCCAGGCAGAGCCGCTGTACAGCCCCGAGCAGTTTGATGTGGTGCTGATGTAGGCATGGGCGTTCTGCAATCCCTGCATCGCTGGATCTGGCCGCAGCGTGGCGAGCGGCTGAAGGCGGCCGTCGTCTACGGCCTGGTTGGGGTGCTGGTCACGGCGGCGTTATTGCTGACCGGCATTCGCGTGCTGTTCGCGGCTGCGCCGGCGATGACCGGTGTGGTCGAGCGAGTGGTGGGTGAGCAGCTTGGCGTGGAATTGCGTATTGGCGGACTGGATGCCCGCTTGCAAGGGCTGCGCCCGGGTCTTGTGCTTCGCGATGTGGAGGTGCTCGGCACGGCGGATGAGGCGGAGGATCCCCTGGCGCTCGATGAACTGACCCTGGCGATTGCGCCGTGGGATGCCCTGCGCGACCGAGCGCTGCGCCTGCATGGCCTGGAGGCAGCTGGACTGGATATGACCCTGCGCCGTGAGGCAGCGGCGCAGTGGCAAGTCTCGGGGTTGCTGCCCCTGCCTGTTGCCGCGCCGGTGGACCGACTGCTGGATCAGCTCCAGGCATTGCCCGTGGATCGGCTGCTCATTCGCGATAGCCGGCTGGTACTGAGAGACGTGGCGCGCGAGTCTGAACTCGAGTTGGAGCCGGTGGCGCTGCGATGGCATCAGATGGATGAGGGGGATTGGCGCTTTGCCCTCGATGCGCGAGCGGGTGATCAGCGCCTGCGGGGCCGGCTAGAGCTGGCCGTTGGTGAGTCGCCGTCGGCGCGTGCGGTCATCGATTTCTCTGACATTGAGGCGGCCCAATGGCTGACATTGGCCGGCCTTGAGGTGGCCGCGCTGCGTCCGGCACCGGATGCGCGCCTGGCGGGCCGCATTTGGCTGGCGCTCGATAACGAAGGCCCGACGCAAGCCGTTGCCGAGGTCAATGGCCGACGCCTGGGGTTGCTGGACGGCGGGCTTGAAACCCTTGAGGCCACCGGGCACTGGGCCCGGACGCCGGCGGGCTGGGAGGCCGCACTTCGGCCTCAGCGCCTGCTTGATCAGCATGGACAGGCCCAGGACGTCGGCGTCGTCGGTGTGGGGCGGGCTCACGCGGCGGGTGCCCCGCTTCGGTTAACAGCCCGCAATGTCTCGCTTGCGCCGCTGATGAGCGGATGGGCTGCGCGCTCAGGTGTGCCCGCCATGGCGTCAGGATCGATTCCCCGCCTGGATCTGGTCTGGCACAACCGTGCGCAATGGCAGGCCCAGGCTATGCTGGCCGATGCAGGGGTCAGGGTGACCGATGCGCGGCTACGCAATCCCGTGGCGATCGAGTCGCTGACCGGCATGCTCAACGCCTGGCAAGACGGCCCGGCGGGTTGGCGGTTACACGCGGATGACTGGCGCGGCGAGTGGGCAGGCGCCGCGCTTCAGATAAGCGGCACGGCACAACAGGATTCGGATGACGGCACGGTGGTCGATATCGAAGGCCACGTTGGATCGTTGCCGACGTCGACGGTCATGAATCATCTGCCAGTGGGCCCGATGCATGAAAAGCTGACGGCCTGGCTTGACCAGGCGGTGCAGGGGGGCGAGCTGACCGGCGCGTCATTGCGGCTTGCGGGCCCGCTCACGGCGTTCCCCTTTGACGATGACGAGGGCCTGTTCGATCTCCAGGCGCAGCTGGCGGACGTGGATTTTGCGTTCAACCCGGATTGGCCGGCGTTCAGTGGGCTGGAGGGGACACTGCGTTTTCGCAATCGGGGGCTGTCCATCGAGGCCGATCGCGGCGAGCTGAACGGGATAAGCCTGGTGCAAGCCGAGGCCCGTCTGCCGGATCTCTGGAAGCCGCGCCTGCGCATCGAGGGTGCGCTCAATGGGCCTGTTGCGCGGATGGCGGATATCGTGGTGGCAAGCCCGCTGCTGGGTGACGGCGCCTTACCGGGTGAGCCTGCCTGGTCGGGTGACGCTGATTTGAATCTGACGTTTTTCTTCCCGTTCGAAAAGCGCCCACCCGAGATGGACGGTGAGCTGAGCTTTGATGAAGTGGCGGTTACGGTCGATACGCCAGCCCTTCGCGTCACGGATTTGGCGGGTGACATTGCCTTTGATGACGATGGCGTGCGCTGGGATGGGCTGCGGGGGCGCTACCAGGGTCAGGATGTCATCTCTCAGGCCCGGACGGACGGCGAAGGGGAGGCGGCCCGCATTCGGGTGGATGCCAGGACCGAGTTGGCGCTGGCGGACTGGCCGGGCCTGAGTGGCGTGGCAGAGCGCGTCAAGGGGGATGCGCGCTGGCGACTGCGGTGGGAGCAGCCAGGGTTTCCGGCGCTCCGCGCCGAGCGCGAGCCTGAGACCCGACTGCTTGTGCGCTCGGATCTAGTGGGTATCGAGACGGCTTTGCCCTTTGGGCTCGGCAAGTCGCTGGATGAGGCGGTTGCAGGGCGCTTTGAATGGCGCCGCAGCGGTGATGCCGAACATCGCTTTGCGGTGAGTTACGGAGAGCGCCTGCGTGCGCGGGGCGCGCATGACCCGAATGGCGAGCAGCGCTGGGGCCTGGCGGTTGGCCCGAGTGAACCCGTCTTACCCGAGGCCTCGGGGACGGCCATCACTGGCGCCTTGCCCGTGATCACCCTGGCGGATCTCCGTGCCCTTGCCACGGACAGCGCGGGGTCAGGGGATAGCCTGACGTTGGGCTTGCCACCGGTACGCCAGTTGGCGCTTGAGGTGGAGGGGCTTGAGATCAGCCGCTGGCGGGTCGAGCCGTTTACCGTGACCGGTGCACCCCGCGGTGCCGGGTGGTCGCTGGCGCTCGAGGGTGGGGGTCAGGGCGTTGTCGAGTGGCGGACAGACGCTGAGAAAGGCCTGGATGTGGACCTTGAGACGCTCACGCTGGCGCTGCGTGCGTCTGACCCCGGGGCGCAACGACCGCTGGTGACTCCCATGCCCCGGGAGCCTGCCGACCGGGATCGCCAGCCGATGCCGTTTGAGGTGGATGTGGACGCCTTGAGCGCAGGTGGGGAGTCGCTGGGGGCGCTCGCGTTCTCTCGGGGTGTCACGGATGCGGGGGGCGATCGGGCTGAGCTTACCCTCGAGGGCGCGGTCGTTGATCTGGACGCGGTGGTTGCGCGAAACGATGCCAATGTCGGTGAGGCCCGTCTTGAATTTAGTGTACTGGCCGATGATGCCGGTCGGTTTTTTACCGGGCTGGGCCTGCCGGCGGTCATGCGCAACGGACAGGGGGATATCCGCGGGGAGTTGACCTGGCTGGGGCCGCTCCTCTCGCCGGTTCTGCCGACGCTGGCTGGCGACCTGGCGGTGGATCTGCGCAACGGATCCTTGCCTGCCGTTGAGCCCGGCGCGGGACGCGCGTTGGGGCTTTTCAGTTTATCGGTGCTCCCGCGGCGGCTCGGGCTCGATTTCTCGGACGTGGTGGGTGAGGGCTTGCGATTTGATCGTTTGCAGGGCAGCTGGCAAGCGCGGGCGGGCCGCCTGCAAACGGATGATCTGAGTGTGGTCGGGCCCTCCCTGAATCTGTCGCTGGCAGGCACCACGGATGTGGTTAAGCAGCGCTATGATCAGACCGTGACGGTTCGTCCGCAGGTCACCTCGGCCCTGAGTTTCCTTGGCGGACTGGCCGGTGGTCCCGCGGCCGCCGTTGCGCTGTTTCTTACGCGTGGGATGATCGAACCCGAGGTGGATCAGTTAACCGAGATTCAGTATCGCATCGCCGGGCCCTGGGATGACCCGCAGCTTGAGCTGCTGAGTCCGCGGGGCCTCAGCAATCGAGGGCAGGATAATGACTGAGGTGACACGGGCCGCCGTGGTTCAGATGGTCTCCGGCGCCGAGGTGTCCGGCAACCTGGAGCAGGCGGGGAAAGGGATTGATGCGGCCGTCCGTCAAGCGGCTGATCTGGTGGTGCTGCCCGAGAACTTCGCTTGTATGGGGCGGCGTGAAGGCGACATTCTGGCGGTGGGCGAAGCGGACGGGACGGGCCCCATTCAGGCTTTTCTGGCAGACACCGCCCGAGCCCACGGGATTACGTTGGTGGGGGGGAGTGTGCCGCTGAAAGGCCCGGAGCCGGATCGCGTCCGCCCCGCGTGTCTGGTGTATGGCCCGGATGGCACGCGTCTGGCGCGCTACGACAAGCGGCATTTGTTTGATGTGGCCCTGGCGGACGGCGAGGGGTACCGCGAGTCGGCCACCTTTGCCCCGGGGGGCCGCCCGGTGACGGTGACAACGCCGGCTGGACGCCTCGGGTTGTCCATCTGCTATGACCTGCGCTTTCCGGAGCATTACCGGGCGCTGGTGGATCAGGGGGCGGAGATCCTGCTCGCGCCTTCGGCGTTTACCGCGACCACGGGGGCCGCGCATTGGTCCGTCCTGGTGCGGGCGCGCGCCATCGAGAATCTCTGTTTTATGGTCGCACCAGGTCAGGGTGGTCAGCATGCGAGCGGCCGCGCCACCCATGGTGAGAGCCTGATTGTGAATGCCTGGGGCGAGGTTCAGGCCCGTTGCCCGGTCGGCGGCGGGCCCGACGTGGCAGTGGCGGATTTGAATCGCGGTGCGCTGCCAGCCCTGCGAGCGCGGTTTCCCGCGTTATCACACCGCCTCACGCCGGGCGGAGATTCCCGGGACACGCCACCTGGGTGAAGACTGGCTTGGGGCCATCCAGCCGCAGGGCGGTCAGCGCCCCGCCCCAGAGGCAACCGGTATCAAGGGTGACGTAACCCGGACCGCTGCGCTGGCCCAGTCTGGACCAATGGCCAGCAATCACCGTCCGGCCGCTATCGGCGAGGTGTTGGCCAGGCGCTTCGTACCACGGGTAATGGTCGGCGGGCGCCGCCTCTGGCGGGCCGTTATGTTGAAACCGCAAGCGCCCGTCTGCGCCGCAATAGCGCATCCGGGTGAAGGCGTTGATAATGAATCGGGCCCGGTCCCAGCCGGTGAGGTCCTCCTGCCAGCGATCCGGATCGTTGCCGTAGAGATGGGCGAGGAGTTGCGGGCAGTCCGGCCCCCGCAGGAGGGCCTCGGCCTCCCGGGCGAGGCGGCGCGCATCATCCAGGTCCCACTGTGGCGGTATCCCGGCATGCACGAGCGTATGCGCACCGGCGCTGATGTCACAGAGCAGCGGCCGCTGCCGGAGCCAGTCGATCAGTGTGGCCCGGTCTTCTGCCTTCAGCAGGGGCGCTAAGTTGTCATCCTTGCGCTGCCGGCCCGTTCCTTCGGCGACCGCGAGGCAGTGGATGTCATGGTTGCCCAGCACCGCCTCGGCGCGTTCACCCAGGCCGCGAATGAATCGCAAAGTCTCGGCCGGCTGGGGACCGCGGCCCACCAGATCGCCGGTGAACCAGACTCGGTCGTTGGTGGGGTCAAAGCGAATGGCAGTGAGCAGGGCCTGCAGTTCGGGCAGGCAGGCGTGGACATCACCAATGGCGTACTCGGCCATGCTTATGCCTCAGGGGGTGTCTGTGATTGGCCGAGCACCCTCGCCAGGCGCCCGAATCCCGCTAGGTCGATACGCTCGGCCCGATCGCCGGGGTTGACGCCGGCCGCCTCGATGGCGGCGGCATCCAGCAGGCTGGCGAGGGCGTTACGCAGCGTTTTCCGGCGCTGGCCAAAGGCCTGGGCGACGATGTCGGCCAGGCAGCGTTCATTCAGCGGCGGAATCGGGGGCGTGGGTTGGGGCCGTAATCGAACGAAGGCTGAGGTCACCCGGGGCGCGGGGGTGAAGCAGGTCGGCGGCAGGTCAAAAAGCGGATCGACCTGACAGCGATACTGCAACATGACGGACAGGCGGCCGTAGACCCGGCTACCCGGCTCGGCCGCCATCCGCTCGACCACCTCGCGCTGCAGCAGCAGATGCAGATCACTGACACTGTCCCGGTCATCGGTCAGGTGAAAGAGTAGCGGTGTCGAGAGGTTATACGGGAGGTTGCCAACGATACGAAGCGGGCCAGCGCCCGCAAGCCGAAAGTTAGCCACGGGCTGGGCCAGGGCATCATCTTCGATCACGGTCAGTCGGCCATCCTGTGTGGCTGGCCATTGTTGCAGCGTTGCGGCGAGATCGCGGTCGATCTCGATGGCCGTCACCTGGGCGCCTCGATCCAGCAAGGGCGCGGTCAGTGCGCCGCGACCCGGGCCAATCTCCAGCACCGCCTCCCCTGGTGCGGGCGAGATGGTGTCGGCCATGCGCTCCAGGATGCCGGCGTCTGTCAGGAAGTTTTGGCCAAACCGGCGACGGGGACGATGCATGAGCTAGCGACCAGCCTGGGTCATGCGGATCGCCTCGGTGACGGCTGCCTTGAGGCTGCCCGCGTCGGCGCGGTGCTGACCGGCCAGGTCGAGTGCAGTGCCGTGATCGACAGAGGTGCGGATGATCGGCAGGCCCAGGGTGACGTTCACGGCGCGGCCAAAGCCTGCGTGTTTCAGCACGGGCAGGCCCTGATCGTGGTACATCGCGAGCACGGCGTCGGCCTCGGCCAGGTGGTGGGGGGTGAAGAGCGTATCGGCCGGCATCGGGCCCGTCAGTGTCAGACCCTCGTCACGCAGTGACGCAAGGGTGGGCTCGATGACCGCGATTTCTTCCTGACCCATGTGCCCGCCTTCACCGGCATGCGGGTTGAGGCCAGTGACCAGAATGCGGGGCGGTCGCAAGCCGTAGAAACGCCGCAAGTCGGCGTCCAGGATGCGCAGCACGGCCGTGAGTCGCTCCCGGGTGATGGCGGCCGGGACGTCCTTCAGCGGCAGATGGGTGGTCACCAGCGCGACTCGGAGGGTGTCTGCGACCAGCATCATGACCGGCGTGGGCGCGTCGGTCAGCGCGGCGAGAAACTCCGTATGCCCGGTGAAGGCCTGGCCGGATTCATTGATCACGCCTTTGTGAACCGGGCCAGTGACCATGGCGTCGAATACGCCCGACAAGCACCCTTCCACCGCCGTGCGCAGTGTCTCAAGGACATACGGGGCGTTTGCTGGATCAAGCCGTCCCGGCTGGACGGATTGGGCCAGCGGCACCGGCCAAAGGGTCAGCGAATCGGCCGTCTGCTCCCGGGCATCAGGATCAAACAGAGGAGCGTCGCGCCCAAGGTCCCCCAGCACGGCGGGATCAGCGACGATGACCAGGCGTGCGGCCGGGAAGGCATCCACCAGATGGGTGATCAGCTCCGGCCCGATACCGGCAGGCTCCCCCGGGGTAATGGCAATACAGGGCCGCTGCCCGGTCATGCGTTCCCCAGGCGGATCTCGATATAGGCCTCTTCCCGTAGCTCCCGAAGCCAGAGTTCAACCTCGTCGGCGGCCTTGCGCTCACGGATCGCCTCAGCGGCTTCCTCGCGCGCGAGCTGATCACCTGCATCACGTTGTCGGCGATCCTGGACCTCGGCGAGGTGCCAGCCGGCGCGGGTCTGGAAGGGCTGACTGAGCTCGCCTATTGGCAGCTCAGCAAGCGCGTTTTGAAAGCCTTGTGGCAGGCTTCCCGGGTTGAGCCAGCCGAGTTCACCGCCCTGGGTGGCCGTGGTGGGATCATCGGAATTGGAGCGGGCCAAGTCGGCGAACGAGGCGCCCTGTCTCAACCGCTCCCGCAATGATTCGAGCCGAAGCTGCGCATCCTGATCGGTGACGATTTCATTCGTTTCGATGAGGATGTGCCGCACGTTGACCTGCTCGATCAAGCGCTGGTCGGGGTCGCGGGTTTCCTGGAGCTGGTAGATCTGGAAACCCGCTGGCGTGCGCAGCGGCTCCGTCGTCTCGCCAGGCTCGAGATCGCGGATGGCATCGGTTGCCACGGACGGCAGTTCGGTGGCGGGTCGCCAGCCGAGATCACCACCCTCGAGTGCATTTCGTGCATCGGATTCGGCTGCGGCCACACGGGCGAACGATTCTCCTGCGCTCAGGCGCTCCATCACCTGGCGGGCCCGGTCCTCAGCTTCATCAATGGCGCCGGCGGAGGCGGCCTCCGGCACACTGATGAGGATCTGCCCAAGGCGATATTCGCGGGTGTCGTCCTGATTGCGCTCGAGAAATTGCTCGATTTCCTGATCAGTGACATCAACGCGCTCGTCCATTTCCTCCTGGCGTAACCGCGTCAGCATGATGTCGCGGCGCATTTGTTCACGGAATCGAGCCATGTCGATGCCCTGCTCGCTGAGGGCATCGCGCAAACCCGTCAGGCTGAGGTTGTTGCGATCGGCAATGCGCCGAACGGTGCTGTCCAGCGTGGCGGAGTCGACCCGGATACCACGGCGCTCGGCCACATTCATCTGTAAGGTCTGCATCACCAGGCGCTCGAGTACCTGCCGGCGCAATTCGTCGTCTGGTGGAATTTGCACATCGCGCTGTCGGAGCTCGGCAGTGACCGAGGCCAGTTCCGCCTCAAGCTCGGAGGCCAGCACAACATCCTCGTTAACCAACGCGACGATGCGCTCGAGCAGCACCTCCTCGGCCTTGGCCACGGACAGGGCCAGTGTCATCAGTAAACTGGCGAGCAGCGGTCGGATCATGGGTAGGGGCGCTCCGCGTTATAGCCGTCGATTTCATCGCTCAGGAATGGCCGGATTCTATCACCGATGCCGCCGAGGCCCTTGAGTTCCAGCTCAAACAGGATTGCTTGCTCGAGGGTGCGCCGTCCCGCGCTGTCAGCCAGGCGGCGATCTTCGTTCACAACGACCCGAAGCGAATGGCAGCAGCCTGATTGCTGAATGCCAAAAAAACGCGCGAGCGTTTGCTCGGCCTCCAGATCCTCTCGTACGCCGGCAAAGACCTGCCATTGGGGAGTAATCGGCAGCGCGGCAGAGGCGGTGATTTGATTCAGGGCCACATCCCCCCGGTCCTCTTGTTGTCTGAGGGCGAGGTTCGCTGCTGCCCGATGCGCGCCCCGCCAGCGCAGCAGGGCGCGCAGTTTGTTGGTGTCGGCGTCCTCCGGGTCCCAGCGATAGTCCGCGTCGAATACCAGGCCACGGGGCAGCGACAGGCGCAGCTCGGTGATGTAGTCCGAGCGGTCCCGGGGGGCGTCATCGTGGTAATAAAAGGCCTGCCCGAGGGATGCGCGCAGGTACTCCCGGCCTGTTTGATTATCAATGTATCGCGTGGTGAGGCCCACACTGGCTTGTTCAGTGTGCTCGTTGTCGAAGGGCGTCGGGCGGAACAGGCGTGCGTAATGACGGGTCCTCGACGGGCTGCCGAAGTCGGGCAATGCGTCCTGACCGCGATCCGGGACATTGCGATACTGAATGCGCGGCTCGAGGGTTTGATACACCCCGTTGAAGAGGGTGTGCGGCCGCTCGAGGAAGACGCTGGCATCGGCGGTGTAGATCGGCACGGAGGCGCTGGGCGAGTCGGTATCGCCTTCAGGGCGGGTTAAGTCATAACCGGAATGCTGAAACGCCACGGCAGGCTCGAAGCGATACGCCAGCGCGTTAATGGGCATGGAAAGCCGCGGGGCGACGTTGTACTCAATCCCCTGCGCCTGACTTGCATCGGCGTTGTAAAAATCGGTGTACGCCGAGGCGATCGAAAATTTGACCGGGCGCTCGGCCTGGATGGGGTCGTAGTCAAATTGCACGCGGGGCCGCCGGGCATAGGGGCTCGATTCGTCATTGGCTATGCGCTGCCAGTCCTGCGCGTCCACGGAGGCAATGAAGCCCTGATCGGCCCACGAGAGCTGGGCCCGGCTCTCTAAAAACGAGGCGGATCGGTAATCAAAGTCGTTGTTGAAGTCGTCGTTGTAATCGGGGTCGCTGGTGCGCTGCTGGCGTAGCTCGCCGCGGACTGCGTTGCCCATCTGCCAATCATGGGTTTGATCGATGGCCCAGCGGTCATCACCGAATCGGTCGTCATTCGGCAGGTAACTGGCGTTGATTTCGCCCTGGCCCCTTTCGTGCAGATAACGGTATTGCGTACCCAGCAATACGCCGCGTTTCCCGTAAACGGTCGGGGTGATGGTCGCGTCCTGGTTGGGCGCGATATTCCAGTACCAGGGCAAGGCGACCGTGGTGCCGTTGCGATCGGATTGGCCAAGGGTGGGGGCCAGTAAGCCACTCATGCGCTCTTCGCCAATGGGAAAGGGCAGGTAGGGGGTATAGAAAACGGGCACGTCGGCTATCGAGAGCACCGAGTGCCGGGCCCGGCCCTGGCGCGTGTCGGTGTTCACGGTGGCTTGCCGGGCATCCAGGCGCCAAAGCTCGTTATCCGGCATGCAGGTGCTGAACGTTACGCCCTCGTAGCGGCTGCGGGCGGGGCCTTCCCGAATAATACGGTCGGCTGAGCCTTGCAGGTGACCCGCAGCGATGCGGTACTCGCGTACGCCCTCGAATCGGCCCCGATCGGCGTCAAGCTGGTAGTCGACCGAGTCGGCCTCGATCAGCAGACCGGCCTCGCGCAGTTGAACGGCCTGGTCGATAAGCAGGCGCCCGTCCGTGTGGTCATAGCGCAGTGTCTCGCCTTTCAAAACGAGGTCGGCGTCGTCGTCGACTGGCGCCAATAAGGGCGCACCACAGAGCGCCCAGCGGCCGCTTGCCTCATCGGCTGCGGCCAGGCCGGCCATTGGTGTTACCAGCAGTAGCGCCCATGGCGCGAGCTTGAGCAATCTCGGCGGTATGATCGGAACTCCCTGTCTGGGCGCAGAAGCCTAATCGCGGAAAGGTTACCCTATGGGAGCACGTTGGGGCACCGGGGGTGCGGGGAAAAGTCATGGTTGAGGATGCAAGACAGCGCTTTGTCGCCAACTGGCTGATCGAAAACGGCTTCGACCCCGCGAGTCTGGTCGCCTTGGGTGCGGACGCCAGCGCCCGGCGATATTTCCGCCTGCAGACGCCGGCCGGCGGTCGCGTGGTGATGGATGCGCCCGACCAGGTGGCCGTGTGCGAGGCCTATCTGCGCGTCCGCCGCTTAATGGAGGCGGCCGGTGTCCATGTGCCAGCGGTGGACCGGGCCGATGCGCAGGCCGGGGTGATGGTGATCGAGGATCTGGGTGGTACGGATTATCTGGCGGCGTTGCGTCGTGGCGAGCCCGCAGAGCCGCTGCTGGATGATGCCCTGGTGGCGCTGGTGCGCTGGCAGGCCGCCACGGCGCCGGCTGTGTTGCCGGCTTACGACGCGGACCGGCTGCAGGCGGAGCTGGATCTCTTTCCAACCTGGTATGTCAGGCAGCATCTTGGGCTCGAGCCCGATACACAGTGGTGGGCCGAATGGCGATCTGCTTGCGAGGGCTTGATCCTGGCGGCCACGAATCAACCCCAAGTGGCGGTGCATCGTGACTTTATGGCCCGTAATCTGTTGGTCAGTCAGCCTAATCCCGGGGTAATCGACTTTCAGGATGCCCTGGTGGGGCCGGTCACTTATGACCTGGTGAGTTTGTTGCGCGATGCCTTTTTCGACTTCCCACCGGCGGCTGAAAGGGCGTTTATTGCGCGTTATGAAGCCGCTGCGCGCGCGGCCGGCATTGCACTGCCTGATCCACTTGATGAGGCCATCGATCTGATGGGTGCGCAGCGGCACCTCAAGGTGTTGGGCATCTTTGCGCGGCTGGCCTATCGCGATGACAAACCGAGTTACCTCGATGATGCCCCCCGCTTTCTCGCCTATTTGGCGCGCGAGCTTGCCCCGTACCCCGCTTATGCCGGGCTACGGGCCATGCTGGATGCGTTGCCCGTCAAGGCGGCGCGCGCATGAATGCCATGATTTTGGCGGCTGGGCGCGGCGAGCGCATGCGCCCGCTTACCGATCACTGTCCCAAACCCTTGCTGACGGTGGGCGGGCGGACGCTGCTTGACTGGCATCTGGCCCGGTTGGCGGATGCCGGCTGCCGTCGCGTCGTGATCAACGTGGCCTGGCTGGGTCAGCGTATTCGGGACTTTGTCGGGGATGGCTCGGCGTGGGGGCTTGAGGTCCTGATCTCCGACGAGGGCGATCAGGCGCTGGAGACCGCCGGCGGCATCATTCGTGCGTTGCCATGGCTGGGGCCACACCCGTTCTGGGTGGTGAACGGCGATGTGTGGTCGGATTTTGATTTTCGGACTTTGTCATCGGCCCCCGAGGGCTTGGCGAAGCTCGTGCTGGTGGAAAACCCGAGTCATCACCCGCACGGTGATTTCCATCTGGATGCGGCGTCGTCGGTACGGACCGAGGGCAGTGGGCAACGACTGACCTTTGCGGGCATCGGCTGCTACCGCCCGGATTTGTTTGCTGGACAGCGCACGGCCCATGCACCGCTCGGTCCGCTGTTAAAGCGCGCAGCCGACCGCCGTCAGCTGACCGGGGTGCAGCATACAGGCGCGTGGTTTGATATCGGCACGCCAGCGCGGCTTGCGCGGCTGGATGGCTGGCTTAGCGCCGGCCAAGTCCCTTCAGCAGCTGATGAGTAAGTTCGGCGAAGGCGGTATCCAGTGAGCGCTCAACGCCAAGACGGGCCAGATCGGTCACTGGCAGTTCAGCATGTCCGCAGGGATTAATGCGCTGGTAGGGCGTTAGGTCCATGGCGACATTCACCGCCAGCCCGTGATAGCTGAAACCGCGTCGAATGCGCAGGCCCAGTGCCGCAATCTTCGCTGGCCCAACGTAGACACCGGGCGCGTCAGCCCGAGGGGCGGCGTCAATGCCCATCGTGGCCAGCCAGTCGACGACCGTCGACTCGAGCAAGCTCACCAGTCGCCGTGGCCCGAGCCCGTGGCGGCGAAGATCCAGCAGTGGATAAATGACCGCTTGGCCTGGACCGTGGTAGGTGACCTGTCCGCCCCGATCGGTTTGGACCAGCGGGATCGTGCCAGCATCCAGGACGTGTTCCTGACGCCCTGCCTGGCCGAGGGTGAACACGGGGGGGTGTTCCACCCGCCAGATTTCGTCCCGGGTGTCCGGGCCCCGGTCATCAGTGAAGCGGCGCATGGCCGACCAGGTGATTTCGTAGTCGGCCAGGCCAAGATCCCGAACGCAGGGTTCAGCGGGGCTCACAGGGTGGCCAGCACCTGGTCATGCGCGCTCAGCTCAGCGTAAATCGTATCAAGCTGGGCGCGACTCTCTGCGGTGATGGTGACGGTGACCGAGACATAGCGCCCACCGCGGCTTTGACTGGTTCGCAACCGGTCCTCGGACGTCTGTGGCGCGTGGCGGGACACGATGTGCCAGACAGCCTCTGTCAGCTCGCTGGTCGCTGGCCCCATCGCCTTGATGGGGAACTCGCAAGGGAAGGTCAGCCCGTGCTCACCGTCGTTTAGTTCAGCCATAGTTTCACGCTGTCGACCAGTCGGCCGACCAATCCCGCCTGAGTCACCGGTTCGAGGGCGACCACATCCCGGCTAGCGAGGGATTCGCCATCCAGTGAGATCGTCAAGCGCCCCAGCACGGTGCCCGCCTCGATCGGTGCCTGGATGGGCTGGTCCACTTCCAGGCTGGCCTCGACTCGGTCGTAGGCCCGTGAGGGAACGGTGATGTGAAGGGCGTCCGCCAGGCCAAGCGGTAGCTGCTCACGCTCACCTTTCCAGACCCGGGTTTCTTCAATGACGTCGTCGGCGGCGTAGAGCCGGCGAGTTTCGTAGAACCGGTAGCCGAAGTTGAGCAGGGATTTGCTGGCCTGGACCCGGGCTGCGGCGCTGTCGGTGCCCATGACCACCGAGATCAGTCGCATGCCGTCGCGCTCGGCGGAGGTCGCCAGACAATAGCCGGCGCTTTCGGTGTAGCCGGTTTTGACGCCGTCGACGCTGTCGTCCTGCCAGAGCATGCGGTTGCGGTTGAACTGCTCGATGTCGTTCCACACGAAAGAGCGCTCGGAGTAGTAGCCGTAATACTCGGGAAAGCGGTTAATCAGCGCGCGGACAAGCCGAGCCGTATCGGCTGCCGTGGAGTAGTGATCATCCTCCGGGAGGCCAGCGGCGTTAGTGTACTGGGTGTTGGCCATGCCGAGCTCGTCAGCATATTGATTCATGAGCGCAGCAAACGTCTGCTCGCTGCCCGCGATATGCTCGGCCAGCGCAATGCTCGCGTCATTACCCGACTGCACGATCATGCCGCGCAGCAGGTTTTCTACGCTGATCTGGCTGCCCACCTCGATGAACATTCGCGAGCCCTTGGCCCGCCAGGCATTTTCACTGATCTGAACCGGGTCAGTCAGCTGCAGATTGCCAGCCTTCAGCTCGCTGAAGACAACAAAGGCGGTCATCACCTTCGTCAGGCTGGCGGGGTCAAGCCGCGTGTCGCTGTTGCGCTCAGCGAGCACCTTGTTGGTGTGAAAGTCGAGCAGCACATAGCCGTTGGCACCGACACTCGGCGGAGACGGCACGGGGATTGGCTGCGTCTGCGCCATCACCGCGGGGCTGAGGCACAGAATCAGTAGCGCCGACAGGGCAAGAGGAAGGGTTCTGGGCATGATGTACGACTCGCTGAGTACGGTGATTTGATTAGTCCGGAATAATGACATGACCCGGGTCGAAATTGGCAGTCTTTAAGGCCTGACTGGCATCATCCACGGCTTCGGCATTGTCGAGCGGGCCCAGACGGACGCGATGCAGTCCATCGTCCCCCGACTCAATCCGCGCCGGGTGACGAACGCCCGCGGCCGCCAGCTCGCGCATGAGTTGTTCGGCGTTTTGTCGCTCGCCAAACGCCGCTACCTGCAGCCAGTAGCCCGGATCATCACTGGGTGCTGATTCGCCCGGGGCCGTCGTGTTGGCCGCTTCGACCACCGACTCCTCGGGCCCTTCAGGCGTAACCGTCCGGATCTCGACGGGGGCGGTACCGGTGCCGAGCATGCCGAGCTTGGCGGCAGCGGCATACGACAGATCGATGATGCGGTTATCCGCAAACGGTCCGCGGTCGTTAACCTTGACCACGATGCGGCGATCGTTGCCAAGATGCCGGACCTCTACCCAGGTGGGCAGCGGCAGACTGCGGTGGGCAGCGGTCATCGTGTACATGTCATACGGCTCGCCACTCGAGGTGCGGCGGCCATGAAACTTGCTGCCATACCAGGAGGCGATGCCACGTTCGCGATGGCCATCCGCGGTGCGCATAACCCGATAGGTCTCGCCGAAGACCTCGTAGGTATCGGGGTTGCCGTAGCGGCTGGGCGGTGCGTTTCTGGGTATGGCATCCGGGATGGCCTGGGGGTTGTCGATGACTCGGCCCGGACCATCCCCCGGTGCTGGCCCCATGCCGCTACAGCCGGCCAGAAACAGCACGAGGAGGACGCCACCGATGGCTTCGATGCGGCGGATCACCGGGCCTCCCGCATGGCTTCGCCCAGTTGCAGGACAGCCATCGCATACAGCGGGCTGTGGTTGTAGCGGGTAATGACGTAGAAATTGTTCAGGGTGATCCAGTGCGCCTGACCTGTCTCGGTCTCGAGCTCGAGCAGTCGAGCGGGCTGCGCCCCGCTCAGGGGCGCCCGGGGTGTGATTCCCGCCGCTTCAAGCTCGGCAACCGTGTCGACGGGTTTCAGATCATCCCGCTGATACTCGGACCAGCGGTTCCCCGTGACCTCGGCCCGGGTGGCGATGGGTGCACCGGCTTCCCAGCCATGGCGGGCAAAGTAATTTCCGACACTGCCCATGGCATCGGCCGGCTCCGAGAACAGATCGCGGCGACCGTTGCCGTCAAAATCAACCGCATAGGCGCGATAGCTGCTACTGATGAACTGCGGAACGCCCATGGCGCCGGCGTATGAGCCAAGCGGCGCCGTGGGGTCAAAGCGTTCTTCATCGGCGAGCAACAAAAACGCTTCGAGCTCGCTGCGGAAGAAATCGGCGCGGGGCGGGTAGGCGAAGGCGAGGGTGCGCAGTGCGTCAAGGACGCGGTGCCGGCCACGGTAGCGACCGTATCGCGTCTCCACGCCGATGATTGCGACGACGATGTGGGGCGGCACGCCGTAGGTGGCCTCGACCTGGTCCAGTATCTCGGCATGGGTGTCCCAGTAATCGAGGCCCGCTTCAATGCGCTCGTCGGTCAGAAAAATCGGGCGATAACGATACCAGGGCAGCGCTTCGGCGGGATCGCTGATGGCATCGATGATGCCCTGCTGATGCTCGGCCTCATCAAGCAAGAGGGTCTCAATGGCGGCGGCATCCATGCCGTGGCGATCGGCCATGGTCTGGGCGAAGGCTCGCATGGCGGCCGGATCACCGGGGTCATCACCCGCGAAACTGGCGCAGCCCGCCAGTGCGAGGGTGACGAGGACAAGCGCGGGGCGCCAGGACGAGATGTTGATGATGTTCACGCTGACCACATGCGGCGATGGGAATGAATGGACATGAGAATACCGAAGCCGGCGAGAAGCGTCACCATAGACGAGCCGCCATAGCTCACGAGGGGCAGCGGGAGGCCGACAACGGGCAATAGGCCTGCGACCATGCCCATGTTGATCGAGCAGTAGATGAAAAATGTCAGCGCCAGCGCGCCGGCCAGTAGCCGTGAGAAATTGTCCTGGGCCTCTCGAGCGATCCAGAGCGACCGGGCGATGATCATTCCGTACAGGCTGAGCAGGATGATAACGCCCAACAGTCCCAGTTCTTCGGCAAGGACGGCGAAGACGAAATCGGTGTGCTGCTCAGGGATGAAGTCGAGATGGGCCTGCGTGCCATTCATCCAGCCCTTGCCAAACACCCCGCCGGAGCCGATGGCGATCTGCGCCTGGATGATGTTGTAGCCAGCGCCAAGCGGGTCGCGCTCGGGATCGAGAAAGGTGAGGACGCGATTGCGCTGATAGTCCTGCATGCCAAAGATCCACAGCACCGGCACGGCGGCCAGCGCCAGTGTGCCCAGCGTCACGATGAGCCGCCAGGCCACACCAGCAAGAAACAACACAGCCATGCCCGCCGTGCCCACCAGAATGGCGGTGCCCAGATCAGGCTGGACGCCGATCATGGCCACGGGCAGGACGATGATGCCAAGGGCGAGCAAGGTCTGGTTAAAGCTCGCTGGCAGGGGCCGCTGGGCAAGGAACCACGCCAGCATCATCGGTAGCGCGACTTTCATGAGCTCGGCGGGCTGGAAGCCAACAACCCCCAGATCAAGCCAACGCCGCGCACCGCCGCCCAATTCGCCGATGAGCAGAACAGCCACCAGCATCACGGCGCCGATGCCGAAAAGCCAGGGCGCCATGGGCGCCAGGCGCCAGGGCGGAATCTGCGCAATGAGCATCATGAGAACAAAGCCCACGCCCAGGCGCAGCAGATGGCTCTGGATCGGCTCGATTTGCCCACCGAATGCGCTGTAGAGCACGAGCAGGCCTAAAGCGGCATTCAGCAGCAAAAGCCCCACCAACAGCCCGTCCAGGCGCAGGATGCGCTGTAGAAGACCGCCCGAGGCGCGGCGGGCCGCTTCGTTCACGTTGAGGGTGGACCAGTTCAGGTTATCCATCGGTTCGACTCAGCCACGCTTCAATCACCGTTTTGGCCATTGGGGCTGCCGTCTGACTGCCACTGCCGCCGTTCTCAACAACCACGGCGACGGCGATGCGCGGGTCCTTCACTGGGGCAAACGCGGTAAACAGCGCATGGTCATGAAAACGGGCATCGAGAGTTTCCTCGTCGTATTCCTCATCCTGTGCAATACCGACCACCTGTGCGGTGCCGGTCTTGCCGGCCATGCGGAAGTCGAGATCCGCACCGAGGCGGCGGGCGGTGCCTCGGCGTCCGTGTACGGTCTCGATCATACCGTTCCAGGCGTGCTGCCAGTACGCTTCGTCAGCCAGTTCAACTGGCTCGATTGTCGGGCCGAGGGATAAGGCCTCGCGGTCGGCAAGGAGTTGCGGGCGGATCGGCCGACCACGGTTGGCGATCAGCGCCGTGGAGGTTGCCATCTGGATGGGCGTGGCAAGGGTAAAGCCCTGCCCAATCCCGGTGTTGATGGTCTCGCCGGTGTACCACGGTTCTCCCCGCGTCTCTCGCTTCCACGCCCGCGAGGGCATGACGCCCGCGCGTTCACCGGGCAGATCGATGCCCGTGGCCTGACCATAGCCAAAGCGGCTCATCCACTCATGCATCGCATTAATGCCCATGTCGTTGGCGAGTTCGTAGAAGTAAATATCGCAGGATTGGGCAACAGATTGAGTGAGATCGACATGACCATGGCCCTCGGGCTTCCAGTCTCGCCAGACGCGCGAGACATTGGGCAGCTGGAAGGTGCCATTGCAATAGAGGGTTTCGTTTGGGTTGATATGGCCACCTGCCGCCCCCGCGAGGCCCAGAAATGGCTTCACAACAGAGCCGGGCGGATAGCGCCCGGCAATGGCCCGGTTGAAAAGGGGTTGCGTAACATCCCGGTTCAGGGCGTCAAGCGTGTCCTGGTCGATCCCTCGGGACAGGGCGTTCGGATCGAAACGGGGGCGGCTGGCCAGGGCCAGTATCGAACCGTCGCGAGGGTCGAGGGCCACAATGGCACCGCGGTAATCCCCTAGCGTCTCCTCGGCGAGACGCTGGAGCTCGATATCGAGCGTGAGCTGGATGTCTTCGCCAGGCGTGGGTGGCCGGCGCTCCAACGTGGCAATGGACCGGCCGAGGGCGTTGGTTTCGATGTGCTCGATTCCGAGTTTGCCCTGCAGTCGCGGCTCATAGAATCGCTCAATCCCTGCCTTACCCGTCAGGCTGGTGCTGCGATACTGGTTCGGATCGCCCTGGCGCAGTTCGCGTTCGTTGATGCGCCCCACATAGCCGACCACGTGGGCGCCGACCTGCCCGTACGGATAGTGTCGGGCAAGCCGTGGGCGAACCTCCACGCCGGGGAAGCGGTGCCGGTTGATAGCGAGCTCGGCGACGGTCTCTTCACTGAGTTGCAGGCGTAAAGGGATTTCCTGAAAGCTTCGCGAGCGGGCGCGCGCCTCGGCGAACGCGGCGCGTTCGGCCTCGGAGATGTCGATCAGCGCATCCAGTTCACTCAGCAGGGCGTCCATGTCGGCCACCTGCTCGGGGACAATCGTTAAGCTGAATGCTGGTCGATTCTCGGCGAGGGTCTGCCCGGATCGGTCCAGAATAAGGCCGCGCGTAGCATCGACAGGGGCCAGGCGAATGCGGTTGTCCTGTGATCGTTTGGTGAGCTGCTCGTGCTCCACAATCTGGAGATAGGCGACACGGCCCAGGATCGCGCCGAAGACCAGGACCAGGATGACGCTGACGACGGCCAGGCGGCTGCGCACGACGCGCCGCTCTCCCGCCTTGTCTCGCAGCATATCCAGACTCATGTCAGCTCACCTGATAGCGGCGGCGAAGCGAGCGAAGAACGAAAAATACCAAAGGCCAGGCGATGGTGCCCGTCACCGCCGGCATCCAGAACTGCCAGCTCAACCCCCCCGCGCCCATGAGTTCGCGAACCCAGAGCAGGATCAGGCGCACGATCAACAGCAGCATCAGGACCGTAATCGCCTGCTGCCAAATGGGCACGGCGCGCATGCGCTGATACACCTGGATCGTGAGGTAAGCGGCAAGGGCGAAGGCGATGGCGTGTGCGCCCAGCAGCGTCCCCTGCAGCACGTCCTGTACCAGCCCGACAATCCAGGCCACGCCCACGCCGACCCGGGAGGGCATCGCCAGGCTCCAGTAAACGAGCACCAGCAGGGCCCAGGGTGGCCAGAAGGCCTCAATTGCCCTTGGTAGGGGGATAAGGTCGAGAAGCAGGCCAACGATGATGGTCACCGCGATCAGCCCAATGCCGCGAGGCCGGGGTTCACTCATCCGCTGTGCCCTCCGGTGTCTGTTCCCGTTCGATCAGCAGGACTTCC
Source organism: Spiribacter salinus M19-40 (assembly GCF_000319575.2). Classification (NCBI taxonomy): domain Bacteria; kingdom Pseudomonadati; phylum Pseudomonadota; class Gammaproteobacteria; order Chromatiales; family Ectothiorhodospiraceae; genus Spiribacter; species Spiribacter salinus. The sequence continues at coordinate 1,460,315 of NC_021291.1, read as the reverse complement.
TGAATCCGGTCAAGGGCCCCCAGCGGCTCGAGCTCGATGCGCGAGAAGGGCTCACCTGGATCCGTTTGGGCGCTTTTGACCCGGGCAACCGGATAGCCGGACGGAAAGCGCCCCCCGAGCCCGGAGGTGACGATCAGATCATCGGCGCGGATATCGGCATTGTTGGGCAAAGTGCGAATCGTCAGCGTGTCGAGCCGCCCGGTGCCGAATGCCACGCTGCGCAAGCCGTTGCGGTTGACTTGAACCGGGAGGCCATGACTTGGGTCACTGATGAGCCGGACGGTCGCACTCAGCGGGGCGATGCGGTCAACCTGGCCGATAACGCCATTGCCATCGATCACTGGTTGGCCAACATAGACATCGTCCTGCAGGCCTTTGTCGATCTCGATGAGATGGCTGAACGGATCGAGATCGACCTCGATGAGGTCGGCGATCAGAACCGGCCGTTCCAAGTCGTAAGAGGAGTCCAGCAGCGTGCGGAGACGGATATTTTCCGCCTCGAGCGCATCGAGGCGTTGGAGTCGCGCTTCGACCCGGGTTTGCTTCTCTTGCAGCCGGGCGTTTTCCGCGAGTAGCTCGCGTCGGCTGGTTAATTGCGTGCTTGCCGTGTCCAGCAGTGTCGTCGGCAGACTCGCGACCAGGCGGATCGGGTGCACCGCGGTCGAGATGACCTGCCGAACGGGCTCTAGCAGCCCCTGCCGGTGATCCACGGTCATCAGTGCAACGGAGATCAGCAGCAGTAATATCAGCCGGGCGGTGAGGGATGGGCCCTGTAGGAATAGGGGCTTGATGGTAGGGGATCCTCCCGTTCCGCGTGCTCTCCTTGCAGGCTAGCGCTGGATTACTCGCTCGTGAAGAGGTCGGTGCCCTTTTCGTCCATCAGCTCTAGCGCCCGACCGCCGCCGCGGGCGACGCAGGTGAGCGGGTCTTCGGCGACCACGACCGGCAGGCCGGTTTCTTCCATCAGCAGGCGATCGAGGTTGCGCAACAGGGCGCCGCCGCCCGTCAGCACAATCCCGCGCTCGGCGACGTCCGCCCCGAGCTCCGGTGGTGTCTGCTCAAGCGCCGTCTTAACGGCACCCACGATGCCGGAAAGCGGCTCCTGGAGCGCCTCGAGCATTTCGTTGCTGTTGAGTGTGAAACTCCGCGGAATCCCCTGCGCCAGATTGCGGCCCTTGATTTCCATTTCGCGGACTTCGCTTCCGGGAAAGGCCTGGCCGATTTCGTGCTTGATGCGCTCGGCGGTAGCCTCACCAATCAGGATGCCGTAGTTGCGGCGCACGTAGTTTACGATGGCCTCGTCAAAACGATCGCCACCAATGCGCACGGATGCCGAGTAAACGATGCCATTCAAGGAGAGCACTGCGACCTCTGAGGTGCCACCCCCGATGTCGAGCACCATCGATCCGCGGGCCTCACCCACTGGCATGTCCGCGCCGATGGCAGCGGCCATGGGCTCTTCGATCAGATAGACCTCGCGGGCGCCCGCCCCGGCGGCGGACTCGCGAATGGCGCGGCGCTCAACCTGGGTGGACCCACAGGGCACGCAGACCAGCACCCGCGGGCTCGGCCGGAAGAATCTCGCTTCATGGACCTTTTTAATAAAGTACTGAAGCATCTTCTCGGTGATGGTGAAGTCGGCGATCACGCCGTCCTTCAGCGGCCGAATGGCTTTGATTGTGCCCGGCGTGCGGCCGAGCATGACCTTGGCATCACGGCCCACGGCGGCGATGGTTTTCGGACCGCCATCGCGATCCTGTCGGATCGCCACCACCGAGGGCTCGTCGAGAAGAACATCCTGGCCGCGGGAATAGATAAGGGTATTCGCGGTGCCGAGGTCAATTGAAAGATCGTTGGAGAAAACTCCCCGTATGCCCTTGAACATGAAGCGGTCCAGCGTATGAAAAAGATGACGTAATCTATCAATCGGTGGGGGTTTGGGCAAGCAGGCTTGTATGCTACTTTTAGCGCCTTGTGTTGCGGTTTTCCGGAGACTCCGTCCATGTCGCTTGATGCCGATGAAGTGGCGCAGATCGCCCACCTTGCCCGACTGGCTGTCGACGAGGCAGACAGCGAGGCGCATGCGCGCAATCTCAGCGATATCCTCGCCTTTGTCGAGCGCCTCTCGGCGGTCGATACGACGGGTGTAGACCCGCTGGCGCATCCGCTGGAGATGACCCAGCGACTGCGCGCGGATGAGGTCACCGAGCCAAACGACCGCGAGCGTTTTCAGAACATCGCCCCGGCGACAGCCGATGGGCACTATCTGGTGCCTCGCGTTATCGAATAACCCGGTTACCGCCGGGATCCAGCCAGGATCTGACAGACCATGCACGATCGGACCATTGCCGAACTCGGGGCACTGCTCGAGCAGGGTGCGCTCTCGAGCGTTGAGCTCACGAGCGCTGTACTCGAAGCCATCGAGCAGACGGCCTCACTCAACGCGTTCATCTCCGTGACGCCGGAGGCTGCGCTGGCCGAGGCACGCGCTGCCGATGCGGCGCGGGCGCGGGGCGATGCGGGCCCGTTGACCGGCATCCCCATCGCCCATAAGGACATCTTCTGCACCGAGGGGGTGCGCACCAGTTGCGGCAGCCAGATGCTGGACAACTTCGTGCCCCCTTACGACGCCCATGTGGTGGAGCGCCTGCGTGAGGCGGGCGCGGTCATGGTGGGCAAGACCAACATGGATGAGTTCGCCATGGGCTCGTCCAACGAAACAAGCTGGTATGGCGCAGTTCGCAATCCGTGGGACACCACCACGGTGCCAGGTGGGTCATCCGGCGGATCCGCGGCGGCGGTGGCTGCCCGACTGGTGCCGGCCGCCACGGGCACGGATACGGGCGGCTCGATTCGTCAGCCGGCAGCGCTGACAGGTACCTGCGGGCTCAAACCCACCTATGGGCGGGTCTCGCGCTACGGGATGATTGCCTTCGCCTCGAGCCTGGATCAGGCCGGGCCGATGGCCACGACGGCGGAGGACATGGCGCTGTTGCTCTCGGCCATGGCCGGTTTTGATCCGCGGGATTCCACCTGCGTGGATCAACCGGTCCCGGATTACCGCGCCGCCCTGGCGGGCCAGGATCTAAAAGGACTGCGCGTCGGGCTGCCCAAGGAGTATTTCGAGGCCGAGGGAGTCGATAGCGAGGTCTCCCGCGCCGTTGAAGAGGCCGTTGCGGTGTTCCGTGACGCGGGGGCAGAGGTCCGCGAGATCTCCCTGCCGAACACGAGCCTCGCGGTGCCGGTGTATTACGTGATTGCCCCGGCCGAGGCCTCCTCCAACTTGTCGCGGTTTGATGGCGTGCGCTACGGCCATCGCTGTGCCGATCCGGTCGATCTCGAAGATCTGTACAAGCGCAGCCGGGGCGAGGGCTTTGGCGAGGAGGTGAAACGGCGGATCATGGTGGGTACGTATGCCCTGTCCGCGGGCTATTACGACGCCTACTACCTCAAGGCGCAGCAGGTTCGGCGAATGATTCGCGATGACTTTACGCGGGCGTTCGAGACGGTCGACGTGATTGCCGGGCCAACGGCGCCCTCGACCGCGTTTGCACTGGGCGCAAAGGCGGATGATCCGGTGCAGATGTATCTTTCGGACATTTTCACGATTGCTACCAATCTGGCGGGCCTGCCGGCGCTCTCGATCCCGGCGGGCTTCGGGGGCGGTCGTCCGGTGGGCCTGCAGTTGATCGGCAATCATTTCGATGAGGGACGGCTGCTCGGGGCCGCCCACGGATTTCAGCAGCGCACGGACTGGCATACCCGCCGGCCGGCGTCAGGGAGTTAGCGGCGTCATGCAGTGGGAAGCGGTTATCGGCCTCGAGCTGCACGCGCAGCTTGCCACGAACACGAAGATTTTCTCGGGTGCCTCGACGGCGTACGGGGCGCAGGCCAATACCCAGGCCTGCGCGATCGACCTGGGCATGCCAGGCGTTCTGCCCGTGCTCAACGAACGGGCGGTGCGTTTCGCAATTCGCCTTGGGCTGGCGCTGGATGCCACGGTGGCCGGACGCTCGGTCTTTGCCCGAAAAAATTACTTTTACCCGGATCTGCCCAAGGGCTATCAGATCTCCCAATATGAGATCCCCGTGGTGGGCACGGGCCATCTGGACATTGATCTCGACGACGGCGAGCGCAAGCGCATCGGCGTCACTCGGGCCCATCTGGAGGAGGACGCGGGCAAGAGCCTGCATGAAGGCTTCGGCGCGATGAGTGGCATCGATCTGAATCGGGCGGGCACCCCGCTGCTCGAGATCGTCTCCGAGCCGGATCTGCGGACCGCCAAGGAAGCGGTGGCGTACATGAAGAAGATGCACTCGCTCGTCCGCTATCTCGGGATCTGTGATGGCAACATGCAGGAAGGCAGCTTTCGCTGTGACGCCAACGTCTCGGTGCGGCCCGTCGGTCAGCTTGCGTTTGGCACCCGAGCGGAAATCAAGAACCTGAACTCGTTCCGCTTTGTGGAGCGGGCGATCAACTACGAGATTGAGCGCCAAATCGAGGTGCTCGAGGACGGCGGCACCATCACCCAGGAGACTCGGCTGTTTGATTCAGACCGTGGGGAAACGCGGGCGATGCGGGGCAAGGAAGAGGCCAACGATTATCGCTATTTCCCCGACCCGGACTTGCTGCCGCTCGAGATCACCCCGGCACTCATCGATGAGGTTCGCGACGAGCTGCCTGAGCTGCCTGACGCCAAGCGCAACCGCTTCGTGGCCGATTATGGCCTCTCTGATTACGACGCCGCCAATTTAACGGCCAGCCGGGATTTGGCGGATTATTTCGAGGCGGTTGCCGGGCGTTGCAGCGACGCCAAACTGGCTGCTAACTGGGTGATGGGCGAGCTCTCAGGGGCGCTCAACCGCGAGGGGCTCGAGATTGGTGAAACGCCAGTAGACGCCGAGGCGCTGGCTAATCTGCTGCGACGAATCCTGGATGACACCATCTCGGGCAAGATCGCCAAAGAGGTCTTCGAGGCCATGTGGCAGGGCGAGGGCGATGCCGACGCCGTGATTGCCGATCGCGGTCTCGAGCAGGTCACCGACTCGAGCGCGATTGAGGCGCTGGTTGATGAGGCCATTGCGGCTAACCCCGAGCAACTCGAGCAGTACCGGGCGGGCAAGACCAAATTGATGGGCTTTTTCGTGGGTCAGGTCATGAAGGCCTGCGGCGGCAAGGCGAATCCCCAGCAAGTCAATGAAATCCTAAAACAGCGCCTGGACGGTTAACGCCTTATGTCAGATCGCCTGCATCGGTTCCTCTTCGAGCATGCGGATATTCGGGGCGAGGTCGTGCAGCTGGACGAGACGTTTACCGAAATCGTTGGTCGCACCGACCACTCGCCGGCTGTCCAGCGCCTGATCGGCGAGGGTCTGGCTGCGACGGCGCTGTTGGCCGCCACCATGAAATACCCGTGCCACCTCTCGCTGCAGTTGCAGTCGAGTGGTCCCCTGTCGTTACTTTTGGTGCAGGCCGGCACCAGCGGCGGCTTGCGGGCGATGGCTCGGACGCGCGAGGCAGTGCCGGAATCCGGTGGCCTTGAGGCGCAGGCCCGCGACGGGACACTGGCGATCACCATCGAGCCCGAATCAGCGGGCGAGCGCTATCAGGGCGTGGTGGACCTGGCGGGCGGAAGTCTGGCGGCCGCGCTGGAGCATTATTTCAGTGAGTCAGAGCAACTGCCGACGCGGGTGTGGCTCTCCGCCGAGCAGCCGCATGCCGCCGGCATGCTCATCCAGCGTCTGCCCGCACAGAGTGAGGCAGCCGACCCCGATGCGTGGGAGCGGGCCGGGCATCTTGCGGCAACGGTGACGGGGGGCGAGCTTCGTGAGCTGGCGCCGGGTGAAATCATTCGGCGACTGTTTCATGAGGAAGATATCCGCCTTTTCGACCCGATGCCGTTGCGGTTTCACTGTCGGTGTTCGCGGGCGCGCGTCGCCTCGATGCTGCAGGGCCTTGGCGAGGCGGAAATGCGCGATACGCTCGAGGAACAGGGCCAAGTCGAGGTGCATTGCGACTTCTGCAACGAACCCTATCGGTTCGATGCCGTCGACATTGAGGCGCTTTTTACCCCGGCGGCGGCGCGCTCACCGGCGAGTGATCAGGCCCACTAACCCCCTTGGCCACAGACCGGGCAGTCCGGATCACGACGCAAATCAAGGCGGCGCCAGTTCTGACCCAGTGCATCCATAATCAGCAAACGCCCGTTTAAGGGCGTGCCAAGGCCGGTCAATACCTTGATGACCTCCACGGCCTGGAGGCTGCCAATGACGCCCGGGAGCGGGCCGAGTACACCGGTTTCGCTGCAGCTTTGCGCCTCCTCCCCGGTATCGGCATAGACACAGCGGTAACAGGGGCCATCCGCATCGGGACGGAAGACCGCGAGCTGTCCGTCCATCCCGATGACGGCGCCGGAGACGAGTGGGCGGCGGGCAGCGACACAGGCGGCATTGACGGCAAACCGGGTGGCGAAGTTGTCGCTGCCATCCACGACCAGATCGACCTTCGCCGTCCATTCACTCAGCTGTTCGGCGTCCATCGGGGTATCGAGCCGGGTGATCGTGGTGTCCGGATTCAAGGCATGCAGGCGGTCGGTGGCGGATTCGGTTTTGAGCCGGCCGACATCCGCGCTGCCATGCAGGATCTGGCGTTGCAGGTTGGTGATTTCCACGCGGTCGAAGTCGGCGAGTACGAGATGGCCCACACCAGCGGCGGCGAGATACAGCGCGGCGGGTGAGCCGAGGCCCCCAAGCCCGACGATCAGAACGCGGGAGGCCAGCAAACGCGCTTGGCCGTCGATATCCAGGCCCGGCACCATGATCTGCCGGCTGTAGCGCAGCAGTTCCGCGTCGTTCATCAGCTTGCCTCGAGTCTGCCGCCGCTGATGCGCTCGTGGCCCGCCAGATCGTGTCGTGTCTCAATGGCGGTAAAGCCTGCCGCGGCGAGTTCCTCACGAACCGACGGGCCCTGGCGGTATCCGTGCTCAAGCCAGAGTTGTCCGCCAGGATGAAGCTGCGCTGGCGCGCCCTGAATGACGATGCGGATCGCCTCCAGGCCGGTGGGGCCAGCGATCAGAGCCTGCCGGGGTTCGAAGCGAAGATCGCCGGTGTCCGGTTCTGCCTCATCTGCCCCAATATAAGGCGGGTTGGAGACAATTAGGCTGTAACGCTGACGGCTCACGGGGGCATACCAGTCACCGGCATGAAATCGGATCTGATCCGCTCCGAGTTCCCGGGCGTTCGCTCGGGCCACCGAGAGGGCAGTCTCACTGACATCGACTGCATCGATGTCGGCCTCTGGCCACGCGCGGGCCAGCGCAATGGCCACGCAGCCGCTGCCACACCCCAGGTCAAGCACCGACGCGGCAGATCGCTCCAGAGCGGCCTCGACCAGATGTTCGGTCTCCGGTCGAGGGATGAGCACCGCCGGGCCCACCCGAAGCTCGAAATCCATGAAACCGCGGTGGCCGGTGAGATGCGCCACTGGCTCGCCGGACAGACGCCGCTCAACCAGGTGCTGGAAACGGGCCCAGGCGGGCGCTTTTAGCACTTCTTCGGGGTGGGCGCGGAATCGCGTCCGAGCCAGGCCCGTGGCACAAGCCAGCAGACATTCTGCGTCGAGGGCCGGGCTAGCACTCACCGGGGCCAGCTCTTGTCCGGCGCGGCGCCGTGCCTCCGCCAGTGTTGGCGGGGTTGTCACTTCAGTCCCGCGGCCCGCAGGTTGATGGCGCGGTCTTCAAGCATGACCGGAATGCCATCATCGACGCGGTAGATCCGCTCTTCGTTCGCGGTAATCAAACCCGCTTCAAGCGGGGTGTCGACCGGGCTGTCGTCCTGATAGCGGACCTCGCCGCCGTCGATGCGCTCATTCAGCGCCTTGAGTTCGGTGCGCTTTAGCACCCTGACCGGCTGTTTGGTGACAGGGCAGCACAGGACATCCAGTAATTTGCGGTCGATCGCCATGGCTTTCGCATCCTTCATTGAACCCGCTTGAGAGTAACAGACACGCCCGGGATATCGCCGCTCGATAGCCATTTTATCGGCGAGCCGCTACCATGAAAGGACGATTATGGCGCGCGTTAAAGGCAGATGGTGAACCATGGAAAACGAGCCAATTGATAACTTGAACGTGGTAGCACAAGAGCCCCTGCCGCCGCCGGCGGAGCTCAAGTCTCGGTTGCCTTTGTCCGACCAGGCGCGGAAGACCGTCGAGTCGGGGCGTAAAGCGGTTCAGGCGATTCTGGACGGCGATGACCCTCGGCTTTTGGTCGTGGTGGGGCCGTGCTCGATTCATGATGTCGATGCGGCAAAGGACTATGCCAGCCGACTGAAGGCCCTCCACGACGAGTTGGCCGGAGAGCTGGTGATCGTTATGCGCGTCTACTTCGAAAAGCCGCGGACGACCGTTGGATGGAAGGGGCTTATTAACGACCCTTATATGGATGACAGCTTCGATATCGAAGAAGGGCTGACGCGTGCCCGGTCGCTTCTGTTGCATCTGGCGGAAATTGGCCTGCCGGCGGGGACCGAGGCGCTGGATCCGATTACACCGCAGTACCTCGGCGATCTGATTAGCTGGACGGCCATCGGGGCACGCACCACCGAGTCGCAGACGCATCGGGAAATGGCCAGCGGGCTGTCCACGGCTGTTGGATTCAAGAACGGTACCGATGGCAGCCTGGATGTGGCGATCAACGCGATGCGCTCGGCAGCGAACCCTCACAGTTTCCTGGGCGTGACTCAGGCCGATGGACGGTCCGCTGTCATTCGCACGGCCGGCAATCGCTACGGCCACGTGGTGCTGCGGGGCGGTAATCAGCCGAATTACGACTCCGTGAGCATCGCGCTGTGCGAAAAGGCGCTGGATGATGCGGGCCTGTCGACACGGCTGATGGTGGACTGCAGTCATGCCAACTCCAGCAAGGACCCGGCCCTGCAGCCGCTGGTCATGGACAATCTGGTCAATCAGGTGATCGAGGGCAATCGCTCGATCGTGGCGGTCATGATGGAGAGTCACTTGGGCTGGGGTGCGCAGAAACTCACCGAGGATCTGTCCCAGCTGGAGTATGGCGTGTCCATTACGGATGGCTGCATTGACTGGGACACCACTGAGCGCGTGCTCCGTGACGCGGCGACGCGACTGGCGCAACCGCTGGTGGCGAGGGCGGGCTGATCGACGGTCGCGTTTTGGGCTTGACCGCGCGGCCGCCGAAGGGTTGAATCTGTCCTCGACCGAATGGAGGTACATGATGACTGACAAGGCTTCCCTGCCTGTTCGAGGGATCGAACCGTACCAGCCCGCCGAGGGTGAGGAGTACATGAATGAACCGCAGCTGGCGCATTTCCAGGCGATTCTTGAGGCCTGGAAACAGCAGCTGCTCGATGAGGTTGAGCGCACGGTCAGTCACATGCGCGACGACGCGAATCACTATGCGGATCCGGCTGATCGAGCGACTCAGGAAGAGGAGTTCGCGCTGGAACTGCGTACCCGGGACCGCGAGCGCAAGCTGATTCGCAAGATCGACAAGACCATGGAGCGCATCCACAAGGATGATTACGGGTTCTGCGATCAGTGCGGTGTCGAAATTGGTTTGCGTCGGCTTGAGGCGCGGCCAACCGCGACCCTGTGCGTGGACTGCAAGACCCTCGAAGAGATCAAGGAAAAGCAGCGTGTCGCCTAGGCGGCGCTGCGGCGCTTGCTAGCTCTCGGCGGCCAGGGCAGCGAGCTGATCTGCTTGATACTCGCTGACAAGCGGCTCGACCACCTGATCAAGTTGTCCCATCAGGATGTCCTCTAGCTTGTAGAGAGTCAGATTGATGCGATGGTCCGTCACTCGACCCTGTGGGAAGTTGTAGGTCCGGATGCGCTCCGAGCGATCACCACTCCCCACCAGCAGTCGCCGTTCCTCTGTGCGTTCGGTTGCTGCCGCCTCCCGCTGCTGATCCATCAAGCGCGCCTGTAATAGCCCCAGCGCCTTGGCACGGTTCTTGTGCTGTGAGCGCTCGTCCTGGCACTCCACCACCACACCGGTTGGCAAATGGGTGACACGGACAGCGGAGTCCGTTTTGTTAATGTGCTGCCCCCCGGCGCCAGAGGCTCGAAACGTATCGATGCGAAGATCGGCGGTATTGATGTCGATTTCGTCCATCTCGGCGGCCTCGGGCAGGATGGCCACGGTGCAGGCCGAGGTATGGATGCGGCCCTGGGATTCCGTTGCGGGAACCCGCTGGACCCGGTGGGCGCCGGATTCAAATTTCAGCCGCGAGTACACGCGGTCGCCGGCAATTCGGGCCACGACTTCCCGGTACCCGCCCTGCTCCCCGGAGCTCTCGCTGATGATCTCGGTGCGCCAGCCCTGTTGCTCGGCATAGCGCAGGTACATGCGCAGCAGATCACCCGCGAACAGGGCGGCTTCATCGCCCCCGGTGCCAGCGCGGATCTCCAGAAAGGTGTTGCGGGCATCGTTGGGATCTTCGGGCAGCATGAGCACCTTGAGTTCGGCCTCAAGTTCGCTCAGGCGCGCCCGGGCGTCGCTGGCCTCGTCCTCGCCCAGCGCCCGCATGGCTGCATCCCCTTCGTTCAGCATGTCTTCGGCGGCGGCCAGGTCCGCCTCAGCACTCGCCAGTAAGGCCATGTTGCGGCGGACCGGTTCGAGCCGGGCGTACTCGCGGGAGAGGCGGGTGAAGCGCTCGGAGTCGCCGATCACGGCGGGGTCTGCGAGCAGGCCTTCAATTTCTTCGTGGCGCTCGACCAGCTTTTCGAGCTTGAGGCGCAGGTTGTCATTCATCGGTATCGCGTTCCTCGTCATCATCCAGGCCGAGCAGGCGGTGGCTGTCCCGAATCACTCGGGCGTCGCCCTCGCGCGCGGCCTCGCGCAGCCCCATGGTTGGGGTGTGCAGTAGCTTGCGCGTCAGGCGGTGGCCGAGCTGCTCGATGACCGCTTCGGGGGTATGCCCGGCGGCGAGCTGGCGGCGAGCCTGGGCGAGGGCCTCGTCACGCTGGCGCTCGGCATGTTGGCGGTAGCGCCGGATCGCGCCCACAGCGTTCAGGGTGCGCATCCAGTCCATGAAGGCATCGGTCTGGTTTTCGATGATTGCCTCGGCGTCATCCGCGGCCGCCGCCCGAGAGCGCCGGCTTTGTTCGATGACGCCCCGCAGGTCGTCGACCGTGTACAGGTAGACATCGGGCAGTGTCTCAACGCTGGGTTCAATATCGCGTGGCACGCCGAGATCCACCATGAACAGGGGCTGATGGCGGCGGCTTTTGAAGACCCGTTTCAGGGTCTCTCGGGTGAGTACGGGGGTATCGCTGCCCGTGCAAGCGACGATGATATCCGCGCGGGCCACCTGGTCTTCAAGTGCGTCAAGACCGATGCCGTGCCCGTCACAGAATCCGGCGACCCGCTGGGCGCGCTCCAGGCTGCGGTTGGCAACGACCAGCCCGCGCAGGCCCTGTTCATGGAAATGTCGGGCTGTGAGTTCGATCATCTCGCCGGCACCGATCAGCAGCCCCTGGCAAGCCTCTAGCTGGCCGAAGATTTGTCGGGCCAAAGTCACCGCAGCGTAGGCCACCGAGACCGGATGGGCGCCGATGTCGGTCTCGGTGCGCACGCGTTTGGCGACAGAAAACGCGTGCTGGAAAAGGCGTTGCAGGATTTGACCGAGCAGGCCGGCCCGCGCCGCCGAGTGATAGGCAAGCTTGGCTTGCCCCAGGATCTGAGGTTCACCGAGCACCAGGGAGTCGAGACCCGAGGCGACTCGCAGGAGATGATGAATCGCCTCACGGCCTTCGAGGCTGTAGAGGTGCGCTGCGAGCTCATCGCCCGCCAGCGCCTGTTCACTCTCGAGCCAGCGCCGCAGGATGGCCGGCGTCGCCTCCGGGGCCAGGACGGCATAAATCTCCGTGCGGTTGCACGTGGACACGACCGCCGCCTCGCGCACGCCCGGCCGCGCAGCCAGCGCCGCGAGCGCGGGATCGAGCCGCTCGGCGGAGAAGACCACACGCTCCCGGACGGCCAGGGGCGCTGATTTGTGATTAAGACCCAGACAGACGACAGGCATTGGGATCCAGTTGGCTGGAACGTGGGAGATTGTAGGGCAGAGCGGGTGTAACACAAGTATAGTAAGGCCTTCATGAGCAGTTTCGCTAACTGGAAATTGAACAGGGGCCGTCGCTGGCCCCGGTACGGTGTCCGCGGTATGGCCGTCGGCCTGCTGATGGGGCTAAGCGCCTGCGCGCCGTTGGACGGTGATCGCCTGCGCTTGTTCGATCGGGCCGACACGGCCATCGCCACGGAAACACCGCCAGCCGTCTCAACCCCAGAGACGGTGACAACCCAGGTGTTGGCCGCAGAGCTTGCGCTCAGTCGTAACCAGCCGGCGGCCGCGAGTCAGCGGTATGCCGAGGCAGCACGCCTGTCCAGCGATCCGGCACTGGCCCGCCGCGCTGCGGAGCTGGCGATGCGCGTGGACGAACCGGATCGGGCCCTCGCGATGGCCGAGCGCTGGCAGGCCCTTGATCCCGACAGCGTCGAGGCTCACCAGATTCTGGGCATCATGCAGCTCGAACAGGGCGCCATCGATCAGGCGCGGGCCACGTTAGTTGATGGGGTGCCAGAGGACCCGAAGGCCCGGGAAGCGGCCATCGGTCGGCTCGGGTCCTTGCTGCAACGTCAGTTTCCGGATCGCGCCGCAGTCAGTGTGATGCAGAGCCTGACCGCGGCCTATCCTGTTTCACCCGCGGCCCAGCTTGCCCTCGCGCGTTTGGCCATGCAGGTGGATGAGCTGGGGCTTGCCCAGGACGCCGTGGATCAGGCGATCGCGCTTCGTGATGACTGGACGCCCGCCAGATTGCTGCGCGCTGAGCTTCTGCTGGCACAGGATCGCCCGGAGGTGGCCCTGGCGCAGTATCGGCGTCTCTTCGAGGCCGGCGAGCGTGGCCCGCGGCTGCTTAACATGGCGGCTGTCCTTGCCATTAACACGGAGGCCTATGCGCTGGCCGAGGTCGTCCTCGAGGCGATGCGCGAGGGGCAGCCGGGTCTTGTGGTGCAGAGTCGGGTGCTGGAGGGCGACATGCTGCGTAAGCGCGGGGAGTATGCGCAAAGCCTCGCGGTATTGAATGAGGGCCTGGAAAACCACCCCCGATCAACGGACCTACGTTATGCCCGGGCCCTGACCCGGTTGATGCTGGAGCAGATCGACCAGGCGGTGAGTGAACTCGAGGCCCTCGTGGATGAACAACCCGACGAGCCGCGGCTGCTGAACGCGCTGGGGTACACGCTGATTGATCGCACCGATCGGCTGGATGCTGGGGCTGAACTGATCGAGCGGGCGTACGCGCTGGCGCCTGATAACCCCGCCATTATCGACAGCATGGGCTGGGCGGCATTTCTGCAGGGTCATCCGGAAGAGGCCCTCGAGTATCTGCGCACGGCGCATGAGCGCGCGCTGAGTGATCCAGAGATCGCGGCCCATCTTGGTGAGGTGCTTTGGGTACTTGGCCGTCGGGATCAGGCGCGCTCGGTGTGGGAGGCGGCGCTGGAGAGCCAGCCGGACCATCCCGTGTTGCGCGAAACCCAGGAGCGGCTCGACCCGTGATGCGCCGGTTGCTGGTCCTTGGGTTCGGGGTGTTGTGGCTGGCGGCTTGCGCGGTGCAACCGCCTGAATCGAACCCCGCGGCCAAGTCCTTGTCGGTGGCGGCGTGGGAGCCGCCTGAGGCACCCGGGGCCTGGACCTTATCCGGACGGGCCTCGCTGGCGTTCGATGACGAGGCTGGCACAGCCAGTCTCCGCTGGGAGGAATCCACTGAGGGCTACCAGCTGGATCTTCGGGGCGCACTCGGCTCGGGGCGTTTACGGCTTGTGGGGCAGGCCGACACGGTCACGCTGACTACGGCGGATGGCGATCAGTATACAGCCAGCAGCCCGACGGAGCTGGTTCGCGCGGTAACCGGATACAACTTGCCTGTGGGCCTATTGCGCTGGTGGGTACGGGGACAGCCGGTGCCGTGGATGGACGGCGAGGTCAGCCTGGACGCCCAGGGCCGGGCCGTCGCCCTGGATCAGGGGGGTTGGCGGGTCCGCTATGCCCGCTATGCCCGACAGGCGGGGTATTGGCTGCCCGCGCGCGTCGAGGTGCGTCATGAAGCAATCCAGATGCGGCTCGTCATCCGCGACTGGCAGGTCGAAAACTGATGTCGCTGTCCTCAGCCTGGCCCGCGCCGGCGAAGATTAATCGATTTCTGCATATCACCGGCCGCCGCGCGGATGGCTATCACACGCTGCAGACGGTGTTTCAGTTTCTAGCGCTCTGCGATTGGCTTGACTTCGAAATCCTCGATGTCCCCGATGTTCTTCGCGACGGCGGGCTGCCTGGCCTGGCGCTTGACGATGATCTGACGGTGCGGGCAGCGCGGGCGTTGCAGCAGGCGGGCGGGATCAGTCAGGGCGTTCGCATTCGGCTGGACAAGCGCATTCCCGCCGGTGGTGGACTGGGAGGCGGGAGTTCTGATGCGGCGACGACGCTGGTGGCGCTGAATGCGCTGTGGCGCTGTGGGCTGACAGAACGGGAGCTGGCTGCCGTGGCGCTCCGTCTGGGTGCCGATGTCCCGGTTTTTGTGGGTGGGCAGGCGGCCTGGGCTGAGGGTGTTGGGGAATCGCTTACGCCCGTTGAGGTGGATTGCCCCTGGTTGGTGGTGGTTGACCCGGGTGTTTCCGTGGACACTCGGTCGGTGTTTTGTGACCCTAAATTGACACGCCATGGAGCCCATATAACAATACGCGGCTTTAAAGCCGGTGAAGGCCGAAATGACTGCGAAGCCGTCGTTCGGCGACAACATCCGGCGGTAGCGCGGGCGCTCGATAGGTTGGGGGAATGGGGCCCGACGTTATTGACCGGGACCGGTGGTTGTCTGTTTGCCCGGTTCGATGATCGCGAGCGGGCCAGCATGGCAGCCAGGGAGGTGGGCAAGACGTTCCAAGCCTGGGTTTGCCAGGCCGTCAATCGTTCACCGCTGCTCGACCGCCTGGAGGCCGAGCGTCATCTGTAATTGGGGCGTAGCCAAGCGGTAAGGCACGGGGTTTTGATCCCCGCATGCGCAGGTTCGAATCCTGCCGCCCCAGCCATTCAATAAGGGAAACAGGGTCCAGCTGCCATGGAAAACGGAAGCATGATGGTGTTCACGGGGAACGCCAATCCCGAGCTGGCCCGTGCCGTGGCCACCCATCTCAAAATCCGCATTGGCGATGCACTCGTGACCGGGTTTAGTGATGGCGAAGTCCAGGTCGAGATTAACGAGCACGTGCGCGGGCACGACGTGTTCATCATCCAGCCCACTTGCGCGC
Source organism: Spiribacter salinus M19-40 (assembly GCF_000319575.2). Lineage (NCBI taxonomy): Bacteria > Pseudomonadati > Pseudomonadota > Gammaproteobacteria > Chromatiales > Ectothiorhodospiraceae > Spiribacter > Spiribacter salinus. The sequence continues at coordinate 1,444,975 of NC_021291.1, read as the reverse complement.
CGACCAACGACAATCTGATGGAGCTGCTGGTGATTGCTGATGCGCTCCGGCGCTCGTCGGCAGCGCGCATCACGGCGGTCATTCCGTACTACGGCTATGCCCGGCAGGACCGGCGCCCGCGCTCGCAGCGCGTCCCGATCACCGCCAAACTGGCGGCGGACATGATTACCACGGCGGGCATTAACCGGGTGGTCACCGTCGACCTGCATGCCGACCAGATTCAGGGCTTTTTCAATATTCCCGTGGACAATGTCTACGCCTCGCCAGTGTTGCTGGGCGATATCTGGCGGGAGACGCATCCGGACAAGATTGTGGTCTCGCCGGATGTCGGTGGTGTGCTCCGGGCCCGCGCGGTCGCCCGGCGCCTGGATAACGCGGACCTGGCGATTATCGATAAGCGCCGGCCACGCGCCAATGAACTGGAAGTCATGAACATCATTGGTGATGTCGAGGGTAAGACCTGCATCATCGTTGATGACATCATCGATACCGCGGGCACCCTGTGCCAGGCCGCGAGCGCACTCAAAGAGCGTGGCGCCGGCAAGGTTGTCGCGTATATTACCCACCCGGTGTTGTCCGGGCCGGCCATCGGGCGAATCGAGACCAGTCAACTGGACGAGCTTGTGGTCACGGACAGCATCCCGTTGTCGGCCGAGGCCGCTGCGTGTACCCGAATTCGTCAGCTGTCGCTGGCGGAAATGCTCGCCGAGACGATGCGGCGAGTGAACAATGATGAGTCGGTCAGCGAGTTGTTTGTCGACTGACTTGTATCACCGCCCCTGGTCGCGGGGGCGATAATGGAGATATCACCGCAATGAGTGTTGAACTGAAACTGGATGCCACTGTTCGCGAGGACCAGGGGAAGGGTGCGAGCCGCCGCCTGCGTCGGGCGAAACAGATCCCGGGCATCCTCTACGGGGCCGGCAAGAAGCCGGTATCGCTGACGTTTGATGAAGAGCAGGTCCTGCGCCTGATGCGCGAGGAGACGTTTTTCTCACAGATTCTCGACGTCAAGGTCAAGGGCAAGCGCGTTGAGAAGGCGATCCTCAAGGATCTGCAGCGCCACCCGTTCAAGCCACTGGTCTCGCACATGGACCTGCTGCGCATCAAGGCTGGCGAGAAAATGCGCCAGACAGTGCCGATCCATTACCTCAACCAGGAGGACGCCGTCGGCGTGAAACTGGGGGGCGGCCTGGTGCATCACGATGCCATCGAGATCGAGGTTGAGTGTCTGCCGGATGACCTGCCAGAGGCCATTGACGTGGATATCGCCGAGCTTGAATTGGGCTCCTCCATTCATCTGTCCGAGATTCATGCGCCTGAGGGCGTCGTCTTCCCGGGGCTTGATCCGGACACGGACCACGACCCTGTGCTGGTCAGTATCCACGCGCCGCGCAAGGCCGTGGAAGAGGATACCGAGGAAGAGGCGGGCGAGTCGGATGCTGGTGACACCGGTGGCGGCGATGAGTCCGAGGGCGATTCCGGCGAAGCGGAGAGCTGAGTCGGCGCGGGCGCCCAATTACCGCCCATGCGTCATTCGGCGATTCAGCTGATGGTCGGCCTGGGTAACCCCGGGCCCAAGTACACCGGAACCCGGCACAATGCCGGGTTCTGGTTTATTGAGGCCCTGGCTCGGCGCGAGGGCATCGATCTTCGATCCGAGCGCAAATTTCACGGTGTGGCGGGGCGCTGGCGAGCGGCCGATGTGGATACCCACCTGCTCTGCCCGATGACCTACATGAACCACAGCGGGCGATCGGTGGCGGCGCTCACCCAGTTCCATCGAATCGATCCGGCGGCGATTCTAGTCGTGCATGACGAAATCGACCTGCCCACAGGTGTTGTGCGCCTCAAGCAGGGTGGGGGGCATGGCGGGCACAATGGCCTGCGGGACATCGCCTCGGCACTGGGTACCCGGGACTTTGCGCGCCTGCGTCTGGGTGTCGGCCATCCGGGGCACAGTGATCAGGTGATCTCTTATGTCCTGCATGCGCCTGGGCGCGAGGAGCGCGCCGGTATTGATAGGGCAATCGATGCAGCCGTTGATGTGGCCTCAGAACTGGCCCGCGGCGAGTGGGATCGGGCTCAACAGCAACTCCACACGAGAGACTGAGGCAGTCATGGGATTTAAATGCGGTATCGTCGGACTACCCAATGTGGGCAAATCGACGCTGTTCAACGCGCTCACGCGGAACGAGATCCCGGCGGAGAACTACCCCTTCTGCACGATTGACCCGAATGTTGGCATCGTCCCCGTGCCTGATCCGCGGCTCGATCAGCTGGCCGAACGGGTCAAGCCAGAGAGCGTCGTGCCAACGGCCATGGAGTTTGTGGATATCGCCGGGCTTGTAACGGGCGCATCCCGCGGGGAGGGTCTGGGCAATCAATTCCTCGCCAATATTCGGGAAACGGACGCCATCGCGCATGTGGTGCGCTGCTTTGAGAGCGAGGACGTTCACCACGTGGAGGGCCGGGTTGATCCGGTAGCGGATGTCGAGACCATCAACACCGAACTGCTCCTGGCGGATCTGGATACGGTCGACCGGGCAGTTGAGCGCTTCGGGCGCCGGGCGAAATCCAATGACAAGGAGGCCATCGCCATCCGCGATGCGCTCCAGGCTATTTCGGCTGGGCTGAACGAGGGGGTCCCGGTGCGGGCGCAGACGCTGGATGAAGCGGGCGTCCTGGCCCTGCGCGAGTTGCATTTGCTGACAGCCAAACCCGTGCTGTATGTCGCGAACGTCACCGAGGAAGGGTTTACCGATAATCCGCAGCTGGCGGCGATCGAAGCGTTGGCGGAGCGTGAGGGTGCGGGTGTGGTGGCGCTCTGCGCCTCGATCGAAGCGGAACTCTCGCAGCTCGACGCCGCCGAGCAGCAGGAGATGCTCGAGGCCTACGGGCTTGAAGAGCCAGGCCTGAACCGATTGATTCGCCGGGGTTATGCGCTGTTGGGGTTGTTAACTTTCTTTACGGCGGGGCCGAAGGAGGTTCGGGCCTGGACGGTGGCTGAGGGCTCAACGGCGCCACAGGCGGCGGGCCGGATTCACACCGATTTTGAGCGCGGGTTCATTCGTGCCGAGGTGATCGGGTTTGACGACTATATCGCCATTGGCGGTGAGCAGGCTGCCAAGGAAAGCGGGAAAATGCGCCTTGAGGGCAAGGATTATCTGATGCGCGAGGGGGATGTCTGTCACTTTCGATTTAACGTCTGAACGGCGTCTGGCGCCGATTTGACAGGGCAGGCCGGGCTCTGGATACTCCTCACCCTCGCCTCGACGGCTACGTAGCTCAGCTGGTTAGAGCACATCACTCATAATGATGGGGTCGGTGGTTCGAATCCACCCGTAGCCACCAATTCCGTTCGCTTCGATGGGCTAGATCAGGAAGATCGTTGCCAGGCCAAGGAATGCCATGAAGCCGATGACATCGGTGACCGTGGTCAGGACAACGCCGCCGGCCAGTGCCGGGTCAATACCCAGGCGTTTCAGCAACAAGGGCACGCCCACGCCGGAGAGAGCCGCCACCACCAGGTTGATGACCATCGCGGCAGCGATGATGGCGCCAATGGCGGGCCGGCCAAACCAGAGAATGGCAATCCCCGCCAGGGCACCGGCCCAGAACAGGCCATTGAGCACACCCACGCCCAGTTCCTTGAATAGCAGCGCGCGGCTGTTCCGAGAGGCGACCTGACCCAGGGCCATGGCGCGCACGACCAGCGTTAGTGTTTGTGTGCCGGCGATGCCCCCCATGCTGGCAACCACGGGCATCAGTACCGCCAACGCCACCACTTCCTGAATCGTGGCCTCAAACAGCCCGATCACATAGGCAGCCAGCAGGGCGGTGATCAGGTTGACGCCCAGCCAGACCGCACGCCGGCGGGTGCTCGACCAGACGGGTGCGAACATGTCTTCTTCATCGCCCAGACCCGCCATGCTCAGTATTGAGCGTTCGGCCTCTTCGCGGATGACATCCACGACGTCATCGATCGTGATGCGCCCGATCAATCGTCCCCGTTCGTCCAGAACCGGTGCCGAGATCAGGTCACGGTCCTCGAACATCTTGGCCACTTCGCGGGCCGGTGTGTCGGCGGCGATCGCTACCGCATGGGTATCGAGCAGGTCGTCCACCTGTCCGGAGGGGTCGCGAGTCAGTAGATCGCTGACCCGCAGCACGCCCAGGAAGTGATCGAAACGACTCACCACAAACAAATGATCGGTGAGTTCGGGCATCTCGCCGCGCATCCGCAGATAGCGGAGGACCACGTCGAGGCTGACATCCGGGCGCACCGTCACGGTGTCCGTGTTCATCAGGCCGCCGGCGCTGTCCTCGGGGAAGGCCAGAACCGACTCCAGGCGCTGGCGGTTCTGGTTATCCATGGAGCGCAGGATTTCGCCGGTCAGCGTCTTCGGCAGGTCCTGCATGAAGTCGGCCAGGTCATCCATGTCCATGCCCGAGGTGGCCGCCAGCAACTCATCCTCATCCATTTCCTGGATCAGGCCGCTCCGGACTTCGTCATTGACCTGCAGAAGGACCTCGCCGCCGTTTTCCTCGTCAACGAGTTCCCAGAGCAATTTGCGCTCGGTGGTCGGGAAGGATTCCAGCAGGTTGGCGATTTCGGCGGGATGCAGGGCATTGAGCATTTGCTGGGCTTCCGGCACGGTCCCGCCCTGCAACAGGCTGGAGACTGTATCCGCTACTCTGCCCTGTTTTTGCTCAAGTTCTTCGGCCATGGGCCTCTCCCCGAGGCGTGGTTCAGTCCGCCTCGCCAAATCGGTTGCCGACCAGTTCGGCCAGTGCCTGCAGCGCGTCATCGGCGTCGTCGCCGGTGGCGGTGACGGCGAGGCGGCTGCCGCGAGCGGCTGCCAGCATCATCAAGCTCATAATGCTCTTGCCGTTCGCTTGATGCCCCGAGTGTAGGACATCGATCTCTGCCTCGAAGCGGCTCGCCACCTCGACAAACCGAGCGGCCGCCCGAGCATGCAGGCCGAGCTGGTTTACGATCTCGAGTACCGTTTCCTGGCGCTTTGGGCTGTCAGCCATGCCGCTGACCAACGGGGTCTGACGGCCGATCGGCCATGAGAATACCATCCCGTGCCGCGGAGAGGGCTTTGTCCACCAATCGCTCAACGGGGAGGTGGGGGTAATTCATGACCCGGAGCAGCATGGGCAGGTTCAACCCGGCGATCACCGGATACCCATAGTGAGCGCCCAGGGCGACCGCCATGTTGCTGGGCGTGGCGCCATAGGCATCGGTGAGGATGAGTACACCCTCGCCGTGGTCGAGCGATGCGAGCGCGGCCTCCGCCCGTCCCTGGATCGACGCCACGGATTCGTTGGGCTCAGGGGCGAGCTCTGCTATCGGCATCGGGCGCTGGCCCAGGATTTCTTCGGCCGTTTCACGCAGCGCTGCACCAATACCGGTATGCGTGATCAGCAGGACACTGGGTTTCACGGGAGCTCCCGATGGCGGATATTGACGGCACACTGCCGTGATCGGAGATGCGCTGCAAGACGCTCGATCAGGTAAACCGATCGGTGTTGTCCGCCGGTGCAGCCCACCGCCACCGTGAGGTAAATGCGGTTTTCGGTCTCGAATACCGGTAGCCAGTCCTCCAGAAAGGCGGTCAGGCTATTGGCATAGCGATCGACCGTGGGGCTCGCGCCGAGATACTCGGCGACGGGCTCGTCCTGGCCGGTGAGGGGTCGCAGCTCTGGCTCCCAGTGGGGATTGGGCAGGCAGCGGCTGTCAAAAACAAAGTCGGCATCGGTCGGCGTGCCATGTTTGTAGCCAAAGGATTCCAGCTGAATGGATAGCCCCTGACGAGTCTCCGTGAGCCGGTCCCGGACCATGTCGCGCAGTTCATGGAGGGTTGTGTGCGTTGTGTCGACGGTCAGGTCGGCACGCTCCTGCAGCGGCATGAGGAGTTCTCGCTCTCCGCGGATCGCTTCTGCCAGCGGCACATCAGGACCGCTGAGGGGATGGCGGCGCCGAGTCTCCGAGAAGCGCTTGAGCAGGGTGTCGTCGTCCGCATCGAGAAACACGATTTCGGCGGCGAGCCCGATGCCCTCAAGGCTCTCGAGGATGGCCGGGAAGCGGGCGAGCTCTGCGGGTCGGTTGCGCGCATCAATGCCGACGGCATGCATCGGCCCATCGGCACTCTCGGCAATGTGCTGGCCAAACGATTCAAGCAGTGCCACCGGCAGGTTGTCGATGCAGTTAAAGCCGAAGTCTTCGAGCGTCGCCAGGGCGACACTTTTCCCAGAGCCGGATAGCCCGCTGACAATGATCAGCCGCATGCGGATACCTGCTGAGTGACCAGTCGATGCCGGACGGCGGTCGGGATCAGCGCACTCAGTGGTCGGTTGGGCGCCAGGGCCAGACGGGGTATCGCAACACTGGCCAGGTGAGTGATGGACCACTGGCCCTCAGGCGTCTCGGGCTGGCGCTCATCGATGAGATCGATGACGAGCCGGATCGCGCAGCGGCGCAGGACGGCCTGGGCACCAAACTGTTCGGCGACGTCGAGCAGCCCAATACCGCGTAAGTAGAGCAAGCCGTAGCCCGCGGCAGGCGCGGCGCCCATCAGTCGCTGCGGGCCGGGGTGCAAGTCGACGCCATCGTCACTGACTAGCGCGTGGCCGGCGTGGACCAGTGCGAGCGCGGTGTCACTTTTACCGCTGCCTGCTGGCCCCCGCAGAAGGACACCATGCCCATGCACCTGGACGAGCGTGGCGGCGATTCGTGTCATGGGCTGGCGTTGTCCGAGTGCCAGCCCGCGACGGCATTGTAGAGGTCGTCATCACCGCGGCAGGCGCGGAGCTGGCTGCACAAGGCATCATCTCGAAACATTTCGGCAAGCCGCGAGAGAATGCGCAGGTGCTCGTCATTATTGTGCTCGGGCACCAGCAGGGCAAACAGGATATCCACCGGCTGGCGGTCGACGGCATCGAATTCGATTGGCTGATCCAGTCGGATGATAGCCGCTCGAGGTTGATCCAGTTCACCGCTGCGGCTGTGGGGCAGACCCACTCCGTGGCCTAATCCGGTGCTGCCCAGTCGTTCGCGCAGCGTGAGACCCTCAAAGACGGCCTGGACGGCCTCGTTGCCGGCATCCAGCATCAATAGCTCGCTGAGACGCTCGAGCGCGCGCTTTTTGCTGGTGGCACGCACCCCGCAACGACTTCGCTCGAGCGTTAGCAGTCCGGCAATGTCCATAGGCTCAGGAATCCAGCGTGGGTCCAACTCGACCTTCGCCGCGATGGTGGTCGCTGCGCTTTTCCTTGTGCTTGACCACCTGGCGATCCAGCTTATCGATCAGCAGATCGATGGCGGCATACATTTCCTCGTGGTCGGCCTCAGCGAAAAGGCGTGCGCCGCTGACAGCCAGAGTCGCCTCGGCACACTGGCGGTTTTTCTCGACCGTGAGGATGACGTGGGCGTCCACCACGTTGTCGAAATGCCGCTCCAGGCGCTGGAATTTTTCATTGACGTAGTCCCGCAGTGAGTCGGTGATTTCGACATGATGACCGGTAACATCGATTTTCATGCTGATCTCCTATCAGGGTGGTTAACCCAGTCGTTTGCGGTCGGTGGAAGAGGCGATGCCCATCACCTCACGATACTTCGCTACGGTCCGGCGTGCCACGTTGATGCCTTCATCACGAAGGATGTCGGCCAGCCGTGAGTCACTTAACGGTCGTGCCGGTGTCTCGGCAGCGACCAGACGTCGAATGCGGGCGCGGATGGCCGTGGCGGAGCACTCCCCGCCATCCATGGTCTGGACATGGCTTGAGAAGAAATACTTGAACTCATGCGTGCCCTGAGGCGTGCGCATGTACTTCTGGGTTGTGATTCGGGAGACGGTGGACTCGTGCATCTCAATGGCTTCGGCCACTTCGCGCAGCACCAGCGGCTGCATGGCCTCTTCACCGTGTTCCAGAAATCCTTGCTGGCGCTCGACAATGCATTCAGCCACCTTTTGCAGGGTCTCGTTGCGGGAGCGCAGGCTTTTGATCAGCCACCGCGCTTCCTGCAGGTGTTGGCGCATGAGGTGGTTGTCTGCGCCGGCATCCCCGCGCTGGACCAGGCTGGCGTAATAGTCATTGACGCGGAGCCGCGGCGAAGCCTCCGGATTGACCTCGACCTCCCAGCGTCCATTCATCCGGCGGACCATGCAGTCGGGGACGATGTACTCCGTGCGGGTGTCACCAAATCCGGAGCCCGGGTGGGGATCCAGTGTTTGGATAAGCGCAATTGCCGCCTCGAGGCTCGCTTGGTCGATGCCGAGCTGGCGGCGCAGTGCGGCATGCTGGCTGGGGCCCTGGCCGAGTTGTTCCAGGTGGTCGGTGATCAGGGCGCCGGCGGCTGCCCGGTGCGGCGTGTCGTCGGGCAGTGCCGCGATCTGGATACGCAGGGCCTCGCGAGGATCCTGAGCGCCGACGCCAATGGGGTCGAGATGCTGGATGAACGCAAGGACGGCCTGGATGTCATCTGCCTCGACTTCGAGGTCATGCGGTACCGCGGCCAGCAAGTCCTGGGGCGGCTCGGTGAGATAGCCGTTATCGGCGATGGCATCAACGATGACTTCGCCGATGCGTCGGTCACGTTCGCTTAATCCAGACAGCTCGAGCTGCCAAAACAGGTGGTCCTGTAGCGAGGCGTCGGGGCTGGCGCGATTCTCCAGGGGATCGATGGCGCGGTCCCGATCGCCGCCAGCCGCTGAACTCGACGGGCCAATGGTGTCTTCCCAGCGCTCGTCGACGGGTATGGCCTCACCCAGGCGGGTCGCATCCGGTGCGTCGCTCCCGAGGGTGGCCTCGGAGGGCTCACGTAACCCGGTCTCTGGCAGCGCGTCCGGGTCATGGCTGTCCAGGCCTGGCTCGGTCTCTTCCTCGGCCTCGAGCATCAGGTTGGATTCCAGCGCCTCGCGGATTTCCAGATTGAGTTCGGCAGCCGGCAGCTGCAGCAGCCGGATTGCCTGCTGCAGCTGCGGGGTCATCGCCAGTTGCTGGCCAAGCCGGATCTGCAGGGTTTGCTTCATTGGCGTTCGTCGATCTCCTTGTCTTGTCAGATTAACGCCGGGGGTACCGATACGGCCAGCACAATGGGTTTTGTCGCCGCTAGAGGCGGAAGTCTTCGCCCAGGTAAACGGCTCGCACCTGGGCGTCATCCAGCACGGTCTGCGCATCCCCTTCCACGATCACGCGGCCGGCGTTGAGGATGCTGGCGCGATCGACCAGCCCCAGCGTCTCGCGCACGTTGTGATCGGTGATCAGCACCCCGATCTGCCGTTCAGCCAGGTGGCGCACGATGGACTTGATCTCACCAACGGAGATGGGGTCGACACCGGCAAAGGGCTCATCGAGCAAAATAAAACGCGGCTCCGCCGCCAGCGCCCGGGCAATCTCAACCCGACGCCGCTCGCCCCCGGATAGACTGACCCCTTTTTGATGGCTCAGGTGCTCAACCCCGAACTCCTCCAATAAGGCATGGGCCCGGTCATGGCGGGCGCTTCGATCGAGATCTTGGCGGGTCTCGAGTACGGCAAGCAGGTTGTCGAGGACCGACATGCGCCGGAAGACCGATGCCTCCTGGGGGAGGTAGCCAATGCCCAGTTTGGCCCGGGCATGCATGGGTGCCGGGGTGATGTCTCTCCCATCCAGATGGATCTGCCCGGTATCGGCTGAGACCAGCCCCACGATCATGTAGAAGCTCGTGGTCTTGCCGGCCCCGTTTGGCCCGAGCAGGCCCACGATTTCCCCACTTTTAAGGCTTAGCGATACCCCATCAACCACCGGACGCCCCCGGTAGTGTTTGGATAGCGCGGTTGCCTTCAGCTCGCTGGCGCTCATGGGGTCTCGGCATCCGTTGAATCGACCGTTACGCTGACGCGTTCGTCGTCGTCTGCATGGCTTTCCGCGACGGTGCGGGCCTCAGCGAGGTAGTGGGTGATGACCGACCCGGTGACCTCGGTGTCGCCCTGCCAAAAACGGCCTCCGCCCCGGATGACGAGCCGCTCTGGCCCGCTGGCGAAGTACGCCATGCGCTCGGCTTCAGCATGACGCGATGTGTCGTCGGGTCGTTTTTCCCGGAAAGTTGCGGGCGTGCCTTCCACCTCGATGCGCTCGAGTTCGCGTTGCTCGTCGGTGTAGACCCGCATCAGCGATCCGGTGATTTGCTTGTTCGCACGGGTGAGTACCACGTTACCGCGATAAATGCTGACACCCTCGGCCTCACGGACATCGGCGGTGTCGGCGCTGAGTTCGATCGCCTCGCCGTTCTGGGCCAAGGCTGAACCGGCGAGCAGCACGAGCAGCAAGGACACGCCAAGGTGTCCATTCAGGCGGCGGCTGCGTGCCCGTAATGCCTTACTCGGTGGCGTCATGTTGCCCCCTTGCGTTGTCGAGCAGTTCGATCCGTTCCTGATCGAGCCAAACGCGCGCGCCGCCCGCGTTCACCTGAAAATCCGGGCCCACCAGGGTGACGGCCTGATCCGTCTCAGCATACTGCTCGGGTATTTCGAGTTGTATGAACGTCGTCTCGAGGCGGCTTGCGCCGGCGTCGTCCTCGCGCGTGAGCATCACATCGCCCCGGAGGTCAGCCCGGGTGGCGTCGTCCCAGATCCGCCCATGAGTCGCTTGCCCCACCCAGGGTGCGCCCTCGTCCTGCGCGAGGCGCCAGTGCGGGGTTTCAAGCTGCCAGAGATCGGGCTGCTGGTAATACCGCGCGCTCTGGGCGGACAGGCGGTAGGCCAAAGCGCCCGTCTCGTCTGTGCCGGTCAGCGTCAGGCCCTCAGCGTGAGCCGTGATTTCCGGGTCGAGGCGCGAGGGCATCTCATCGCTGGTGGGTTTGGGCGCCATGCCCCGCCAGGCCAGCAGTACGGCCAACATGACAAGCAACCCAATGACCGCGTTGACCCTCCAGCGTGCGCGCACGTCACATCACTCCGGCACGCAGGAGGTCATGCATGTTGAGCGCGCCGGTCAGACGGCCGTGCGTATCGGTAACCAGCAGCGCATTGATGCTGTGGCGCTCCATCAGTGCCAGCGCCTCGGCAGCCAGTTGATCTTGCGTGGCAAGGCGAGGATTGGGGGTCATGACCGCCTCGATGGGCGTCTCGTGAACATCGATCCCCTCATCCAGCGCTCGACGTAGATCGCCGTCGGTAAAAATGCCGATGACCTCACCTTCGGCATTGCAGACCGCTGTCATGCCCAGCCCTTTGCGGGTCATCTCCAGCAGCGCGCCGGCCAATGGCGTATCCGGAGAGACGCGGGGCGTCGTGTCATCGGCATGCATCAGGTCGGCGATTCGAAGCAGAAGCCGTCGACCGAGGCGACCGCCCGGGTGAGAGCGGGCGAAATCCTCGCTGGTGAAGCCACGCGCATCCAGCAGCGCAATGGCAAGGGCGTCGCCCATCGCGAGGCTGGCGGTGGTGCTTGCCGTGGGTGCCAGTCCGAGCGGGCAGGCCTCGCGGTCCACCGCCACGTTCAGATGAACGCTAGCGGTGGCGGCGAGGGTGGAGTCCGGGTTGCCCGTAATCGCAACCAGCGCATTGCCCAGGCGTTTAATCAGTGGCAGGAGCTGGTTGATTTCCTCGGTCTCGCCCGAGTTGGACAGCGCAATCACCACATCGCCAGGCGTGATCATGCCAAGATCGCCGTGGCTCGCCTCGCCAGGGTGCACAAAAAAGGCCGGCGTGCCTGTGCTGGCCAGCGTGGCCGCGAGTTTGCCCGCCACGTGACCGGATTTACCCATGCCGATGACCACCACGCGGCCCTGGCAGTCGAGGAGCAGGCGACAGGCCGTCGCGAAGTCGTGATCGACGCGCGGCAGGAGTGCCGTTATCGCCGCTGCCTCGGTTTCGAGCACGGCACGGCCAAGGCGGCAAAAATCGGTGTCCTTCATGGTTTTAGCGTTTCCCCTCAGCGCCCCACGATAAACAGCATGAACTGATAGGCGATAAATCCGAGTAATAGCATACCGCCTTCCACCCGGCCGGCCTGACCTCGCTGCCTGAGCCCGAGACTAACCGGCACGATGGCCAGCATGAACAGGCTCATGATGCCGTAGTCGCGCAGGAGGCTTGGGCCATCGGCCGCAAAGGGGGCCAGCGTGCCAGCAATACCCAGTACGGCTAGCAGGTTAAAGATGTTGGAGCCGAGGATGTTGCCGATGACCAGTCCGGGTTCATTGCGCCGGACACTCGCGGTGGCCGCTGCCAGCTCGGGCAGGCTGGTGCCCACGGCCACGACGCTCAGGCCGATGACCAGATCGCTGACGCCGATCAGCCGCGCCAGCTCCGAGGCACTCCAAACAAGCAGTCGGGAGCTGGCGAGGAGGACAACTAAGCCAAGGCCAATTGCGATGAAGGTTCGCGCACGCGTCATCGCCTTCGTCGGAGCCTGGCCGATCTCTCGTTTGAGGACTTCGGCATGGGCATTGTCCTGACGCGCTTCCCAGCCGAGCCAGAGGATGACGGCCGTCATACCGACCAGTAACAGCACGCCATCGAGGCGCGAGACCTCGGCATCAATGAGCACCCATCCCGTACCCAGCACCACCATCATCAGGACAGGAAACTCGCGGCGCAATATGCCGTGGCCAACGGCAAAAGGTGTCGCCAGTGCGGTAATGCCCAGGATCAGACCCACGTTGGCAATGTTCGAGCCGATGGCATTGCCGAGGGCGATGGCGGGTGTGCCCTCGATAGCGGCAATCGCGGAGACCAGCATTTCGGGCAGCGAGGTGCCGATGCCGATAACCGTCAGCCCGATCACCAGGGCGGAGACACCCAGTCGCGCCGCTGCGCTGGAGGCGCCGGCGACAAACAGGTCGGCACTCCAGGCCAGTGCGGCAAACCCGACCGCGAGGGCCGCCAGTAGAATGAGGATGTCCATCGGGTCAGTCCGGTGAGCCGTTAATCGAGGCACACAATACCGCATTTGACCGGTTCCATGCCTTGGCGGATACTCGCGAATTCACAGCTCACCAGTCGCAACGGCGCGCCCAGAACCCATGACAGACAGCACTGCCAGTTTGCGTCCGGACGGTTTAATCGACATCCGTGGCCTCGTTTTCAGCCGAGGCGGACGGCGACTCTTCGACGGGGTCGATGTCACGGTTCGCCGCGGCGAGGTTGTGGCGATCATGGGTCCCAGTGGGACGGGTAAAACGACGCTGCTGCGACTGATCGGTGGCCAGTTGCGCGCCCAGGGCGGCCAGGTCAATGTGGATGGCGAAGCGGTCGGCCGGCTCTCCCGACGGGCGCTGTATCGGCTCCGGCGTCGAATGGGTGTGTTGTTTCAGAGTGGGGCGCTATTCACCGATCTCACCTGTTTTGACAATGTTGCTTTTCCCCTGCGTGAGCACACCGATCTCCCCGAGGCGCTGATTCGGCATGTGGTGCTGATGAAACTGGAGGCCGTGGGCCTGCGCGGCGCGCGCGATCTCTATCCGGCGGAGTTGTCTGGTGGCATGGCACGTCGGGTTTCACTGGCGAGGGCGCTTGCGCTGGATCCGGAAATGATCCTCTACGACGAGCCATTTGCCGGGCAGGATCCCATTTCCATGGGTGCGCTCATGAAGCTGATTCGCGAGCTGAATGACGCCCTGGGCCTCACCAGTGTGGTGGTCTCCCACGACGTGGAAGAGGCGCTCAGCATCGCTGACCGCGCCTTTGTCCTTTCAGAGGGGCAGATCGTCGAGGCGGGGACGCCAGCGGAACTGCGGGCGAGCCACTCCGAGTGGGTCCGGCAGTTTCTCAACGCGCTCCCGGACGGACCGGTGCCGTTCCATTATCCGGCAGACCCGATGGCGGATGACCTGCGCGGCGAGCGGCGCGAATGATCGCTGCCTTGCAAAAGCTCGGTGCCTCGACCCTGGCCACCCTCGGCTCTCTGGGTCGGTCGGTGATGTTCCTGCTGCGGGTTGTACTGGGCCTGGGCGAGCTGGCGCGCCGGCCGGGGCTGTTGATTCAGCAGCTGTATTCGGTGGGCGTGCTCACGCTGGTCATTATCGTGGTGTCCGGCTTGTTCGTTGGCATGGTGCTCGCCTTGCAGGGGTACTACACCCTGGTCGATTTCGGCGCTGAGCAATCGCTCGGTGTGCTGGTGGCGCTATCGCTGACGCGAGAGCTCGGGCCGGTGGTCACGGCGCTGCTCTTTGCCGGTCGCGCGGGATCAGCGCTGACGGCAGAAATTGGGCTGATGAAAGCGACGGAACAGTTGGCGGGCATGGAGATGATGGCCGTCGATCCGGAGCGCCGCATTATTGCGCCTCGATTGATCGCCGCGCTGATCTCTCTGCCGCTGCTCGCAGGCATTTTTACAGTGCTGGGTATTTTTGGCGCCTACTTTGTGTCGACCGTCATGCTGGGGGTTGATGGCGGTTCATTCTGGTCGCAGATGCAAGCACAGGTCAGCTTCGGCGATGATGTGATGAACGGAATGATCAAGAGTGTGCTGTTTGGCCTGGTGGCTGGATGGATCGCGGTTTTTAACGGATACGACTGTGTCCCGACTTCACACGGCGTGAGTCGGGCAACGACCGGCACGGTAGTGACGACCTCGCTTGTCGTACTGGGTCTGGATTTTGTGCTCACCGCACTGATGTTTGATTGACGAAGGAGCGCCTGGTGGATAATTCACGACGGGTCGAACTGGTGGTTGGCGCTTTTGTGGCAGCCGGGCTGGTTGCGCTGTTTGTCCTGGCGATGCAGGTCAGCAACCTCAACGTTTTTCAGCGCGCCGAGGGCTATACGATCGTCGGCCATTTTCAGAATGTGGGCGGACTGCGTGAGCGCGCGCCGGTCAACCTTGGCGGAGTGCAGGTCGGGCGCGTCAGCGCTATCTCCCTGGATCAGGACCGGCTTGAGGCGCGGGTAGAGATGACCATCAACGCCCAATACGATGACCTGCCCAGTGATTCGGCAGCGAGTATTCAGACCGCCGGGCTGTTGGGCGAGCAATATATCTCCCTCGATCCCGGCGGCATGCCGGATGCGCTCACTGAGGGGGATGAATTGATGATTACACGCTCGGCACTGGTGCTCGAAGATATCGTTGGGCAGTTCATCTACAACCAGAGTGACGGTGATGACAGCGAATGACCCGGCGCCGGTGCTGAGTGGGGAGGCACCAGGCGAACTTGCGTTGGCCGGGTCGTTGCGCTTTGCCGATGTCACCGGGTTGCTCGAGACACTGCCGGTGGGAGCCGGCGCCTACCAGGTCGACCTCAGTGGCCTGGGCGCTGTTGATAGCGCCGGAGTGGCGCTGATTCTGGAATGGCGCCTTCGCCTCGAGGCGGCCGGCGGTACATTAACGATCACCAATCCGCCGCAGCGCCTGGTCAGGCTCGCGGGCATTGGCGGGGTTGCTAAACTGTTGGGACTGAAGACCAATGAGTGGGGGACGGCAGACGCATGATGGAACCTGAGGCTATTCGGGCGCTGCTTCAGGCAGGGCTCACGGACGCTGATGTCGAGGTCGTCGGAGACGGGCGCCACTTTCAGGCGCGAATTGTTTCGTCAGACTTCGAAGACCTGCCCCTCCTTCGCCGCCATCGGTTGGTCTACGATCTGCTGCAGGCGCATATTGACAGCGACGTGCTGCATGCTATTTCGATGCGCACGCTAACCCCGGCGCAAGCCGCCGCAGAGCAGGACTGAGCCGGTGGAGCATCTTTTAATACGCGGCGGCCGTTGCCTCCAGGGCGAGGTCCGGATCTCCGGCGCGAAAAACGCCGCTCTGCCCATCATGGCGGCGACCTTGCTGGGCGATGGCCCGTCGATCGTCGGGAATATTCCCGACCTGCACGACATCACGACCACCATGGAGTTGCTCGGCCGGATGGGCGTGCGCCTGACGGTGGATGAGCGGATGCGCGTCGAGATCGACCCTCGCCCGATCGAGAATCAGCATGCACCGTACGAGCTGGTGAAAACCATGCGCGCCTCGATTCTGGTGCTCGGCCCCCTGCTGGCGCGTTACGGCGAAGCCGATGTGTCGCTGCCTGGCGGCTGTGCCATCGGTACTCGGCCGGTCAACCTCCATGTGGATGGCCTGCGGGCGCTGGGCGCGGAGATCAGCGTCGAGAATGGCTATATCCGGGCGCGTTGTTCACGGCTGAAGGGCGCGCGACTGGTGATGGACCTGGTGACGGTCACCGGCACGGAGAACTTGATGATGGCGGGCTGCCTTGCCGAAGGCGTCACCATTATCGAGAACGCGGCTCGCGAACCCGAGGTGGTCGACCTGGCTGACTTCCTCAACGCCATGGGCGCCAAGGTGAAGGGCGCGGGCACGGACACGATCACGATTGATGGGGTCGAGCGGCTGCACGGCACGGAGTACAACGTGCTGCCGGACCGCATCGAGACCGGCACGTTCCTGGTGGCCGCGGCCATGACGTCGGGCTGGGTGCGAGTGAAAAACACCGCCCCCCATCTGCTGGACTCGGTGATCGGGAAGCTGCGTGAGGCGGGTGCCGAGATGGAGATCGGTGACGATTGGATTTCTCTGGATATGACGGGCCGGCGGCCACAAGCCATTAACGTGCGCACAGCGCCATACCCCGCATTCCCGACGGATATGCAGGCGCAGATGTGTGCGCTGAATGCCATTGCCGAGGGCGTGGGGACGGTCACGGAGACCGTGTTTGAAAACCGTTTCATGCACGTGCTCGAGATCCAGCGCATGGGGGCAGATGTTCGGCTGGAAGGCCATATGGCCATCAGTACGGGTGTGCCTCATTTGACCGGCGCGCCGGTAATGGCGACGGATCTCAGGGCCTCGGCGAGTCTGGTGTTGGCGGGTCTGGTCGGGGAAGGTGTCACCCAGGTCGATCGCATCTATCACATCGACCGGGGGTATGAATGTATCGAAGAGAAGTTGGCCCAGCTCGGCGCGGACATCCGCCGGGTACCGGGTGAAGTGTTGCGTGCCCATGGCTGAGCCGCTCACCCTTGCCTTGTCGAAGGGCCGGATTCTTGAGCAGACGATGCCGCTGCTGAAGCCCCTTGGCATTGAACCGCTGGAAGATCCTGCCACGAGCCGCAACCTCGTGTTGCCCACCAGCGACCCGAATGTTCGCCTTATCATTGTCCGAGCCACGGATGTGCCAACTTACGTGGCCTACGGTGGCGCCGATCTGGGCGTGGCCGGCAAGGACGTGTTGCTGGAGCAGGGCGGGCACGGGCTGTACGAGCCAGTTGATCTCGGGATCGCCCGATGTCGGTTGATGGTGGCGGGGCGGCCTGATGCCGACCTGGAAGGCCGCCGGATTCGGGTGGCCACGAAGTTCGTCAACGTCACGCGGCGGCACTTCGCGGCGCAAGGTCGGCAAGTGGACTTGATTAAGCTGTACGGCTCGATGGAGCTGGCCCCGCTGGTGGGGTTGGCGGATGCCATCGTCGACCTCGTCGACACCGGGAATACGCTGCGCGCGAACGGGCTGGCCCCGCTCGAGCCGATTGCGGATATCAGCGCCCGGCTTGTGGTCAATAAGGGGTCAATGAAACTCAAGCACCGAGCGATCAAGCCAATGCTTGGTAAAATCGCAGAATCGGTGGACCGGAACGCGGGCAGGTAAGGCATGTTGGACATTCAGCGCTTGAGCACGACTCAGCCGGATTTCGAGGCCCGCCTTGCGGCGCTGACGGACTGGGATGACGGTGCGCCGCATGCGGTTGAAGCCGCCGTTGATTCGATCCTTGCTCGGGTGCGGCATGAGGGTGACCGGGCTTTGGTGGATTACACTCGGGATCTCGATGGTTACCACGTTGAACAGGCCGCCGAGCTCGAGGTGCCGCCCGCTCGCTGGCAGGCCGCGCTTGAGGCGCTGGAGCCTGAGGACCGCAAGGCCCTGGAGACGGCCGCCGCGCGGGTTGAGGCCTATCATCAGCATCAGCGCCAGGAAAGCTGGGAGACGACCGAGCCCGATGGCACCAAGCTCGGGCAGCGCATTCGGCCGCTCGAGCGTGTTGGCGTGTATGTGCCCGGTGGCAAGGCCGCTTATCCCTCATCGGTGCTCATGAACGCCATCCCCGCCCGCGTGGCGGGTGTCCGAGAGGTCATCATGGTGGCGCCAGCACCAGGTGGAGAAATCGCGCCCATGGTGCTGGCCGCAGCAGCCGTGGCCGGCGTGGACCGGCTGTTTCTGCTGGGTGGGGCACAGGCGGTGGGCGCGTTGGCTTATGGTACGGAGACCGTGCCCGCGGTGGACAAGATCGTCGGGCCGGGTAACGCTTACGTGGCCGAAGCCAAGCGTCGCGTCTTCGGCCATGTCGGGATCGACATGGTGGCGGGGCCTTCAGAGATCCTGGTGATTTGTGACGGCCAAACCGATCCCGAGTGGACCGCGATGGATCTCTTCTCGCAGGCGGAGCACGACGAGGACGCCCGGGCGTTGCTTATTTGCCCCGAGGCCCGCTACCTCGATGAGGTGCAGGCCGCCATGGAGCGGCTGCTGCCCGAGATGAGTCGCTCTGAGATTATCCGCCCGTCGCTGGCGCGGCGCGGGGCGTTAATTTGCGTGAGAGATTTGGGTGAAGCGGCCGAGGTGGCCGACCGGATCGCGCCGGAGCACCTCGAATTGTCGGTGGTGGAGCCAGAGCGGCTGGCATCGGCCATCGATCACGCCGGCGCCATTTTCATGGGGCGCTACACCCCCGAGGCCATCGGTGATTACTGTGCGGGGCCAAGCCACGTACTGCCAACCTCGAGGACGGCGCGCTTTGCCTCACCGCTCGGTGTCTATGACTTCTGCAAGTCGACCAGCCTGGTGCAATGCTCGCCGGCGGGTTCCAGGACACTGGGGGCGATTGCCGCGCGCCTCGCCCATGCCGAAGGGCTCACCGCGCACGCCCGTTCAGCGGAGCTTCGTCTGGAAAGCCCGGACGAATAGCCCCGCTTTGCCAGCTTACCGGCCTATCGCAACGGCGGGCTCTGTGGACCCTGCTGCTGCAGGTTGGGCGGTCGCTCGGCGATCTCAAGGCGCCAGGACTGCGCCTCTCCGTCGCGCTGGCCCCGCAGGCTCACGGTATCCCCTGGCGCTCGTTCACTCACGTCATTGAGTAGGGCCCGAACGCCGCGCACGGGCGCTGACTCGAGATGGGTGATGAGGTCGCCTGCCTCGAGCCCCGCCTCGTCCGCTGGTCCGCCACGCAGCACATTCACTACCCGGACGCCGGGCATCACCTCCCGGGCTGGCTGAATCTGGACACCGATCCAGCCGCGGATGACCCGGCCGTTTTCAATGATCCCCGTCAGGACCTCCTGGGCGAGCGCCGCCGGGATGGCGAATCCGATGCCGGTTGACGCGCCGGACTGACTGAATATGGCTGTGTTGATGCCAATGATCTCGCCATTGGCATTGATCAGGGCACCGCCGGAGTTGCCCGGGTTAATGGCCGCATCGGTCTGGATGAAATTCTCGAACGTGGCCAGTCCGAGCTCACTCCGGCCCAGAGCGCTGATGATCCCCTGGGTCACCGTCTGACCGACACCGAAGGGGTTGCCGATCGCCAGCACGATATCCCCGACGCGGTGGCTATTGGAGGCCGCCAGCGTGACGTGGGGGAGATCGGGTAGATCGATCTGCAGCACGGCGAGGTCGGATTCCGGGTCGGTGCCGACGATGGTAGCCATGGCAGTGCGGCCGTCCGAGAGCAATATCCGAATGCGTTGGGCACCCTCAATCACGTGATTGCTGGTGAGGATATGCCCGGCGTCGCTGACAAGGACACCGGATCCAAGGGACGTTTCGAGATCCGGGTCAATTTCACCCGTCGGGTTCTCAAAGAGCGGATCGAAAAGCGGGTCATCGAAAAAGGCATTGCGCGGGTCGGTGGTCTGGGTGCTCGTATAGATATTGACCACGGAGGGCGTTGCCTCGCCGACAGCATTGGCATATGAGGCGGGGCGTTCCCCAGCTGCGTTGAGACCCGGATCGACCTCTGTGGGTTGGTCAATACGAACAACGGGTCGGCCCTGTTCAACCAGATCTGGGGCTAACCAGGCCACCGCTGCAGCGACCACCAGCCCCACCAGGACATAGCTCAGAACAAACCGGGTGATGCGTCGAAACCTCATCTCTTATACTCGGGTTGTTTTTGTGAGTTGGAGCGACAATGCTACACCGATCGGCGCTGGTGGATTATGTGAATGGCCTCCTGGATGCACCAGGCCAGGCTGATTATTGTCCGAATGGTCTGCAGGTTGAAGGCCGTGCAGAGATCCACCGGCTCGTGACCGGCGTGACGGCCTCGCGACGATTTCTGGAATCGGCGATTGAGGCCGAGGCTGATGCCGTTCTCGTTCATCATGGGTTTTTCTGGAAAGGTGAGCCGGCGCCGATTGTGGGCATGAAAGCTGAGCGCATTCGGCTGCTGCTCGACCACGGAGTCAATCTGCTCGCTTATCACCTGCCCCTGGATATTCACCCGTCACTGGGCAATAACGCCTGCCTGGCACAGCGGCTGGAACTCGAGCCGGAAGGGCAGATCACCGCGGCCGGCGTAGCGGGATTGCTGTGGCACGGCCGGTTGCGCAGCCCGCTTGACGCCGAGCAATTCAGCGCCAGGTTAGAAGACAGGCTGGGCAGGACCCCGATGCATATTGCGGGTGGGCCGGCGCAGATTGAACGCGTGGCGTGGTGTAGCGGTGGTGGGCAGCGCTTCGTCACCGAGGCAGCGGCGCTGGGTGTCGATGCGTATTTCAGTGGGGAGATTTCCGAGCAGACGACGCACGAGGCACGCGAACAGGGCGTGCATTATTTCGCGGCTGGCCATCACGCGACCGAGCGCGGCGGTGTCCAGGCGCTCGGCGCGCATCTGGCGAGCCATTTTGGCCTGGAGCATGTATTCATTGACGACCCGAACCCCGCCTGATGACGGGCTCCGCAGGCAGTGGACCGAGGCCACGAGTGCTTGACGGAAAAGGCCTCATGGGGGATTCTAGCATCCCGAATATGGCCGAATTGCGTCGGTCAGACAGGGCCGGATTCACTACCCATGCACAGGAACAATAAAGATGTCTCAGGAAGGCGCCAGTAACAGCCGCCGCCGCTTTCTGACCGGAGCCGTAGCCGTTGTGGGCGGCGTGGGCGCGGCCTATACCGCTGTTCCATTTCTTGCCTACTGGAACCCCAGCGCCACAACCCGGGCCGCGGGTGCGCCGGTGGAAGTGGACACCAGCACGCTGGAGCCGGGTCAGCGCATGAACATTAGTTGGCGCGGTCAGCCGGTCTGGGTGATCCGCCGGTCAGAGGCTGCGCTGGAGGCGCTGCCTACGCTGGAAGATACGCTCGCCGATCCGGCGTCCGATGTGGCCTCCCAGCAGCCGAGCTACGCACAGAACACGCATCGATCGATCGACCCGGAGTTCCTGGTGGTCGTCCCGATCTGCACGCATCTGGGCTGTATCCCGTCCTACATGCCAAAGGCAGGTTCTCTGGATGCCGACTGGCAAGGCGGTTTTTTCTGCCCTTGCCATGGCTCAAAGTTTGATCTCGCTGGCCGTGTCTATGCCGGCGTTCCAGCACCCACTAATCTAGTAGTCCCTCCGCATCGTGTGGCTGAAAACGGTCTCCTGGTGGTGGGTGAAGACGACGAGGAGGCGGCCTGATGAGCGACGCGACGCAGAAAGCCGAAGGCGGTCTGCTGGGCTGGGTGGATGCCCGGTTCCCGCTGACCAAGATGTGGAACGAGCACATCGCCGAGTACTACGCGCCCAAGAATTTCAATATCTGGTACTACTTCGGTTCGCTGGCACTGTTCGTGCTGGTGAACCAGCTGCTGACGGGTATCTGGCTCACCATGAACTACAACCCCTCGGCGGACGGTGCATTCGCGTCGGTCGAGTACATCATGCGCGATGTCGAATGGGGGTGGTTAATTCGCTACATGCATTCCACGGGGGCCTCGGCGTTCTTTGTGGTGGTGTATCTGCACATGTTCCGAGCGCTCCTGTATGGGTCGTACCAGAAGCCGCGTGAGCTGATTTGGGTTTTCGGCATGATTATCTACCTCATGCTGATGGCCGAGGCTTTCATGGGTTATCTGCTGCCGTGGGGCCAGATGTCCTACTGGGGTGCGCAGGTCATTATTTCGCTGTTCGGGGCGATTCCCGGCATTGGTGAGCAGCTCGCGCTCTGGATTCGGGGCGACTTCAACATCTCCGGGGTAACGTTGAATCGTTTCTTCGCCCTGCACGTGGTGGCATTGCCGCTGGCGCTCGTGGGGCTGGTGGTCTTTCACATCCTGGCGCTGCATGAAGTGGGTTCCAACAACCCGGATGGCGTCAACATCAAGGAGCACAAAGACAAGGCCGGCAAGCCCAAGGACGGCATCCCCTTCCATCCGTATTACACGGTGAAGGACACCTTTGGGCTCGGCGTCTTCCTGATCTTCTTCTCCGCGGTCGTCTTCTTCGCACCAGAGATGGGCGGCATGTTCCTTGAACCGCCCAATTTCGAGCCGGCCAACCCGCTGCAGACGCCTGAGCACATTGCGCCGGTCTGGTACTTCACGGCGTTCTATTCAATCCTGCGCGCCATTCCCGACAAGTTCGGCGGCGTGCTCGCGATGGGCTCAGCGATATTCCTGCTGTTCCTGCTGCCGTGGATTGATCGCGGCCGGGTTCGCTCGGTGCGCTACCGGGGCCTGGGTCACAAGATCGCACTGGGCCTGTTTGCCGTGGCCTTTGTCGCATTGAGCTATCTTGGCCTGCAGGCACCATCAGATCTGATTCTCGGGCTAACGGTCACCGCCTGGGCGCAGATCTGGACCGTGGTCTACTTCGGCTTCTTTGCCTTCCTGTTCGCCTACACCGCGTTCGGGTTTGAGCGAACCAAGCCGGTTCCTGAGAGGGTCACCGACTGATGAGAAAGATTGCGCTTGCTCTCATGCTGGGGTTGATCTCCGGGGTGTCTTTTGCCGCCGGGGGCGGTGGCGATCTCATGGACGCCAAGGTGGATGTGTCCGATCAGAGTTCGTTGCAGCGCGGTGCAAAGCTGTTTGCCAATAACTGCATGGGGTGTCACTCGGCTGAATATGTCCGCTGGAACGCCTTGCCGGAAGGGCTCGGCGTGCCGATGGAGACCGTCGAGGAAACACTGGTGTATGGCAGCTACACGCCCGGTGACAAGATGAACATTGCCATGCGGGGCTCAGAGGCTTCGGATTGGTTTGGTGCTGAGCCGCCGGATCTGTCGCTTACCGCGCGCTCCCGGGGTGCGGACTGGGTCTATACCTACCTGAACAGTTTCTATCGCGACCCGGACGCCAGCATCGGCTGGAATAACACGCTGCTCGAGAATTCCTCGATGCCGCATGTGCTATGGCGGTTGCAGGGTGTGCCCGAGGCGCAATACGAGGAGGTCGGCGGCGAGCTCCAGACAGCGGGTATTGCGATTCCTGATGGCCAGCGTGGCCCCCTGAGCGAGTCGGAATATCATCAGGCTACGCGGGACATCACGAATTACATGGCCTTCCTGGCCGAGCCGGTCCGGGCCAAGCGCCAGGAGATCGGGATGTGGGTGATCGGCTTTCTGGTGATTTTCACCGGCCTGGCGTACCTCATGAAGCGGGAATACTGGAGGGATATCCACTGAGCCGTCAGCCGGTCGAATCCGTAGCAGAGCCGGTGGTGCTGAGTCAGCGCTCAACAATCGGGTTGTACAGCGATCCGGCGAGTGCTGATAGCCACCGGGTGCGTCTTGTCCTTGCGGAAAAGGGCATCGCGGTCGAAGTGGTTGAGATTGCGCCGGACGGCCCGCAGCCGGAAGACCTGGCTGATCTGAATCCCTATGCCGAAACCCCGACGTTGGTGGATCGTGATCTTGCACTGTATGACCCGCGGGTTATCTGCGAGTACCTGGACGAGCGCTTTCCCCATCCGCCGCTGATGCCCATTGACCCGGTCTCCCGGGCGAAGGCGAAGCTCGTGATATCTCGAGTTGAACGTGACTGGTACCGGTTGCTGTCGCATCTCGAGAAAACCGAAAACCGGGGCAAACCGGCTGTCCGCCGAGAGCTTGCTGAGGGCCTGGCCGCTAGCGCCGATGTCTTTGCGGCGGGGACACCGTTTTTCCTGAGTGATGAGATCACGATGATGGATTGCACGCTTGCGCCCCTGCTTTGGCGCCTGACGCACTATGGGGTCGAACTGCCGCCAGAGGCCGAGACAATTCAGGAATATGCGGCGCGGCTATTTGAGCGTGAACCGTTCCAGGCGAGCCTGACCGCCACCGAGCAGGCAATGCGACAGGGCGGATGACCCCCAGCCGGCCTTACCTGCTCCGTGGTCTCTATGAATGGATTGTTGATAACGACCTGACCCCACATCTGTTGGTGAATGCGGAGGCCGACGAGGTAATGGCGCCGCGTGAATTTGCTGAGGGTGGCCAGCTCGTATTGAATGTCTCACCAAGCGCCGTCCGCGGGCTGTCACTCGCTAACGATGCCATCGCGTTCGAAGCCCGCTTTGGTGGCGTCCCTCAGAACGTCTATGTCCCCGTGGCCCAGGTCCTCGCGATTTATGCTCGGGAGAATGGCCGGGGCATGATCTTTACCGCTGAAGATGGCGATGGCACACCGCCGGATGACGGGCCGGGTTCCGGATCGGGAAACGATGGCGGTGGTGGGCGTCCGGGCCTGCGCGTGGTCAAGTAGCTCACACCAAAGCTTATCCGTCGTCGGCGCGAAAGGCGTCACGGATCCAGGTAATCTGTCCGGTCTGGTCCAGGCCAATCACATCGAATCGCGTGGGTGGCTCGCTGCGCTGACGCTGCAGCCACGCGCTGGCCGCCGCGATCAGCCGGTGGCGCTTGGCCCGCGTGATGCTGTCGATGCCATCACCGAAATGCCCGGTGTCGCGCGCTCTTACCTCCACGAAGACAATCTCGGCATTGTCTCGCATCACCAGGTCAATCTCACCCCGGCGGATGCGGAAGTTGCGCTCAATGAGCAAAAGGCCCGCGGCTTGTAGATAATCAAGCGCCGTCTGTTCAGCCGCGGCGCCAATGCGCTGTGGGCGAGCGCTCAAGGCAGATACGGCGGCTGGCCGTTCAAAGCTGGCATGCGAATGAGTCGTAGGCCACTGCTATCCACTCGGGTGGGGAGCAAATGTCGGCGGACACGGCCTTCATCGTCAACGCGCAGGGCGCCTGTTGCGCCCTCAAATTGCACCGTGGGCTCCTGATTCAGAATGCTGAGTCGGCCCAGCAGCTGGTAGCTATCCAGGCCCAGGGCGACCAGTTGGCCGGCTCGCTGATCGGTATCGGCGGCGCTGAGCTCGGCCCGGACCCGCTCGGCAAAGCGGTTGGTGTCCTGATCAAGCAGCCAGGGCATGCGGGTGATCATCACAGCTTCCATATCCTTGTTGGCCTGATCCGATGCAGTTTGCGGGTAGGCCTGGCTGGTGGCGACTACCGGTAGTCCGATGCCACGCTGAAACCGGATTTGCGGCGCAATCAGACGGGCGGCGGGCTCGAAGGCCGCCATGAACACGCCATCCATGTCTTGCCGGCGGCGGTCCTCGAACTGGAGGCGCGCCCCGGTAACCGACTGCATTCGCACATGCCGCTCTTCACTGGCGTCGAGCTGGAAGAGCGTGCGAATCGGTAGGCTCATGTCTTCCTGCTGGTCGGCATAGGTGCTCAGCTCAATGATCTCACCCGTCTGCTCAGTGAACGCCTCCGAGAACGCGTCAGTCACTCGCTGGCCCCAGTCGTCTGCACTGGCAATCACTGCCATGCGTTCATAGCCAAGCTGTCGGGCGAGCGCCGCCGCGGCGCGCGCATCGTCTTCCGGGGCCAGGCCGAATTGTCTGAGTTTTGGGGTGTTCTGGATGTCGCTCGCCCGGTTAAGGGCAAGGACGGGTACGGACAGCGGTGTGCTTGAGGCCAGATCCCGGATCGCGCTTTTGCTGAGCGGGCCGATGACCTGCTGGGCACCTTCGGCGACAGCCTGCTGGTAGGCAGCGGGCGCGGGCAGTCCGTCGGGTCCCACATCAATGATGTTCAGGGTTGGTCGGCTTCTCTGGTTTGTCGCGGCGTAATGGGCCGCCAGGAGGCCCCGTCGGATCGCTTGACCAGCCGGCGCGAGCTCCCCGCTGAGGGGCAGTAGGGCTGCCACTGATCGGGGCGGCGCGGTTTCGGCGCGCTGAATGGCGCTGATGCGTGTTTCGAGCAGCTGGCTGGCCGGGTGTTGCGGGTGGCTCAAGCGCCATGCCTGAAGCGCGTCCTCGGTTTTGGATGCGCTCAGTGCCGCCTGGCGCACTTGGGTAGCCAGCTGGAGCCATGCCTTGCGTATCCCCTCCGGCGCTGCCTTGGCGGCGGACTGCACGGCCAGGAGTGGCGCCCGCATCAGACCTTCCCACAGTTCCGCCTCGTTGTGTCGAGCCAGATCGGTCGGTGGATCAAAATCAGCCAGCTCGAGCCGGTACGTCAATGCGCGTTGCCAGTCGCCCATTTGAGCGGCTAGCTGTGCCAGCGTTTGCGTCTGGTACGGGCGCAGGCGTCGGGGCATGGCTTGGGTGACTTCCGTCAGCGTCTCGGCGCGGACGCGATTGGCGCGATCCTGCCGTATGGCCAGGCGCGCCTCGATCAGGGTGCTGATGGCGGCGTTACGTGCACCCGCTCTGGCCCAACGGCTATCTGTTAACTGCCGCGCCGGTTGGGGGTCATCCATGGTCAGCGCGAGCAGGGCGGCCTCAAGTTTGAGTCCTGTTGCGGCGGGTTCCGGTGCGTCCCGGGCTGCCATGCGCAGGAGCGTGAGCGAACTGGTGACATCGCCCATGGCCAGGGCGGCATCGGCTTTATCCAGGCGCGGTGACTCGATCCGAGTCACCGCATCTTCATCGAGCGGCCTGACGGCGGTACACCCTGCGATAAAAAGCAGAGCGGCAAACAGAGCAATGGCGGGACGGGATAACGACAAGGTAGATCTCGCGGTACTTGGACGCGCCGGGTAGACTGCCGACGACCGCAGCAGTATTGATTCCGGGAGCAAATGGTGTCAATCGAGCCAGGCCGGCTTTACGTCGTGGCGACCCCCATCGGGAACCTGGGCGACCTGAGTGCGCGTGCCCGGGAGACCCTGGCGGGGGTGGATGCGATTGCCGCCGAAGACACGCGGCATACGGCGCGGTTATTGGGGCATCTGGGCCTGAAGCAACCGCTGATCAGCCTCCATGAGCACAACGAAAACGAGCGCGTTGCCATGCTGCGCCAGCGTCTCGACTCGGGCAGCGCCATTGCACTGGTTAGCGATGCAGGGACGCCGCTGATCAGCGACCCGGGCTATCGCCTGGTGCGAGCGTTGCGGGAAGCGGGGCGTGAAGTGCTGGCCGTGCCCGGGCCAAGCAGCATCGTTGCGGCCCTGTCAGTGGCTGGGTTGCCAACGGATCGGTTCAGCTATGAGGGGTTTCTGCCGGCGCGCCCGGCTAGTCGCCGCAAACGGCTGACGGCACTGGCTGGCCTGGAGCATACCCTGGTCGTGCTGGAGTCCGGGCGGCGCCTCGAGGCCGCGTTAGCCGATATGGTTGAGGCGTTCGGGCCAGAACGCGAAGCGGCGATTTGCCGGGAGTTGACCAAGCGCTTCGAGACGACGCGGCTCGATACATTGGCGGCGTTGGTGGATTGGGTAGCCGCTGATCCTCACCGCTTGAAGGGCGAATTTGTCATCCTGATCGGGGGTGCGCCGGCGTCGTCTGCGGAGCAGGCAGGCCTACCGCCCGTCGAGGTGATGCTTCAGCTTTTGCGTCAAGAGGGATTGGGTGCCAAAGCGGCTGCCCGCATTGCGGCTCAGCTGACGGGTGGATCGACCAATCAGATTTACACGCTGGCCGTGCAGGCAGATAAGCCCTGATGGCGTGCTTCGGTGATATCCTGCGTGGTGGGAAGTCGGCCGGACAATCGCTGCACTCGGTGTGGAGGAAAGTCCGGGCTCCAATGGGCAGGGTGCCAGGTAATGCCTGGGCGGCGTAAGCCGACGGAAAGTGCCGCAGAAAATAAACCGCCGATGGCCACCTTCGGATGGCCCAGGTAAGGGTGAAATGGTGCGGTAAGAGCGCACCGCGCGACTGGCAACAGGCGTGGCAGGGTAAACCCCACCCGGAGCAAGACCAAATAGGGGGGCAGACGCGTGGCCCGCGCGGCTCCCGGGTAGGTCGCTCGAGATACACGGTGACGTGTATCCCAGATGAATGATTGTCCTCGACAGAACCCGGCTTACAGGCCGGCTTCCCACTTTCTTTCCTTATGCGAATTCTCGCATTTTTCCTTAAATCGATGTTTTAAAAACTTATTTTTATCCCGCGATCAGGAGCTGAGTTTCCGGTCGGAGGGTGAGACGTAAGTCCCTGTCATGGTGGAAAAAATTGCTAGTCAGGTTGCTTGACGCGCCCTTAATTGCTGTCTAGAGTGTGTCCTCAAGTGGGGAAAAGTGGCAGGGAATGGCTTTTCCGGGTAGCGAAAGGGGAATTTCGTGTTTCGTGGTGTGACGCACATCAATCTCGACGCAAAGGGGCGCATCGCGTTCCCAAGCCGCTATCGCGAGCGGTTGGGTGCCCTTTGTGACGGGAATCTGGTGGTCACGGTGGACCGCGATCACTGCCTGCTCGTGTATCCCTTGCCGGAATGGGAGCACATCGAGCAGAAACTGGTGCGCCTGCCCAGTCTCAACCGCAGCGCCCGTCGGCTTCAGCGTTTGCTGATCGGCCATGCGACGGAGTGCCAGCTCGACGGTAGTGGGCGGATTCTGCTCTCCCAGCCGCTGCGGGATTTTGCAGGCCTCGACAAAAAAACCGTCCTGATTGGTCAGGGCAACAAGTTCGAGCTCTGGGATGAACTCGCCTGGACCCAGCGCCGCGATGAATGGCTGGCTGAAGCCGCCGAATCCGAAGACCTGCCGGGCGATCTCGAGTCCCTTTCCCTTTAGGAGACGATGGCCGTGAGCGAAGCCCCGGAACATCGCCCTGTCATGCTGGAGCAGGCCATTGAGGCCATGCACCCGCGACCCCACGGGATTTATGTGGACGGCACTTTCGGCCGTGGGGGGCATGCGATGGCCTTGCTCTCCCGTCTCGACAACAGCGCCTGTCTCTGGCTTGTCGATAAGGACCCCGAGGCGATCGCACTGGCGCAGGCTCGCCACGGCGATGATCCCCGTTGCCAGATTCTGCAGGCGGACTTCGCTGATCTGGGTCCGCATTTGCGCGCTGCCGGATTGGCGGGCCAAGTCATGGGCATCCTGCTTGATCTGGGCGTGTCATCGCCGCAGCTGGATACGCCGGCGCGGGGCTTTAGCTTTCTGCGCGAGGGCCCGCTCGACATGCGCATGAACAACCTGACCGGCGAGACCGCGGCCGAGTGGCTCGCCGGCGTTGACGAGCGCACGTTGGTCAGTGTGCTGCGCGACTATGGTGAGGAGCGGTTCGCTCGCCGGATCGCGAGGGCTATTTGTCGCGCTCGAGATCAGGGGCAGTTACCCGAGACCACAACGGGCTTGGCCGAGCTGATCGCGACCGCGGTCCCTCGCAGCGAGCCGGGCCGACATCCGGCGACACGCAGCTTTCAGGCCATTCGCATCCATCTGAATGACGAGCTCGGTGCGCTTGATCGCGTACTCGGTGATATTTGCGACTTGCTGGGGCCAGGCGGTCGCCTGGTGGTGATCAGCTTTCATTCGTTGGAGGATCGCCGGGTTAAGCGCTTCATCAACCGACACAGCCAGGTAGGCGATCTGCCGCCGGGCGCGGGCCGAGTGCCGCCCGAAAAGCAGCCTCGGCTGCGGCGCATCGGTAAGGCGTTGCAGGCTGACGACCTCGAGATCCACAGCAACCCGAGAGCCCGCAGCGCCACATTGCGCGTTGCGGAGCGTTTGCCATGAATCGCCTGGGTCTCGTGGTTCTAGTGCTCGCCGGGCTGGTGGTGGCCTCAGCCATTGCGGTGGTGGAGACCAAGCATCAGAGCCGCAGCCTGTTCGTGAAGCTTGAGGCATTGCGCAGCGAGCGTGATGAGCTCAATACAGACTGGAGCCGCCTGCGCCTGGAACAGGGGGCGCTCGCCACGCATTCGCGGGTGGATCGGATTGCCCGCGATGATCTGTCGCTGCGTGTGCCGGATCCCGATGACACCACGGTACTGGGCGCTGACGCCCAGGAGTCCTCGCCATGAATCGCGGGTCCGAGGCTCGGGTGACCGTGCCGGCCTGGCGGCGCTGGTTGGTGACCGTTGCTCTGCTTGCCCTGCCGATGACACTCCTGGGGCAGGCGGTGACGATCCAGCTGGTCGATAGTGATTTCCTTCAGGGCCAGGGCGATCAGCGGCATCTGCGTACCGAGGTGTTGCCGGCTCACCGCGGCGCTATTCATGACCGCCAGGGGGAGGCGCTGGCGATCAGCGCGCCCGTGGATTCGGTGTGGGCCGATCCCGGTGTGTTGCTGGATGAAAGCGGCGCCGAGGGGGTCGGGCAACTTGCGGAGGCCCTCTCACTAGATGCCGCCGCTTTGCGGGATGACCTCGAGGCGCGCGAGAACCGCGAGTTCGTTTACATCCGCCGCCATGTTAACCCGAGCCTGGCAGAGACCGTGATGGCGCTCGAGCTGCCGGGTGTCGCCCTGCAACGAGAGTATCGACGCTTTTATCCCGCCGGTGAAGTGACCGGGCACGTGCTGGGCTTTACCAACATCGATGATCAGGGGCAGGAAGGCCTCGAGCGAGTTTACGACGACTGGCTTTCTGGTGAGCCGGGTGCCAAACGCGTGCTGCGTGATCGGCGTAGGCGCAACATTGAGGATGTGGAACGGCTGCGCGAGCCCGATGCCGGCCGTGATCTGACGCTGACTATCGACCGGCGTCTGCAATATGTGGCCTATCGTGAATTAAAAGCCGCCGTGGAGCGTGAGCAGGCCGTTGGTGGGTCGGTTGTGCTGATGGATCCGGCGTCCGGCGAGATCCTCGCCATGGTGAATCAACCGGCGTTCAACCCGAATCGGCGCTCAGAAATTTCCGCCGGCCGCTACCGCAACCGTGCGGTCACGGACACCCATGAACCGGGCTCGGTAATGAAGCCGTTTACAGTAGCCGCAGCGCTTGCGAGTGGCCGCTATCAGCCCGATACCTCCATCGATACCAGCCCGGGCACCCTCCGAGTCGGGCAGAGCCAGGTGCAGGACGTGCGCAACTTTGGCGAGCTGACGGTGGCAACCGTGCTTAAGAAATCGAGCAACGTGGGCGCCGCCACGCTGGCACTGGATCTGGAGCAAGGCCGCATCTGGTCACTGCTGGATCGCATGCAGTTTGGCCAGCCAACAGGCCTGGTTTTCCCGGGCGAGGCCAGTGGGTATTTGTCGGCGTCAGCGTCTGAGCGGCCGATCGAGCGGGCGACGCTCGCTTTCGGTTACGGGGTGTCGGTCAGTGCCCTCCAGCTGGCTCGCGCCTATTCGGCAATCGCCGCGGATGGCGATCTGCCAACCCCCACATTGGTCAGCGGTGCCGAAGCAGGCGATCCCGTGTCCGTGATGGATCCCGAGATCGCGGGTGTGCTGCGGCGGATGTTGACCGAGGTGACTCGCGAAGGCGGGACGGCGACGCAGGCGGCCATCCCGGGTTATCAGGTGGCCGGCAAAACCGGGACCAGCCGCAAGGCGATCGCCGGCGGTTACGCCGAAGATCGCTACCTCTCGATCTTTGCGGGCATGGCACCGGCAGATGACCCGCGGTTTGTTGCCGTGGTCAGCCTGGATGAGCCAAGCGGTGACCAGTATTACGCCGGGCCGGTTGCGGGTCCGGTCTTCCGGTCGGTGATGGAAAGTGCCCTGCGCCTGTACAACGTACCGCCGGATGACATGATAGATGGCGAGACCCTGACCGCTGCGCGGGAGGTGCGCCAGTGAGCGGCGCCAGGTCAGCAAAGGCGCTTCTAGCGCCCTGGGTGGATTCCGCCGGGCTGGACGAGACTGCGCTCGCAGGCCTCACGATGACCTCGGGTGAGGTGGTTAACGGTGGCCTTTTCATGGCGGTTGCGGGGTCGGTGGGTCACGGCCTCGACTACGTGGATGAAGCCATTGCCAAAGGCGCAGCCCTGATTGCCTGGGAGCCCACGGATGATCTGGAAACGACCCAGGCGATTCGGCAGTGCGAGGCCGCTGGTGTATCGATGGTGGCCGTGCCAGAGCTCGCCCGCCACGCTGGCGCGATTGCGGCCCGCTACTACGACGAGCCGGCAGCGTCACTGCACATCATCGGTGTCACGGGGACGGACGGAAAGACCTCGGTGGCCCATGGCATCGCCACCGTGCTGGAGACCTTGGGTGTGCCCGCGGCGTTGATGGGCACCCTGGGCTGGGGCCGCGTGGGGCAGCTTACGACCGATAGCCTGACCACCGCTGATGCGGTAACGCTGCAGCGGCGATTTGCCATGTTACGAGAGGCTGGCGTGCGCGCGGTGGCGATGGAGGTGTCCTCGCACGCACTCGCCCAGCACCGAGTGGATGCGGTGCCCTTCGATACCGCGGTGTTAACGCATGTCGGCCGAGATCATCTGGATTATCACGGCAGCGTCGCGGCGTATCGGGCGGCCAAGCGGCGCCTGTTCACCCGGCCCGGCCTGCGACGTCAGATTTTGAATATCGATGATGATCTGGGCGCAGAGTTGGCGACCGCGGCGGACGCCCCGGGCGATCGCCTGACCTATGGCCGCACGGAGGCAGCGGATCTCCAGCTGCTGTCGGCCGAGCCGCGCCCCAGTGGCCTGATGCTGACGTTGCGGATTCACGGGCTTTGCCGGACCAGCGAGCTCGGCTTGATCGGCCCGTTTAATGCCATGAACGCCCTGGCGACGCTCGGTGCCGTACTCGATGGACAGCCTGCGGAGACCGCACTTGAGGCGCTGGCCCGCTTGCAGCCGGTGCCCGGACGAATGGAGCGATTCATTGCGCCCGGACGCCCCTTGGTCGTCGTGGACTATGCCCACACGCCAGGCGCGCTCGAAGCCGCTCTGCAAGGCGTGCGGCCGCACACGCGCGGTCGACTGATTTGTGTTTTTGGTTGCGGCGGTGACCGGGACCGCGGCAAGCGCGCACTGATGGGAGACATCGCCAGTCGACTCGCGGACGAGGTCAGATTGACCAATGACAATCCGCGCGGCGAGTCGCCAGACGCGATTATCGCGGAAATTCAGGCGGGATGCCGATCAGGTACCCCTTGCCAGGTGGAGAAAGACCGCCATACAGCGATCCAGCAGGCCATTGAGGCCGCCAAGCCCGGGGACACGGTCCTGGTGGCGGGTAAGGGCCATGAAGAGACTCAAGTGATCGGGCAACGGGTGTCGCGTTTCAGTGACCGTGAATCGGTGGGTGCGCTGCTGACGGGGGAGGCGGGCTGATGCGGCCGGTCAAGCTCCAGGCTCTGGCCAGTGAGATGGGCGGGCGCGTGACCCGGGGAGATGTCTCGGTGAGCGGCGTTGTTCTGGACTCGCGTCGCGTCCGGCCTGGTGATCTGTTTGTGGCGCTGCCTGGCCATCACGCTGATGGCCACGATTTTCTGGAGGCCGCCGCAGCGGCCGGCGCAAGCGCGGCACTGGTCACGCGTTTTACCGAGGTTGATCTGCCGCAATGGTGTGTGAGCGATCCCCGCCGCGTCCTGGTTGAACTGGCGTGTCAGGTCCGGTCGACGACCCACGCCGCTGTGGTGGGTGTCACCGGCAGTAACGGCAAGACAACGGTCAAGGAAATGCTCGCCGGCATCCTGGCGCATAGGGGTGCATGCCAGGCGACCGTCGGTAATTTGAATAACGAACTGGGGGTGCCGCTCACCCTTTGCAGTCTGGCCCCGGAAGATCGCTTTGCTGTGGTTGAAATGGGGTGCGGCCGGCCAGGGGACATCAATCTGCTGTCGAGCTGGGCACGGCCCGTTATTGGGCTGGTGACCAATGTTGGCCCTGCGCACTTGGGCGAGTTCGGCAGTCTGGAGGCCATTGCGCGCTGCAAGGGTGAGCTGTTTGCGGCGCTGCCGGCCGATGGCTGGGCCGTCATTAATGCCGATGATCCCTTTGCGGATACCTGGGAGCAGCAGGCCGCCCATTGCCACATCCTGCGATTCAGTCTGACCGGTCAGTCAGCGGACATTACCGGAACGGTTCGGGCCCCGGGCGTTCTGGCGATTGAACTGCCAGACATGGCCTCTCTCGAGGTTCATGTCCCGCTGCCGGGCCGACATAACCTGGCCAACGCCCTTGCGGCAGCGGCCGCGGCCTATGCGGCCGGCGCGACACCGGACGCTATCGTTGCTGGGTTGGAAGGGTTAACCCCCACCGCAGGTCGACTGCACACCCGCGCGGGTCGAGCGGGCAGTGTTTTGATCGACGACAGTTATAACGCGAATCCAGCCTCGTTGAGGGCAGCGCTGGAGACAGCCGCCGCTGAGTCGGGGCCACTCTGGCTGGTGCTGGGCGACATGGGAGAGCTGGGTGAGGCGGCACCTGACTACCATGCTGAGGCCGGGGCGCTGGCGCGTGATCTTGGCGTGGCCCGCTTGTATGCCACCGGCGCACTCAGTGCACTGGCGGCCGAAGCGTTTGGTGAAGGCGGTCAGACCTTCGCCAGTCGCACTGAGCTGATTGAGACGATTCGCCCGGATCTGACCGCGGGCTTACGCGTGCTGATCAAGGGCTCACGATCCGCCCAAATGGATGAGGTGGTTCAGGGCCTGGCCGCTGACCCGGAGCCGGGAGGTGCGCCATGCTGCTGATGCTTGCCGAGTATCTCGCTGGTTTTTACACCGCGTTCAACGTCTTCCAGTACCTGACGTTCCGGGCCATTCTCGGCACGCTGACAGCGCTTGGTATCGGGTTGATGGTGGGGCCATGGCTCATCCGGCGTCTGGAACGCTCTCAGGTGGGCCAGCAAATCCGTGAGGATGGCCCGGTTAGCCATTACTCCAAGGCGGGAACGCCCACAATGGGTGGCTCGCTCATGCTCGTCGGGATTGCGGTCGCTACGCTGTTGTGGGGCGATCTGGCGAGCCGACACGTTTGGGTGGTTTTGCTCACCACACTCGCGTTTGGTGCCATTGGTGGTGCCGATGACTGGCTGAAACTAACGCGTGGCAGCAGCGAGGGGTTGCGGGCGCGGACCAAATTCCTGTGGCAGACCCTCGCGGGACTGATGGCCGGGACTGCTTTGTACGTCACGGCCGTGACGCCGGTCGAGACCATGCTGATCCTGCCCTTGATCAAGGACTTCGCGATCCCGTTGGGCCTGTTGTTCATCCCCCTGACCTGGCTGGTTGTGGTGGGTGCCTCGAACGCGGTCAATCTCACGGATGGCCTGGACGGCCTGGCCATCATGCCGACCGTTCTGGTGGCCGGTGCCCTGGGCGTCTTTGCCTACGCGAGCGGCAATGTCAATTTCGCGGAATACCTTGGTATCCCCTATGTCGCCGGGGTTGGCGAGTTGATCGTCTTTGTGGGCGCGCTGGTAGGCGCCGGTCTGGCCTTCCTCTGGTTTAACACTTATCCCGCTCAGGTTTTCATGGGCGATGTGGGTGCGCTCGCACTCGGCGCGGCACTTGGCATGATCGCCATGGTGGTCCGCCAGGAGGTGGTGCTATTCATTATGGGTGGCGTGTTCGTTGCCGAGACCGTCTCGGTCATGCTGCAGGTCATCTGGTACAAGCAAACGGGACGGCGAATCTTTCGCATGGCGCCGCTTCACCACCATTTCGAGCTCAAGGGCTGGCCGGAGCCCCGGGTCATCGTCCGCTTCTGGATTATCTCGGTGGTCCTCGTCCTGGTCGGATTGGCGACGTTGAAGCTGCGGTGATGGAGGTGCATGCCATGGCCAAAACACCGGATAGGGCACTCGACGCGGTCGTCGTTGGGCTCGGCACGTCCGGTCTGGCTTGTGTGCGCCACCTGTCGGCCGCGGGCCATCGGGTGGCGGCGACGGACACCCGAGCTGAGGCTCCGCACGCCATGACCGTCCGTGAGGCGCATCCGGAGGTAGACCTCTCACTGGGTGGGCTCGACGAGACACTCCTGGAGCGGGCTGAAGAGATTGTCCTGAGCCCCGGTGTTGATGCCCGCCTGCCTGCCTTGAAGCGGGCCGCGGCGCGTCGCCAGCCCATCATCAGTGAGATTGAATTGTTCGCCCGGTCGGTCACGGCACCGGTGGTGGCGATTACCGGCTCGAACGGCAAGAGCACAGTCACGCGGATGGTTGGCGCCATGGCTGAGGCCGCGGGTGTCGAGGCCGCGGTGGGTGGCAACCTCGGCCAGCCAGCACTTGATCTTCTGGCGACCTATCCTGCGGCGCCGCTGTTCATCCTTGAACTCTCGAGCTTTCAACTCGAGCACACCGACTCGCTCACGCCGGTCGCCGCTGCCGTGCTCAATCTCAGCCCTGATCACCTGGATCGGTATGACGACATGGCCGCCTATGGCGCGGCGAAGGCCCGCATTCTCAAGGGGGCGGATCGCGCCATCCTCAATGTCAACGACGCGGCGGTCCGAGCCATGGCGCAGCGCGAGCAGACCACGGTCTGGTTTAGCGACCAGCCCGGTGATGCGCGTGCGAGCTGGGCGATTGAGCAGCGCGCGGGCGAGGCCTGGCTGTGCCGTTCAGGTGAGGGTTTAATGGCCCAGGCTGACTTGCCGCTCGCCGGACGGCACAACGCCATCAATGCGCTCGCCGCCCTGGCGCTCGGCGATGCGGCTGGCCTGCCGATCACCGCCATGGTGAGGGCGCTCCGTGGATTCTCGGGGCTGCCGCATCGCGGTGAGACGGTGGTCCAGCGCCAAGGCCGTACCTGGATTAACGACTCCAAGGCCACCAACGTCGCGGCCGCCGTTGCGGCGGTCAGCGGCATGGCCGAGCCGGTTGTGCTGATGGCGGGCGGTGATGCCAAGGGCCAGTCCTTCGAGCCCCTGACTGCTGCCATGGCATCGGCTGGCCGCGCGGCTGTCGTCTTCGGGCAGGATGCTGCCGCGGTGGCCGAGGCCCTGGCCGACGTGGTGCCGGTAGCGGTTGTGGCTGATCTCGACGCTGCGGTTGAGCGCGCGCTCGCGCTGTCTCGGCCGGGTGATGTGGTCTTGTTATCGCCCGGGTGCGCGAGTCTGGATCAGTTCACGGATTACCGGGCCCGCGGCGAGCGGTTCCGAGCGCTGGTGGAGGGACTGGCTGATGGCTGAAGTCATGCTCCGTCCGCGGCTGGAGGCCCTGCTGGGTCATCGAGGGAGTTGGTGGGCCGATCTCGATCGCTCCCTGCTCGCCGCGCTCGCGCTGATTCTCTCGCTGGGCCTGGTCATGCTGGCCTCCGCCTCGGTCTCCGTGGCTGAGGAGGCCGGTGCCGGGCCCCTGCATTTTCTTACCCGCCAACTGATCTTCCTGCCAGTGGCCCTCACCGGCGCGCTCATCGCGCTGCGCATACCGCTCGAGCGCGTTCAGGCGCTCGCCACACCGTTGATGCTGTTTGCCGTGTTCCTGCTCACGCTGGTATTGGTTCCCGGGGTGGGACACGAGGCCAATGGGGCGACCCGCTGGCTGCCCATCGGGCTTTTCAACGTGCAGGTCTCCGAAGTGGCCCGCGTGTTGCTGCTGGTCTATGTAGCGGCACAGATCCAGCGTCACATTGTGGAGCTCCAGCAGTCCCCGCGGCCGCTGATTGGCTTGGCACTGGTCCTGGTGGTGGTGGGCCTGTTGCTGCTCGCACAGCCCGATTTCGGTTCACTCGCCATCCTGATCGCGACCGTTGGGACGATGGTGTTCATCGCCGGTACGCCCCTGCTCGTGTTGATGTTGCTGGCCAGCGCAGGCGGCGTGGGCGCGGCCGCCTTGATCGTCTCATCGCCCTACCGCCTGGAGCGTTTGATCGCCTTCCGCGACCCCTGGGCGGATCCGTTCGATACCGGCTTTCAGCTCACCCAGTCGCTGATCGCTGTGGGGCGCGGCGAGTGGCTGGGCGTGGGCCTGGGCAATAGCGTGCAGAAGCTTTACTACCTGCCAGAAGCACACACCGATTTCCTGTTTGCCGTGCTCGCCGAGGAACTGGGTTTTGTCGGGATGGCCGCGGTGATTGCGCTGTTTGCCTTCGTGGTCTGGCGGGCCTGCCTGATTGGCGCGCGTGCCCTGCGCGGCGATGACGTATTTGCCGGTCTGCTGGCCTATGGCGTGGGGGTGTGGCTTGCGCTGCAGACCTTCGTGAACATGGGCGTGAATCTCGGCCTGCTTCCCACCAAAGGTCTCACGCTGCCTTTGATGAGTTATGGCGGCAGCAGTCTGGTCATGAATGCCCTTGCTCTGGGGCTGTTATTGCGGGTCGATTTCGAGCAGCGCAGAGCGGCGCGGTCGGCGAGCCGGATGCCGCGGCGGGGGGTGCCCACATGAGTGTCACGCCGGTCATGATCGTCGCGGGCGGCACCGGTGGGCATGTGTTTCCTGCCCTGGCCGTGGCGCGTGAGCTGGAACGGCGCGGTACGCCGGTCATCTGGCTTGGAACGCCAGGCGGCCTGGAAGCGCGTGTGGTGCCCGAGGCGGGCATTGCCATGGAAACCACCACGGTCCGCGGGTTGCGGGGCAACGGGTTGCGCGGGTGGCTGATGGCCCCGTGGATGATCCTGTTGGCTGTCCTGCAGTGTCGCGCCGTGATCCGTCGCCATCAGCCACGCTCGATGCTGGGAATGGGTGGTTACGTGACGGGCCCTGCGGGCCTGGCTGCGCGATGGCTCGGCTGCCCGCTGGTGATTCATGAACAAAATGCGATCGCCGGGTTGACCAATCGTCTCCTCGCGCGGCTGGCCAGCCGGGTGCTGACGGGGCTCGAGGCCGAGTTCAGTCATCGCGTGGCCGCAGAGTTCACTGGTAACCCGGTGCGTGAGGCCATTGCGGCCTTGCCGGCACCGACAACGCGTTATGCCGAGCGCCAGGGTCCCATGCGGCTGCTGGTCATGGGTGGCAGTCTCGGTGCGCTGACCCTGAACCGGATTGTGCCGGCTGCGCTGGCAAGGCTCCCGGGCGACCAGCGCCCCGAGGTGCGCCATCAGGCGGGGCCGCGCACGCTCGAGACAGCGCGCCAGGCTTATGCCGATGCCCGGGTGGAGGCCACGGTCAGCGCGTTTATCGACGATATGGCCGAGGCGTATGGCTGGTGTGATCTTGTGATCTGCCGGGCGGGCGCGCTCACGGTCTCCGAACTTGCCACCGCCGGGGTGCCTGCGATTCTCGTGCCGTATCCCCATGCGGTGGATGATCATCAAAGCGCGAACGCGCGCCGTCTGGTCGAAGCGGGGGGTGCGGAGCTGATCGCTGATGATCAGCTGGAGGCGGATCGCCTGGCAGTGCGCCTTGAACGGCTCCTGAGCGATCGCCGGGTACTGGCCCACATGGGGGAAGCGGCAGGCGCCTTTGGTCGGCCTGATGCCGCCACGCGGGTTGCCGATGTGTGTCTGGAGGTGGCGGCATGACGGCCGAGTGGACCGGTCTTGCCGCGGGTGGCCCCGGCGCCATGGGCCAAGTGCGGCAATTGCATTTTGTCGGCATCGGCGGAGCCGGCATGGGTGGCATTGCGGAGGTGCTGCTCAACCTGGGTTATCGGGTCAGTGGTTCCGATCTGCGCGAGAACGCCGTGATCCACCACCTCAAGGCCCTTGGCGCGGAGGTCAGAATCGGGCATGACGCCGCTCATGTGGCGGCAGCCGATGCGGTGGTCACCTCTAGCGCCGTCACTGCAGATAATCCCGAGGTACTTGCGGCACGGGCCCGGCGCCTGCCCGTGGTACCCCGTGCCGAGATGCTGGCTGAGTTGATGCGCTTCCGGTTCGGCATTGCCGTGGCCGGCACACATGGCAAAACCACAACGACCAGCCTGGTGGCCAGCATCCTCGCCGAGGATGCCCTCGATCCAACCTTTGTGATTGGCGGGCGTCTGAACAGCGCGGCCAGTCATGCGCGCCTTGGAGCCGGTCGGTACCTGGTGGCGGAGGCGGATGAGAGTGATGCCTCGTTCCTCTACCTCAGCCCCATGATGGCCGTGCTCACGAATATCGACGAGGATCACCTCGGCACCTATGGCGGTGATTTCGAGCGCCTGCGCAACGCCTTTATCGAGTTCATTCACCATCTGCCGTTCTACGGACTCGCGGTGTTGTGTGATGACGATCCCTATTTGCGGGGGCTGGTAAATGAGCTCGCTCGGCCGGTGCGCACCTATGGTTTCGAGGCAACCGCCGATGTGCAGGCCGTTGACGTGCGGGCCGATGCCGGCCGTAGCCATTTCACGGTCACGGGTACGAGCACCGAGCCACTCCCGATTACCCTGAATTTACCGGGGCGCCACAACGTCCTGAACGCACTGGGTGCCATCACCGTAGCGAACGCGCTGGGTGTGTCAGATGCCGCTATCCAGCGGGCACTGCAGGGGTTCTCGGGGATCGGCCGGCGCTTTCAGCAGCTGGGCGCGTTACCTGTGGCCGGGGGTGAGGCGCTGTTGATGGATGATTACGCCCATCACCCTCGAGAGATTGCCGCCGTCCTTGAGGCGCTGCGTAGTGGCTGGCCCGATCATCGACTGGTCATCGCCTTTCAGCCCCATCGCTACAGCCGCACCCGGGATCTGTTCGAAGACTTTGCCCGGGTACTCAGCGACGCCGATGTGCTTCTCGTGACGGAGGTGTATCCGGCTGGCGAGACCGCGCTGCCCGGGGCGGATGCGCGCAGCCTGTGTCGTGCCATTCGCCAGCGTGGGCAGGTCGATCCGGTGTTTGTGGAAGGCATCGATGAGTTGTGCGCGATCCTGCCCTCGCAGCTCCAGGCCGACGACATCCTGATCACGCTGGGCGCGGGCAGCATTGGCGGCGCCCTGCCGCGGCTACTGAACGGGGAGGCGGGCGAATGACGACGCTACGTGGACGCCTTCGCCACGACGTGCCCATGGCGCGCTACACCACCTGGCGCGTCGGTGGGCCGGCAGAGACCGTCTATGAGCCGGCCGATGCTGCTGATCTGGCGTGCTTCATGACGAGTGATCAGCGCCGCGAGCCCATGCTTTGGCTGGGGCTTGGCAGCAATCTGCTGGTTCGGGACGGCGGCGTGCGTGGCTCGGTGATTCGGCTGCATCGCGGGTTGAGTGACATCGAGGATCTGGGTGCTGGGCGGGTTCGTGTGGGGGCCGGTGTCCCGTGCGCCAAACTGGCGCGCTGGTGCGCAAAGCACGGCTATGCCGGGGGCGCTTTTTTCGCCGGTATCCCGGGCACGGTCGGCGGCGCCCTCGCGATGAATGCCGGCGCTTGGGGCGGAGAGACCTGGGCACAGGTAACCGCCGTGCAAACGGTGGATCCCCAGGGTGAGCTGCGCGAGCGAGGGCTTGAGGATTTTCAGACCGGTTATCGGACCACGCAGGGTCCGGCCGATGAGTGGTTTACCGCGGCATGGCTTGCGTTCGTACCCGGCGGTGACCCGGATACCCTGCAGGCGGAGATGCGCGGCCTGCTGGGTGAGCGCGCCGAAACGCAGCCGACGGGTCTGCCGAGCGGCGGGTCGGTCTTTCGTAACCCCCCTGGCGATCATGCAGCACGGCTCATTGAGGCGGCCGGTTTG
The DNA here is from genome assembly GCF_000319575.2 of Spiribacter salinus M19-40. Taxonomy (NCBI): domain Bacteria; kingdom Pseudomonadati; phylum Pseudomonadota; class Gammaproteobacteria; order Chromatiales; family Ectothiorhodospiraceae; genus Spiribacter; species Spiribacter salinus. The sequence continues at coordinate 1,403,380 of NC_021291.1, read as the reverse complement.
AAGGGCACGCAAGAGGGCGGCGCCTGGGTCTCGGACAAGCACGCGAATTTCATCGTCCATCGTGGCGAGGCGCGGGCGGCGGATATCGAGCGCTTGATTCGCCGGGTGCAGCGGGTGGTCGAGGAGACCGCCGGCGTCGCGCTCGTGCCAGAGGTCCGCATTGTCGGGGAGGCCAGTGATGACATCTGAACACCGTCATCCAGAGGCTGCCGAGCTCGGTCGCGTCGCCGTGCTCATGGGCGGGAGCTCCGCCGAGCGATCCATTTCGCTGGCGAGTGGGGCGGAGTGCTTGGCTGCCTTGCAGAGTCGAGGCGTGCGGGCCGAGGCCTACGACCCGGCAAGCAATGGCCTGAACGGCTTGGGCGACTATGACCGGGCATTTATTGCGCTGCATGGGCCAGGGGGTGAGGACGGCGTGATTCAGGGCGCGCTGGACGCCTTGGGTGTGCCGTACACCGGCGCGGGTGTGCTCGGCTCGGCGCTTGGCATGGACAAGTTACGCAGTAAGCAGATCTGGCGGGCCATGGGGCTTGCCACCCCGGATTTTCGGGTTCCGCAAACGGCCGAGGCCTTGCCGGAGGTTGCCGAGGCGCTGGGTCTGCCCTTGTTTGTTAAACCGCTTCGGGAAGGCTCGAGTTTGGGGACGACCCGTGTGCGGGTCCTGGACGAGCTCGAGCCAGCCTGGCGGGCGGCACGGGCATTTGGCGATGACGTGCTCATTGAGCGCTGCATCGAGGGCAATGAATACACCGTCGGGATTCTGGATGGGGAAGCCCTACCCACCATCCGCATCGACGTGGTGACCGACTTTTACGATTTCGAGGCGAAGTATCGCTCCGAAGCAACCCGAATGGCCATTCCAAGCGGTTTGCCCGCGGTGGCTGAGGAGCGGCTGGCGGCGCTGGCACTGGAGGCCTTTGCAGCGATCGGCGCCAGCGGCTGGGGACGCGTTGATGTGATGACCGATGCCGCCGGCGAGCACTGGCTGCTCGAGGTCAACACCGTACCGGGCATGACCGATCACTCCCTGGTGCCCGCTGCGGCCAAAGCCCGGGGCATCGAGTTCGATGAATTGGTCTGGCGAATTCTGCTGACCAGCTGGAGGCATGGTGAAACACGGTGAGTGGCGGAATCTTTCAAGGTCGGCGGTTGCTGATGGTCCTCGCGCTGGGCATCGCTTTGACGGCGGCAGGCTCATTGGCGCTGGATCATTGGCCGCAGGAGGCACCGCTGCCACTGGAGACGGTGCGCTTCGATGGCGATCTCAACCGGGTACAGGAGGGCGACCTGCGCGAAGCCTTGGCGGATCAGCTGGACGGTGGGCTGCTCGGTGTGGATGTCGGGGGGGTACGGCGAGCTGTCGAGTCCCTTGCCTGGGTGGAGAGCGCGGCCGTTCGGCGGGTCTGGCCGGACACCCTGCGGATTACGGTCACCGAGCAGACCCCCGTGGCGCAATGGGGGGGTGCGGCGCTCATGAATGCGGAGGCGCAGGTCTTTCGCCCACGGACGCTGCCGGAGGGGCTGCCCTCGCTGTCCGGACCACCGGGCAGCGCAGCGCGGGTGCTCGCGAAGTATCAGCGCCTTCGGATCGATTTGGCGCCGCTGGGGCTTACCCCGTCGGGGCTCACCCTCGACGAGCGTCGGGCCTGGACGGTATCGCTCAAGGACGGCGGCACGCTTCGGCTTGGCCGCGAAGAGACCGAAGCGCGGATGGCCCGGCTGATCAACGCCTGGCCCCGCATGAAACAGGCGCAGTCGCGGTCCGTGGCCGTGGTGGATCTGCGCTATCCCAATGGCTTTGCGCTGCGCTGGCAGGACGAGGAATGAAACGATGACACGGAAAACCGAACGCAACCTGCTGGTTGGCCTGGACATAGGCACATCCAAGGTCGTGGCAATCGTCGGGGAGATGCAAAGTGATGGCGACGTGGAGGTCATCGGCATTGGTTCGCATCCCTCGCGGGGCCTGAAAAAGGGTGTGGTGGTCAATATCGAATCCACGGTGCAGTCGATCCAGCGTGCGGTGGAGGAGGCCGAGCTGATGGCCGGTTGCGAGATCCACTCGGTCTACGTGGGAATCGCCGGCAGCCATGTCCGTTCGCTGAATTCCCACGGCATCGTCGCGATCAAGGAAAAGGAGGTCACCCAGGGGGATATCGAGCGCGTACTGGATGCCGCTCGGGCCGTGGCCATCCCGGCTGATCAGGAGATCCTGCACACCCTGCCTCAGGAGTACATCATCGATAGCCAGGAGGGTGTCCGCGAGCCGATCGGGATGTCCGGTGTTCGCCTGGAGGCCAAGGTGCATATGGTGACCGGCGCGGTCAGCGCGGCCCAGAACATCGTCAAGTGCATTCGGCGCTGTGGACTCGAGGTCGATGATGTCATTCTGGAGCAGCTCGCTTCGAGCTACGCGGTGCTCACTGACGATGAAAAGGAGCTGGGGGTCTGCCTCGTCGACATCGGCGGGGGCACCACGGACCTTGCCGTATTCACCGACGGTGCCATTCGGCACACCGCCGTTATTCCGATTGCCGGAGACCAGGTCACCAACGACATTGCCGTTGCCCTGCGCACCCCCACTCAGCATGCCGAGGAGATCAAGATGCGCTACGCCTGCGCGCTCTCCCAGCTGGCGAGCACCGAGGAGACCATTGAGGTGCCCTCGGTGGGGGATCGGTCGCCGCGGCGGCTCGCGCGTCAGACCCTCGCCGAGGTGGTTGAGCCCCGCTATGAGGAGCTCATGACGTTGGTCCAGGCCGAGCTGCGGCGCAGTGGCTTCGAGGATCTGATTGCTGCCGGCGTCGTCCTGACGGGCGGCAGCGCAAAGATGGAAGGCGCCGTTGACCTTGCTGAGGAGGTCTTTCATTCACCAGTGCGGCTTGGCATGCCGCAGCACATGACCGGACTCACGGATGTGGTCCGCAATCCGATTTACGCCACGGGGGTTGGCTTGCTGCATTGCGGCCATCTCCATCGCGGCGAGCGTCATCCGGATTTCTCCTCGAACAGCCGAGGCTTTGCCTCGGTGTGGAGCCGGATGAAGGACTGGTTCAAGGGTAATTTCTGATTCGCATAGGAGGTCCAGCGATGTTTGAGCTAATGGATTCTTTCAACCAGAACGCGGTGATCAAGGTCATCGGAGTGGGTGGCGGCGGTGGTAACGCCGTCCAGCATATGGTCTCGGCCGACGTGGATGGGGTGGATTTTATCTGCGCCAATACCGACGCCCAGGCCCTGAAAAACAGCTCGGCGCGCACCGCGTTGCAGCTGGGTCAGGAGATCACTAAGGGGTTGGGCGCCGGCGCAAACCCCTCCGTCGGACGGGATGCCGCCGAGGATGATCGGGAGCGCATCAGCGAAGTGCTCGACGGCGCGGATATGGTCTTCATCACCGCCGGGATGGGCGGTGGAACCGGCACAGGTGCAGCTCCGGTCGTTGCACAGATTGCCCGCGAGATGGGGGTGCTGACCGTGGCCGTGGTCACCAAGCCGTTCCCCTTTGAGGGCAAGAAGCGAATGACCATTGCCGAAGAGGGTATCCGTGAGCTGGAGCGGGAAGTGGATTCATTGATCACGATTCCCAATGAAAAGCTGCTCGCGGTCCTGGGCAAGGACTTGACCCTGCTGAATGCCTTCAAGTCCGCCAACGACGTGCTGCTGGGTGCCGTCAAGGGCATTGCCGAGCTGATTACCCGACCGGGCCTGATCAACGTCGACTTTGCGGACGTGCGGACCGTGATGTCGGAGATGGGAATGGCCGTTATGGGCTCTGGTGAGGCCGGCGGCGAGCATCGGGCGCGGGAAGCGGCTGAACGCGCGATCGCGTGTCCGCTGCTGGAAGACGTCAACATCGCCGGTGCACACGGCATTCTGGTGAATGTCACCGCGGGTCTGGATCTGTCGATCGGTGAGTTCGACGAGGTGGGTAACGCCGTGAAGGAGTTCGCCTCCGAGGATGCCACGGTGGTCGTCGGTACGGTGATCGATCCGGAGCTCGAAGGTGAGTTGCGGGTAACGGTGGTCGCCACCGGCCTGGCGGCAACGAAGACAGAGGCCGAACCGGTCGCTGCGCCCAGGCTGGTGACGCGAACGGCGAATGGCGAGGTCGATTACGACGCCCTTGAACGGCCGGCCGTTGCGCGTAAGCGGGCAGCTGCTGGCGGTGGTGCGTCCGAGTCAGAAGGCGACATGGAGTATCTCGACATTCCCGCGTTCCTTCGGCGCCAGGCGGACTAGCACCACGCCGTGTCACTTAACATGATGTTTCTGTTACACTGGCGTGATAACTTTTGGGGGCGTAACCGCGGGACTGGCTGAGCATGATTCGACAACGCACGCTGAAGAACAGCATTCGGGCGACCGGTGTCGGCCTGCATACCGGTGAGAAAGTCTATCTCACCCTGCGACCGGCACCGGCCAATACCGGCATCCGCTTCTGCCGCCTGGATCTTGATCCTGTGGTGGAAATTGCCGCCCATCCCGAAAACGTTGGCGATACCGTGCTTTCCACTTGCCTGGTCAAAGATGGGGTGCGCGTTGCGACGGTTGAGCATCTTCTCTCCGCCATGGCGGGGCTGGGTATCGATAATGCCTATGTGGATCTCTCAGCGCCGGAAGTGCCGATCATGGATGGCAGTGCTGGCCCGTTCGTTTTTCTGATCCGATCCGCAGGCACCCAGGAGCAGGAGGCGCCGAAGCGCTTTGTGCGGATCACCCGCAAGCTCCTCATAGAAGATGCGGACGGCAAGTCGGTCAGCTTCGAGCCGCATGACGGGTTCAAGGTAGGCTATACGCTCGATTTCGACCATCCGGTCTTTAAATCGGGTGCCCGCACAGCAGAAGTCGATTTCTCATCGACGTCCTTTGTGAAAGAAGTGAGTCGCGCTCGAACCTTTGGTTTCATGCGTGACATCGAACAGCTCCGACAGAACAACCTTGCGTTGGGCGGCAGTCTGGATAACGCGATCGTCGTCGATGACTTCCGGGTCCTGAATGAGGATGGCCTGCGTTATCAGGACGAATTTGCCAAGCACAAGATCCTGGATGCGATCGGTGATCTCTATCAGCTCAACCGGAGCCTGATCGGCGCATTCCATGGCTACAAGTCGGGCCATGAGATGAACAACCGGCTGCTGCTGGCACTGCTTGAAAATGCGGATGCCTGGGAAGAGGTGACGTTCGAGAATGAAGCGGACGTGCCCATCGCCTACGACCAGCCCCTGCCGGTGACCTGAAGGCTATTGCCGGCGGCGTGTCGCTAGCCGGCGTAATGCTTCCGCCAGTCGCGGGTCATCACAGGCCCGGGCGGTTTCCTCCAAATTGTCTACAGCGCTTTCGCTTAACACCTGTTGGCGGGATGCCGGACGGTCGGGTGATCGCGGCGTCAGGATCCGGATCTGGATTCGCTTCGGCCGCTGGCCTCGCAGTTCGCCGGCCGCTTCAAGCAGCGCCTCCTGATGGCCACGCAGCGCTGTCGCCCAAACCGGGCTGTCTACAGCCAGCACCAGGGCGTCGGCGGATAGCGCGGCGACCCGCCAATGACCCTGCAGTCGATCAGGCAGCACGGCCGTCAGGGCCTGCATAGCACGGTCCAGCTCGCGGGTCTGGCGCCGAAGCCTGGCCAGATCCCCGCGCTGACTGTCGAGCAGTCTGCGAACCGGTGCGGGTCCACTCCGCTTGTCATCTGCCATGGCGCGTCCTGATTTTCAGCAGGTCAATGCGCTATAGTAACGCGTCATTCACCAGCGCCAATCGGACACCTCATGCTGAGCGGAATCGCAAAAAAGGTCTTCGGCAGCCGCAATGACCGTCTGGTCAAGAAGCTGCGCCGTCAGGTCGGTCGTATCAATGAACTTGAGCCCCGGATGCAGGCGCTCGATGATGAGGCGCTGCAGGCCCTTACGCCGGCGCTGCGCGAGCGGGTCGCCAACGGTGAAACCCTCGACGCCATTCTTCCGGAGGCATTCGCGGCCGTGCGCGAGGCGGCGAATCGCACGCTCGGTCTGCGTCACTTCGATGTTCAGCTGATCGGTGGCATGGTCCTGCATCACGGCCAAATTGCCGAGATGAAAACCGGTGAGGGTAAAACGCTCGTCGCCACGCTGGCCGCGTACCTCAATGCCCTCTCAGGGGAAGGGGTGCACATCATCACGGTCAACGACTATCTGGCCCGACGTGACTCGGAATGGATGGGACGGGTATTTCGGTTCCTCGGCCTCGAGGTAGGTGTCGTCGTGCCTGGCATGGATGGCGAGACCAAGCGCGCGGCCTACCAGGCGGATATTACCTACGGCACCAACAACGAGTTCGGGTTTGACTACCTCCGCGACAACATGGCCCTGCGTGCGGAAGATCGCATGCAGCGGGGCCGCCATTTCGCGATTGTCGATGAGGTGGACTCGATCCTGATCGACGAGGCCCGGACGCCGCTCATCATTTCGGGTAAAGCCGAGCAGTCGAGCGAGCTCTATCTCAGCATGAACCGGGTTGTGCCAGCGCTCGAGCGCCAGGAAGAAGAGAACGGACCCGGCGATTATTATCTCGACGAGCAGGCTCGGCAGGCCTTTCTGACCGAGTCGGGTCAGGAGCGTGCAGAGGTCCTGCTGCAAGATGCGGGCCTACTCGGCGAGGGCGAGAGCCTGTATGACGCGCGCAACATTGCTATGGTGCACCACCTCAATGCCGCGCTGCGGGCGCATACCCTGTTCCAGCGCGATGTGCACTACCTGGTGCGCGATGGCCAGATTGTCATTGTGGATGAGTTCACGGGGCGGGCGATGCCGGGCCGGCGCTGGTCAGAGGGCCTCCATCAGGCCATCGAGGCCAAGGAAGGTGTCGACATTCAGGCCGAGAACCAGACGCTGGCCTCCATCACCTTCCAGAATTACTTCCGGATGTACAACAAGCTCTCGGGCATGACCGGCACGGCGGACACGGAGGCCTACGAGTTCCAGCATATCTATGGCCTCGAGGTGGCGGTCATTCCGACGCATCGGCCAATGGTCAGGGCCGACCACCATGACCTGGTGTTCCTCAACCAAGACGACAAATACGCGGCCATCATCGACGACATCAAAGACTGCAACAGCCGGGGGCAGCCGGTGTTGGTGGGCACGACGTCCATTGAGAGTTCGGAGTTGATCTCCAGCGCCCTGTCCGAGGCGAAGATTCATCACGAGGTGCTGAATGCCAAACAGCACGAGCGTGAGGCCGGGATTATCGCCCAGGCCGGTCAGCCTGGCGCAGTCACCATCGCAACGAATATGGCCGGACGCGGGACGGACATCGTGCTGGGTGGCAATTTTGATGTGGAACTGGCGGATCTCGGTGACGCCACCGATGCCCAGATCGCCGCGCGGCGCGAAGACTGGCAGCAACGGCATGATGCCGTCCTCGAAGCCGGGGGACTGCACGTGATCGGTACCGAGCGGCATGAATCGCGGCGTATTGATAACCAGCTGCGGGGTCGCTCGGGTCGCCAGGGTGATCCGGGCTCCACCCGCTTTTTCCTGTCTCTGGATGACAGCCTGCTGCGGATTTTCGCCTCCGAGCGGGTCTCGGGCATGATGCAGCGCCTGGGTATGCAGGAGGGCGAGGCGATCGAGAGTGGCATGGTCTCGCGGGTGATCGAAAACGCCCAGCGCAAGGTCGAGGCGCACAACTTTGATATCCGCAAGCACCTGCTGGATTTCGATGACGTCGCCAACGATCAGCGCCGGGTGATTTACGCCCAGCGCAACGAACTGCTGGAGTCTGATGATATCTCCGGCACGATCGTTGACATGCAAAATGACGTGCTCGCCGGTCTGATTAATGCGCACATGCCCCCCGGCACGATCGAGGATCAGTGGGATGTCCCGGCGCTGGAGGAGGCTGTCCAGGCCCAGTTCGGCGTCGACGTCCCGGTCTGTCAGTGGCTGGATGACGATGAGGAGCTCGATCCGGAAGGCGTGCGCGAGCGCCTGGAGCAGGCGGTAGCAGCGCATTACGAAGACAAGGAGCGCTCAGTTGAGGCCATCGGCGTCGATATGCGCGAGGTGGAGAAGAGCTTCTTGCTGCAGGTCCTCGATAACCAGTGGAAAGAACATCTGGCCGCCATGGACTTCATGCGCCAGGGCATTGGCCTGCGTGGGATGGCACAGCGCAATCCGAAGCAGGAGTTCAAGAAAGAAGCCTTCCAGATGTTTCAGGAAATGCTGGAGGGGATTAAGCGCGAGACCGTGCGCATCCTGTTCAATGTGAATGTCCGCTCCCAGGAAGACGCCCAGGCGGCGGAGGCGCAACGGGAGCAGGAGCGAGCCCGGGCGATGCAGTTCCAGCATGCCGAGAGCAATGCGCTGGAGGGTGGTGGCACGTCCGAGGCCTCGGGCGCCGGTCGCGAGACCGAGCGTCAGCCGTTTGTGCGCGGCGAGCGCAAGGTGGGGCGTAACGAGGCCTGCCCCTGCGGCTCAGGCAAAAAATACAAGCACTGCCATGGCCGGCTGGATGGCTAGCGAGCGACCGCATGGCAGTGGGTGACGCGGCACGCCCAGTGCTTCACCCCGTCGCGGGTGTCCGGCTGGGGACGGTGTCAGCAGGCATTCGCCGCCCGGGTGAGCGGGATCTTGTCCTGATCGAATGTACCGGATCGGTTCGCATCGCCGGGGTGTTTACCCGTAATCAGTTTCGTGCGGCGCCCGTTCGCGCGGCCGAGGCCCACCTGGCCAGTGACCAACCCCGCTATCTGCTGATCAACACCGGCAATGCCAATGCGGGGACCGGTGCGGCTGGCGAGGCCGCCGTGCAGAGCAACTGCCAGGCACTGGCCGATACGATCGGCTGTCGACCAACGGAAGTTCTCCCCTACTCCACAGGCGTGATCGGGGAGCCGCTGCCTGCCGCCACGATCAATGCTGCACTGCCCGCGGTCCAGGCGGCGCTTGATGAAAATGGTTGGGCATTAGCGGCGGATGGGATCCGCACGACCGATACGCGGCCAAAGGGGCGCAGTCAGCAGATCGCGTTATCCGGCGGCACGGTGACCTTGACGGGGATTGCCAAGGGCTCGGGGATGATCCGCCCGGACATGGCGACCATGCTCGCGTTTATCGCAACCGATGCCGACATCGAGGCAGGGCTGCTGCGCCAGCTGCTGCGTGAGGCAACCGCTGTGAGCTTTAACCGAATCACCGTCGATGGCGATACCTCAACCAACGACGCCTGCACCCTGATCGCCACGGGCCAAAGTGATGTCGCGGTGGATTCGGATAGCGCAGACCGCGCGCGGTTTACCGAGGCATTGCAGGATTTATGTCAGGCGTTAGCGCGGGAAATCGTCGCGGACGGGGAAGGGGCAACCCGGCTCGTCAGTGTGGAGGTGATCGGTGCAAAGCGCGTCGCCGAGGCTGAGCGTGTGGCATTTACCGTTGCGGAATCGCCATTGGTTAAAACCGCGGTGTTTGCGGGCGATCCGAACTGGGGCCGCATCCTCGCGGCGGTGGGCCGGGCCGGTGTGGATGACCTGCAGGTAGACGGCGTTGCCATAGCTATCGATGGTCTGCCGATTGCCGATCAGGGCGGCGTGAGTCCGCGCTACGACGAAGCGCTCACCTGTGCGCGTATGCGTGCCGATGCCTTCACGATCACCATTGATCTTGGCCGCGGTGAGCAATCAGCGACGGTCTGGACCTGTGATCTGTCTTACGAATACATCCGCATCAATGCCGAATACCGGAGCTGAGGGGGTTAGCGGCGACGCCCTGCAGGTGGCGGTTGGCGTGGTTCGGGATGCGGCTGATCGTGTGTTGATCGCCCAACGCGCGCCGGCGCGGCATCAAGGCGGATACTGGGAGTTCCCAGGCGGAAAGATTGAGCCCAACGAGACCGCGGAAAGCGCGCTGACGCGTGAGCTTGCCGAGGAGTTGGGTATCACCGTTCAGGCGACGCGGCCGTTGATCTGTGTCCCGCATGATTACGGCGATCGCCGGGTTTATCTGAATGTCCTTGAGGTGCTCGATTACACCGGGGTGCCCGCTGGCCTTGAAGAACAACCCCTGCGCTGGCTTACAACGGATGCGTTGGATCCGGCGGCGTTTCCGGCGGCCAATCGCGCGATTATCAGCGCGCTCCAGTTGCCACTGCATTACGTGATCAGCCCGGACTGTACCGACCCGAGCGCCTGGCTTGCCGGCCTGCAAGCCGCACTTCAACGCGGTGAGCGGCTCATTCAGTTTCGCGTGCGAGCCCTGGCGGGCAGCGACCGGTCTGCGCTGGCCGCTGAAGCGCTCCGTCGATGCCATGCGCATGGCGCGCGACTGCTGATCAATGGTGATGCGGCGCTAGCGCGCAGCATTGGCGCTGAAGGGGTGCATTGGACGGCGGCACAACTGCAGCAGTTGTCGCGGCAGGACGTGCTGGCTGCCGGCGTGTCGGGCGGGTCCTGTCATTCACCGGCCGAGCTTGCCCTCGCCGAGTCACTCGGCCTGGATTTCGCTGTGCTGAGCCCCGTTGCGGCGACCCGGAGTCATCCGGAGGCGACCCCCTTGGGGTGGGGCCAATTCACACAATGGGTATCCGAGACCGCCTTGCCAGTGTATGCGCTGGGTGGCATGCGCCCGGATGATTGGGACCAGGCGCGCGCCGCGGGTGCGCAAGGCGTCGCCGGGATCAGTGGGTTCTGAGTTTAATCCGAGTCCTCGTCCGGTAGCTCGGCAGGCTCACCGGGAATGTGGTGGGCCTCCTCAAACCATTCCCCCAGATCGATCAGCCGGCAGCGCCGCGAGCAGAACGGTCGCTCGGGTGCCGCCTCACTCCAGGTCACCGTCGTGCCGCACTGTGGGCACGGGACCGTCGGTTTCGATTTAGATGACGCAGCGCTCAAGTGTGAAGGTGACATCGCGACTGACCTGTTGGGGACGTTCGCCCTTCTGGGGCTGGGTGAGGAAGCGGATATTCAGGTAGTGGCGGTTGCCGCTGATTTCGGGATAGCACTGACTCTGCTGATCCAGCAGGACGCGAAGCAACTGATAGGGAGTCGACTTATCCAGCGTGGTCTGGAAAGAACCGCCCTCGGCCAATTGCTCGACCGGGTCTGCGCTGCCTCTGAGCAGGCGCAGGACGAGCTCGGTCCCCTCGTCGATGAGCTGAAACGCATCATGCCAATCCCGAAGCAGGGCGCGGCGCTCCGCGAGCGGCGATTCCAGCCACAGGTGATAGGTGGGTAGATCGAAGGCACAAGTGCCACCGAGTACCCCCGCACGCTGCTCAATCGCCGTGAGGAAATCGTTTTCGCGCACGATGGCAGGAATGCCCGTGGGGGCCTCACGCAGGCGCTGGCTGACACTGTCGCACTCGCTGAGCACTGGGGTGAGCAAATGCTCGTCCACACCGGGTTTGGCCTGCAGGTTCTCGAGACTCGACTGCATACGATCGAGTTCTTTTTGCAGCTCGGAGCGAATGTCGCTTCGCTCCAGCAGCGCCTTCAGGCTGAGCAGCGCATCGACGGCGCAGCGCGTGTGCCAGGCTGAGCCGCCCTCCATACCAAAGCGCAGCTGGGCAAAGAAGAATTCAAGACGCAGGAACGTACGCATCCGCTCATTCAGCGGGTGCTCGTAGTTCAGGGTCTTTAGCCCTTGATCGTCCGCGTGCATGCAGGCCCCGTGTCCATCTACCTCCAGCATTGTCTATCACGAGAGGTAATGGCAGCAAATTACCGGTTTTTGTCGGCGATTGCTCGGTATTGGCGGTCGAGGGCGCTGACGGCATCATCCAGCGCCTCAGGCGTGGCGGTGTTGTCGATGACCTCGTCGGCGATGGCCAGGCGCTGTTCGCGACTGGCCTGACTCGCCAGCCTACGGGCGGCCTGGTCTGCGTCGATTTGTTCGCGTTGCATGAGTCGGGCGCGCTGTAATGAGGCCGGCGCGTCGACAACGAGCACGCGATCGGCCAGGTCCTGCCACCCGGTTTCGGCGAGCAGCGGGATAACGACCAGGGCATAGGGGGCCTCCAGCTCCCGCAAAGCGGCGCTGACGCGAGCACGAATCCGCGGGTGTGTGATGGCCTCGAGCTTTCTCCGGGCGTCCGCATCGGAGAAGATCTGTTCACTCAACGCCTGACGATTGGCGGTACCGTCGGCGTTCATGATGGCCTCGCCGAAGGTCGATCGCACGGCCGCGAGTCCTTCGGTGCCGGGCACGATGACCTCTCGCGCTAGCTGATCCGTATCGATGACGGGGACGCCGCGTGCGGCAAAGCGATCGCTGACCTGCGTTTTCCCGGCCGCGATACCGCCGGTGAGTGCGACGACCAGTGGCTGATGCGCGGATGAGTCAGTCAACGCTGGCGGCCTCCTGGTCGGTGCTCACGTGGATTACTCAACACGCGACACCGTAGCGCGATCCGCGGTGCCAGGCGAGTGTCTAGAGTGCCTGGCCCAGCCGGAAGACCGGCAGATACATCGCAAGGACCAGGCCACCGATCAGCAACCCCAGCAGGATCATGATCAGTGGCTCCATGGCGCTGGTCAGGGCCCGAGCTGCCTGCTCGGCTGCGGCCTCCTCACGATCGGCGATGCGCATGAGCATCCTCTCGAGCTGTCCGGACTCTTCACCGATAGCCACCATGCGCGCCATGGTCTCGGGGAAGCAGTGGCTGCGGCTCAGGGCGGTTTCCAGTCGCTGACCATCACGCAGCGACTCGCCCACGTGGTAAACCGCTTCTCGATAGGCGAGGTTGCCCATGGCCTGCGCAATCGCGGGCAGTGCTTCGGTGAGGGGGACGCCGGCGCTCGTCATGATGGCGAGCGTCCGGGCGAAACGGGCGGTCAGCAGGCGGCGCAGGACGCTGCCCGCAATGGGCATGCGCACGAGGGTGTGGTCTCGTAAGCGTCGCAGAGGCTGATAGTGCATGCCGAGCCATGCCATGACGCCAATCGCCGCAAGGAGCGTGGGCACCAGGAGCCAGCCGCCGCCACGCAGCCAGCCGGCCAGGCGGATGAGTTTACGTGTTAGGACAGGTAACTCGGCCCCAAAACTGGCGAACATCGACTCAAAGCGCGGCACCACCAAACCGATCAGCGTGACGCTGACCACGAGCGCGACCAGCAGGATCGTCGAGGGATAGACCATCGCTCGGCGCAGTTGCTGTCGGGCGCTAGCCGAGCGCGCGTGGTGCTCGGCAATGCGCGCCATCAGAGTGCTCAGCGCGCTGGCCTGTTCTCCGGCCCGAACCATGGCGCAGGTCAGTGGATCAAACAGCTGCGGATGACTGGCCAGTGCACGTGACAAGGCCGTTCCGGCCGCCACGTCTGCCCGAATGGTGCCCATTGCCCGCCGCAGTGGCCCGTTGCGGATTGCCCCAGCGGTCATCTCAAGGGCCTGCACCAACGGGATGCCAGCCTCGGTCAGCGTGGCCAGCTCGCTGAATAAATCCGCCAGCGCGGGTGCGGTTCCGCGTGGCAGCGACAGCATGACCAGTCGCTCGAGCCAAGCCGGAAGTGCGCTGGCCTCCTCAAGGGCAATCTCGCGTTCACGTAAATCACCGCGGAGCTGATGGACATCCAGGCTGGCCATGATGCCGCGACGGGGGCGGCCCTCCTGATCAATCCCGCGCCACAGAAACCGTTGCATGGCCACTAAAGACGGGTGACCCGATCAATCTCGGCGAGGCTAGTGGCGCCGGCGCAGACCTTTTCCAGGCCGGCAGTTCGCAGGTTAGCCAGGCCGCGTCGATGCGCCGCTGCCGTGATGTCTGCAGTGGAAGCGCCTTTGACAATCTGATCCGCGAGCGACGCGTCGATCGGTAGCACCTCATGAATCCCGATACGGCCGCTGTAGCCCTCAATACACCGTGAGCAACCAACCGGTTCATACACGGTGATGGGGTCCTGAATCGTGGCGGCCGCCGGCAGGCCAGCCGCCTCCGCGGCGCGGCGCGACAGGGTCAACGGCCGACGACAGCCAGGACAGAGCCGACGCACGAGGCGCTGGGCCACGATGAGACTGATGGAGGCGGCAATGTTCCAGGCCGGGATGCCCATGTTCAAAAGCCGGGTCACCGCGCTCGGCGCGTCGTTGGTGTGCAGGGTTGATAAAACCAGGTGGCCGGTCTGTGCGGCCTTGATCGCAATTTCTGCGGTTTCCCGGTCACGGATTTCGCCCACCATGATTACGTCCGGATCCTGACGCAGGAAGGCGCGCAATGCCTGAGGAAAGTCAAAGCCAATCCGTGGATTCGTCGAGATTTGATTGACGCCCGGCAGGTTGATCTCGACAGGGTCTTCCACCGTCAGCACATTGCGCGGCTCGGTATTGAGTTGCTGGAGGGCGCTGTAGAGCGTGACCGTTTTTCCCGAGCCGGTTGGCCCGGTGACCAGCACCATGCCGTGCGGCCGCTCAATGGCCGCCTGATAATGCTCGAGTTGGTCCTGACTGAAGCCCAGTTGCGTTGGGCAGAGGGCGGCCTGAGCCGTATCAAGAAGCCGAAGGACCAGTTTTTCACCATGCAGTGTTGGACAGACACTGACGCGGAAGTCCACGGCCTCGCCGTCCGGGGTGTGCAGCCTGAGCCGGCCATCCTGGGGCAGGCGGCGCTCTGCGATGTCCAGCCGGGCCATGACTTTCAGGCGTGCGCTGAGCCGGCCGGCCATACGCCCGGGTGGAGAGGCCACCTCATGCAGCAGGCCATCCCGGCGAAAACGGATACGGCACTGGTCATCAAAGGGCTCGACATGGATATCCGAGGCCTTTTCGCGGATGGCACGCAGGAGCAACCGGTTAATGGTGCGCACCACGGGTGTATCCGTGTCACCCGCGGGCGCGGCATCACGCACCTCGAGGGCTTCACTGGCCTCGTTCAGATCATGGTCTACGGCGCCGGCGAGCCGATTGATCTGCTCGCGCAGGGCGTCGTCTTCGGCCAGCACGGGTGTCGTGGGTAGGCCGGTGTGGAAACGGATCTCATCGAGGGCGGCGACGTTGGCGGGATCGGAGATGGCGACAGCCAGGGTGTCGCCGTCCTGCCGGAGTGGCAGGGCATGGTGGCGTCTCAGCAGCTCTGGCTCGAGGCGGGCGAGCGCTGCTGAGTCAGGGCGGAGCACTGTGGCATCAACCAAAGGCAATCCGAACTCCTCAGCGAGCAGGGCGGCCATGTCAGCGGGCGGGATGAGGCCGCTGTCGAGGAGATGTTGAACCAACGAGGTCCCGTTGGCCCGGGCGGTCGTGACGGCCTGGTCGATCGCGGCCGGGGTGGCCAGCGACTGGTTGATCAGCCGTCGGGCTAAGGTGGGACGGGCGGGTTGGCCTGACATCGAAGCTCCGACATGTGGAATGGGAGCTATCAGGAGACCATTGGGTGGGCAATCGCCGCCGTGAGCTGCGTCACGAAATGGACGGCCAATGGTGGAAGGACTTCGTCAATAATTGGTCGGGGTGGCGAGATTCGAACTCACGGCCCCTGCCTCCCGAAGACAGTGCTCTACCAAGCTGAGCTACACCCCGATTTGCCGACTCAGTGGTTGCGGCCGATCGAAAACCGCGCAAGCTCACTGAGTGCCGAGCGAAAGTCGCTGTCGGGAAAGGCCTGAAGGGCGGCTTCAGCCGCCTCGGCTTCCTGCTCGGCAAGCCCGCGAGTATAGGCAATCGACCCGGTCTGCGCAATCAGCTGAGTGACGGCCTCGATGTCGTCGCGGCCACCGTTTTCTACCGCCTCACGCAGGGTTCCAACGCTCGCGTGGTCAGCGTTCGCCAGGCAATGAATCAATGGCAGCGTCGGCTTGCCCTCCGCCAGGTCATCGCCGATGTTTTTGCCAATGGTCGCCGCGTCGCCATCGTAGTCGAGGGCGTCATCCGCCAGCTGAAAAGCGATGCCGAGGTGACGGCCGTAGGCAGCGCCTGCGTCCATCATGGCCTTGTCCCCATCCGTGGCGAGCATGGCGGCCAGTCGACAGCCGGCTTCAAACAGCACGGCAGTCTTCCGATAGATCACCTCGTGATAGCGCGCTTCGGTCACATCCGGGTCGTGGACATGCATGAGCTGCATGACCTCGCCTTCGGCGATGCGATTCGTGGTGCGCGAGAAGATACCCATGGTGGGCATATCATCCATCTCAACCATCATCTCAAAGGCCCGCGTATACAGAAAATCGCCAACGAGCACACTGGCCTCATTACCCCAGATCTGGTTGGCCGTCTCCCGGCCACGTCGCACGGCCGATTCGTCGACGACGTCATCGTGGAGAAGGGTCGCTGTGTGGATGAGCTCGACGGTCGCGCCCAGCAGGGCATGGCGGTCATCCTGGGGGTCGTGGCCGGCTGCGCGCGCCATGAGCACAGTAACCATGGGTCGCAGGCGCTTGCCGCCACCACCGATAATGTAATGACCCAGCTGGTTGATCAATGCGACGTCGGAGCGCAGGCGCGATTGGACGATGCGGTCGACCGCCGTCATGTCGGCGCTGATGCGCTCGCGAATCCGGGCAATATCCATCGGGAGTGTGCATCCCCTGGTGGGTGAGAACGGCATGCTAGAAAGGGGGGTGTGGGGTGTCAAGGACTTAACTCTGCTCTGGCAAGCGGAATTCGTTGACCCGCCGGGGGATTGTCGCTATCCTTTCGCGGCTTTGGATCAACCCTCTGGAGTTTTCGATGTACGCGGTAATCAAGTCAGGTGGCAAGCAGTATCGGGTCGCCGAGGGCGATGTTCTGCGCATCGAGAAACTGAGCGCAGAGACCGGTGAGACCATCAAATTCGATGAGGTCCTGCTTGTCGCCGACGGCGATAAAGTGCAAGTGGGTACGCCGCGCCTCGACGGCGGCAGCGTATCGGCAGAGGTCCTCGAGCAAGGACGGGCCCGGAAAATCGAGGTGGTCAAGTTCAAGCGCCGCAAGGACTATGAGCGCCACGACGGTCATCGCCAGCAGTACACCGAAGTCCGCATCACCGGCATCAAGGCCGGCTGATTCCGGCGCAACGAACGCGGAGACAGCACTCATGGCACATAAAAAGGCAGGCGGCAGTACACGGAACGGTCGCGACTCGCAATCCAAGCGGTTGGGCGTGAAGCGTTTCGGCGGCCAGGCAGTGGTTGCCGGCAACATTCTGATTCGTCAGCGCGGCACGCATTTCCACGCCGGTGAGAATGTTGGCGTCGGTAACGACCACACCCTGTTCGCCAAGGTGGACGGGCAGGTCGTCTTTGCGCGCAAGGGCCCGCACAAGCGGCGCTTTGTGAGCGTGCAGCCGGCGGGCTGACGCTGCACCCAGCGCCCCGAACCAGCCCCGCCCTCGAGCGGGGCTTTTTGATTGCGGCGGTACCCAGTCCATGAAGTTTGTTGACGAAGCCTCCATCAAGGTAACCGCGGGTGACGGTGGGAGCGGCTGTGTCAGCTTTCGGCGCGAGAAATACATTCCGCATGGTGGGCCGGATGGTGGTGACGGCGGCGATGGCGGTAGTGTCTGGCTTGAGGCCGACTCGGGTCTGAATACCTTGGCTGATTTTCGGCACCGTCGTCAGTTTGCCGCTGAACGCGGACGCGGGGGCCAGGGCCGGCAGATGGCTGGGCGGGCCGGTGAGGACGTGGTGATCGGGGTGCCCATCGGCACCCTGGTGCGTGACCGCGGGACAGACGAGGTCATGGGTGATCTCACCCGCCACGGCGATCGGCTGTGTGTGGCGCGGGGCGGCCGCGGCGGGATCGGCAATACCCACTTCAAAAGCTCCACCAATCGCGCGCCTCGGCAATCGATTCCCGGCACGCCGGGTGAGCGGCGTGAGCTGGCGCTCGAGTTACAGTTACTCGCGGATGTTGGCCTGTTGGGGCTGCCGAACGCGGGCAAGTCCACTTTGCTTCGCGCTGTCTCCTCGGCGCGCCCTCGGGTGGCCGATTATCCCTTTACCACATTGCATCCCGGGCTGGGTGTTGTGCGCATCGGGGTCGGCAGTAGTTTTACCGTGGCAGATATTCCCGGGCTGATTGAAGGAGCGGCCGAGGGCGCCGGTCTGGGAACACAGTTTCTGCGTCATCTCTCCCGCACGCGCTTACTGCTGCATCTGGTGGACGCGGCTGGCCTGTACGAGGATCGTGATCTTGCCGCGGAAGTGCGCAGTGTGTTGAAAGAGCTGGCCGCCTATAGCGAGTCGCTGGTCGCGCGCGAGCGCTGGCTGGTGCTGAACAAGGCTGATCTATTTCCGGAGGATGCACAGGCCGAGGTTCTGGAGAGTCTGCGCCAGGCCCTGGACTGGGCCGGGCCGGTTTTCTTTATCTCCGCGGAGACCGGCTCGGGCACTGAATCGCTCTGTCAGGCGGTGATGCGACGTCTCACTGAGATGGCGGAAGATGAGCAAGACCGCCCGGAGGGCAGAACATGAGCGTGCGAAAAACACTCACTGATGATCGCCGCTGGGTGATTAAGGTGGGCAGTGCGCTGGTGACCGACAACGGCCAGGGGCTGGACCACGAACGCATCCGTGATTGGGTACGCCAAATGGTGGCTGCCCGGGAGCGGGGGGTCGAGCTGGTGATGGTCTCTTCCGGCTCCGTCGCCGAGGGTGTCCAGCGGCTTGGCTGGCCGGAGCGGCCGAGTGCGCTCCATCAGCTGCAAGCGGCGGCCGCGGTGGGTCAAATGGGGCTGGTGCAAGCCTACGAGTCAGAGTTTCAGCGCTATGGCCTCAAAACCGCTCAGGTCCTGCTAACCCACGAGGATCTGGCCGATCGGCAGCGCTATCTCAATGCGCGGGTGACGCTGCGCGCGCTGCTCGAGCTCGGGGTCATCCCGGTGGTGAATGAGAACGACACGGTGGCAACCGAAGAAATCCGCTTTGGCGACAATGACACGCTCGCCGCGTTGGTCAGCAATCTCATCGAGGCGGATCTGCTGGTGATCCTGACCGATCAGCCGGGGCTGTTCGATCGCGATCCGCGCGCATTCCCGGAGGCCACCCTGGTTGATGAGGCGGCGGCGGACGATGCCGGTTTGCTTGCCATGTGCTCGGATGCCCCGGGCGTGCTGGGCAGCGGTGGCATGCGGGCCAAGGTGTTGGCTGCACGCCGGGCGGCTCGAGCGGGCGCGGCAACATTGATTGCCTCTGGGCGGGATACGGGCGTGCTGGAAGCGATCGCCACAGGTCATGCGCCGGGTACCCTGTTAACGCCTTCTCGTGAGCGTCTGGTGGCCCGAAAACAGTGGATTGCCGGGCAGCTTCAGGTGCAGGGGAAGCTGTGGCTGGATGCCGGTGCCGTCGCTGTATTGCGTGACCAAGGGCGCAGCTTGCTGGCTGTTGGCGTGACGGGTGTCGAGGGGGTGTTCGGCCGGGGCGACCTGGTGGCCTGCCTGGATCCGCAGGGCCAGGAAGTGGCCCGGGGTTTGGTCAACTACGACTCGTCCGCGGCACGGACGCTGGCCGGATCATCCAGCGATCAGATCGAAGCGCTGCTCGGGTACGTCACGGAGCCTGAATTGGTTCACCGTGACAACCTGGTGCTCACCGCTTAGCTAAGGCCCTTGATCTGCTGGGCAAGCCGGCTCTTGTGTCGGGCGGCCTTGTTTTTGTGAATCACGCCGCGGGTGGCCATGCGGTCCAGTACCGGGACGGCCTCGCCATACGCGGCTTCAGCAGCGGCGCGATCACCCTTGGCAATGGCCTCGGTGACCAGCTTGAGCTTGCTGCGCATCATGGAGCGACGCGCCTGATTGTGGCGACGCTGATTTTCGGCCTGACGGGCGCGTTTTCTGGCAGAGGCAATGTTTGCCAACGGGCTGCTCCTGTTGAATAGCTGGGTCGCGGAGAAAAGAGCGGTAATATGCGAAGCTTGCGACGAAATG
Organism: Spiribacter salinus M19-40; assembly: GCF_000319575.2. Taxonomy (NCBI): domain Bacteria; kingdom Pseudomonadati; phylum Pseudomonadota; class Gammaproteobacteria; order Chromatiales; family Ectothiorhodospiraceae; genus Spiribacter; species Spiribacter salinus. The sequence continues at coordinate 1,383,580 of NC_021291.1, read as the reverse complement.
TCAACTCTGACCGGTCTCAAAGCCGGCGTCGGGCATAGGGGTAGGGGACTTGCGCACCGGGTTGCTGCGCTCTGTAACGACTTTTGGCGGCTGGACGCTCGTCTCCCGCGTGCTGGGGCTCGCGCGGGATATTGTGCTGGGCGTGGTCTTTGGGCCATCTGCCGCGACCGATGCCTTTTTCGTGGCGTTCAAAATTCCGAACTTCCTGCGTCGTCTCTTTGCTGAAGGGGCCTTCCAGCAGGCATTCGTGCCGGTCCTCTCCGAAGCCAGGCAGGCCGGGGGTGATGCCGCCGTGCGCCAGCTTTTCGCGCGGGTCAGTGGCTGTCTGGCACTGGTCCTGCTGGCATTAACGCTCGTGGCCATGCTGGGCTCGCCTGGGCTGATCCGCGTCTTTGCGCCTGGTTTCGCGGATAACGCGGCGCAGTTAACGCTTGCAGGGGATCTGCTGCGCCTGACCTTCCCGTACTTACTGCTGGTGGCGCTCACCGCAGCGGCGGCGGCGGTACTGAATACCTATGAGAGTTTCGGCCCGCCAGCTTTTGCGCCGGTGCTGCTCAACCTGTGCCTGATCGGGGCGGCGGTGTGGCTCGCGCCAGCGCTTGAGACCGGCGTCATGGCCCTGGCCCTGGCCGTGCCCGTGGCGGGCGCGTTGCAGCTCGCGCTGCAGCTGCCCTTTCTCTGGAAGCGCGGGCTGCTGGCCTGGCCTCGGCCTAACTGGCAGGACCCCAGGGTACGACGCATTCTGCGGTTAATGGGGCCGACCTTGTTCAGCACGTCGGTTCAGCAAATTAATCTGCTGCTCGACACGATCCTGGCCTCTTTTCTCATCGTTGGCTCCATCAGCTGGCTTTACTGGTCGGATCGGCTCATGGAGTTTCCCCTGGGTGTTTTCGGGATCGCCCTCGGGACCGTGATTTTGCCGCGCCTATCCGGTGACTATGCCGCGGCCGGTCGTGAGCGCTTCAGCGCGACCCTCGACTGGGCGTTGCGCGTTACGCTGATTATTATCCTGCCAGCCACGGCGGGGCTCATCGTATTGGCCGAGCCGCTGCTCACCACGCTTTTCCAGTACGGACGCTTTACGGCAATGGATGTGGAGGCCGCCAGCTGGAGTCTGATGGCCTATGGTGTCGGCCTGTTTGGATTCGTGCTGGTGAAGGTGCTCGTACCAGGGTATTTCTCCCGTCAGGACACGCGCGGCCCGGTGCGCTGTGCGATCTCCGCCATGCTGGTCAACATGGGGCTGAGCGTGAGCCTGGTTCTGCTCCTGTTCGGTACGGGGGTTGCCCACGCCGGACTGGCCCTGGCGACGGGGATTGCGGCCTGGGTCAACGCGGGTCTGCTGTACCGGGGCCTTCGCCGCGATGGCGTGTATGTGCCGGGCCCGGGCTGGCGCGTGTTGATGACCCAGGCGCTGATCGCGGTCGCGGTCATGATGGCCGTGTTGGTTTGGCCGGCTCAACAGCAGGCGTTCTGGCTTGAGCAAGGGGTCGCTGGCCGCGTGATCGCGCTTGGCGGGCTGATCCTTGGGGGCGCGGTCGCGTATTTTGGGGTGCTGTTTGCCCTCGGGCTGCGCCCGCAGCACTTGCGGGAGCCGGAGGGCGAGCATGGCTGAACCCTGTGTGGCTGCCGTATACTGGGGGTTTAAAGTCTCGGCGCGATGGAGTTCTGCATGGAGCTGATACGGGGTGCCCATAACCTGCTGGCTCACCACCGCCCCTGCGTGGCCACCATCGGCAACTTTGACGGTATCCACCGAGGCCACCAGGCGGTAATCGAAGCCCTGCACGAGGCAAGTCGACGACTGGGCCTACCGGCCACCGTGGTGCTCTTCGAGCCACAGCCGCGAGAGTTCTTTGCGCCGGATCGCTCCCCAGGCCGGATCACTCGTTTGCGCGAGAAACTGCAGGTGTTGGAGGGGCTTGGCGTGGAGCGCGTGCTCTGTCTGCACTTCAACGCCCACTTGGCCCATCAGTCCGCGGAGGATTTTATTCAGTCGCTGATCATCGACGGGCTGGGTGTGCAATTCCTGATGGTAGGCGATGACTTTCGTTTCGGGCATCAGCGACGGGGCGATTACACCATGCTTCAGTCGGCCTCGGAGGCGAACGGCTTCGAGTTACAGCGGATGCCCACCGTGAGTCATGCTGGCGCCCGGGTAAGCAGCACCCGCGTAAGACAGGCCCTTGCGGATGGCGACCTGGCGCTTGCCGAGGCGTTGCTGGGTCGTCGTGTTCAAATCTCCGGGCGCATCGTTCGTGGCGAGGCGCTGGGGCGTCAGCTGGGTTGGCCCACGGCGAATCTGCGCTTTGGGCCGTATCCACCGCCCATGCGCGGTATTTTCAATGTCCTCGTCCACGGGCTGGGGACACCCTGGCCCGGCGTCGCCAGTTTGGGGACGCGGCCGACGGTGAATGGCATTGAGACACTGCTTGAGACTTACCTCATCGATTTCGAGGGCAATTTGTATGGCCGTCATGTCGATGTCGAGCTGCTGGCTTTTCAGCGCCCGGAGCAGCATTTCGATGGCCTGGAGGCCCTGACTCGTCAGATTGCCGCGGATGTTGCCGCGGCCCGTTCGTGGTTTGAGGACCACGGTCACTTAACTGCCAGCAATGCAGGATGAACCCGTGAGCGATTACAAGGACACCCTGAATCTGCCGAAGACCGACTTCCCCATGCGCGCCGGTCTCGCCAAAAGTGAGCCGGCGCGACTGGCCCGTTGGCGTGAGGAGGGGGTTTACCAGCGCATTCGCGAGGCTCGGGCAGGCCGCGAGCGCTACATCCTGCATGACGGCCCGCCGTATGCGAACGGCGACATTCACATCGGCCATGCCGTCAACAAGATCCTCAAGGACATTATCGTCAAAACACAGGGCCTGAACGGCTATGACGCGGTTTATGTGCCGGGCTGGGACTGCCATGGGCTGCCCATTGAGCACAAGGTAGAGCAGGACATCGGTAAAGCGGGTGACCAAGTCTCGCCGCGGGCGTTCCGAGATGCCTGCCGGGCCTTCGCTACCGAACAGGTCGCCGGACAGACTGAAGATTTCCAGCGTCTGGGCGTGCTCGGTGACTGGGATAACCCCTACCTGACGATGCGCCCGCAAACCGAGGCCAATATCCTTCGTGCGCTCGGTGAGATCGTGCGCAATGGTCATCTCAAGCGTGGCTTCAAGCCGGTGCATTGGTGCACGGACTGTGGCTCGGCGCTGGCGGAGGCCGAAGTGGAGTACGAGGATCACACCTCGCCGGCGGTTGATGTGCGCTTCGAGGCCCTTGATGCCGAGGGGATCGCCAGGCGCTGCGGTGCCACGGTGAGTGCCGATGATCAGCCGCTGTCGCTGGTGATCTGGACCACGACCCCCTGGACCATTCCGGCTAACCGGGGGGTCGCTCTGCATCCGGATCTCGACTATGTGCTGGTGTCAGTCGAGCACGGTCGCGAGTTACTGTTGCTGGCAGAGGCGCTGCACGAGACAGCGCTCGAGCGCTACGGGATCGAGCATTACGGCATTGTCGGGCGCTGTCTTGGCCGCCATCTCGAGGGCTTCAGTCTCAAGCACCCCTGGCTGGATCGCCAGGTCCCCGTCATTCTCGGCGAGCATGTCACCACGGAGGCGGGCACGGGGGCCGTGCACACGGCCCCGGCGCATGGCGTGGATGACTTTCATGTAGGCCAGCAATATGACCTTCCGCTCGATAATCCGCTGGACGATGACGGCCGATTCCTGCATGGGGATTTCAAAGGTCAGTTCGCTTTCACGGCGAACCGCGACATCGTCAAGCGCCTGGAGTCTGAGGGTGCTCTCATTCACCACGCGCCCTATCAGCACAGTTATCCCCATTGCTGGCGTCATAAAACACCGATTCTCTTCCGGGCCACACCGCAGTGGTTTCTCAACCTGGAGGCAGGTCAGGTTCGTGAAAAGACCCTTGCCGCCCTGCCGGGGGTTGAGTGGATTCCGGCCTGGGGTGAGGAGCGCATGGCGGCGATGGTGCGTAATCGCCCGGAGTGGTGTATCTCACGGCAAAGAAACTGGGGCGTGCCAATCGCCTTGTTTGTGGATCGCGAGACCGGCGAGCCGCACCCGAATACCGATGAGCTGATCGAAGCGGTCGCAAAGCGCATGGAAGTCGAGGGCATTGATGCCTGGTTCGATCTCGACCCGGCTGATCTGCTGGGCGAGGACGCGAGTCGCTACCAGAAGGTCACGGACATCCTGGATGTCTGGTTCGATTCGGGGACGACCCATGCCACCGTGTTACGGGATCGCGATGATCTGGGCTGGCCGGCGGATCTCTATCTGGAGGGCAGTGACCAGTACCGCGGCTGGTTCCAGTCATCGCTGCTGACCTCGATGATGATCAACGGCAAACCGCCTTACCGGAGCGTGCTCACGCACGGTTTCACCGTCGATGAGCAGGGCCGGAAGATGTCCAAATCGCGTGGGAATGTGATTGCGCCCCAGGAGGTCATGAATGTACTGGGGGCGGATATTTTGCGGTTGTGGGTCGCCTCTTCGGACTACTCCGGGGAGATCGCCGTCTCTGATGACATTCTCAAGCGCACGGCAGATGCCTATCGCCGCCTTCGGAACACGGCCCGGTTCCTGTTGGGTAATCTGAACGGCTTCGATCCGGCCACTAACGCAGTGTCACCCGAGGACATGCTGCCTCTGGATCGCTGGGCTGTTGATCGCGCCCGCCAGTTACAGGCGGTGATCCGTGAGGATGGTGACCGCCACGATTTCCTGCAGCTCTACCAGCGCGTGCATCATTTTTGTGTGTTCGAGTTGGGTGGCTTTTACCTGGATGTTATTAAGGACCGCCAGTACACCACGCCGGCAGACAGCCTCGCCCGGCGTTCTGCCCAGACGGCGATGTGGCACATTGCCGAGGCGCTGGTGCGCTGGCTTATGCCGGTTTTGTCGTTCACGGCCGATGAAATCTGGGAGCATCTGCCGGGTGAGCGCAACGGCCCCGTCTTTGCCGCCGAGTGGTATGACGGGCTCTCCAGCCTGGGTGAAGAGACGCTTGATCACGACTTCTGGGAAGAGATCCTGCAGTTGCGCGAGGTGATCGCCAAGCGCATCGAAGGCCTGCGTAACGAGCAGATGCTCGGCTCGACGCTGGAGGCCGAGGTCGATCTTTACTGCAGCGAGCCCTTGGCAACGCGCTGGGGTCTGCTGGGCGAAGAGCTGCGGTTTTTGTTGATTACCTCTGATGTGCGCGTCCACGCCCTGGAGGCGGCGGGTCCCGACGCGGAGTCAGGCCAACTTGAGGATGGCACGCGATTTCGCTTCCAGGTGCAGCCGAGCTCGCACGCAAAGTGCGAGCGCTGTTGGCACCGCCGGGCGGATGTGGGTGCAGACCCAGACCACCCGGCATTGTGTGGGCGATGCGTGACCAATGTGGCCGGCGATGGCGAGCAGCGACGGTTTGCCTGAAACGGCCCGGGCGCCCTCTGCCCTGTGGCCAGGCGTGAGCCTGGCCGGTACGGTGGTCATTGCCGATCAGCTGACGAAATGGCTGGCCCTGGCGCAGCTGGCCCCATATCAGCCGGTCGCCGTTGCCCCGGGGCTGAATGTCACGCTCGCCTTCAACCCGGGCGCCGCGTTTAGTTTTCTTGCCGCAAGCGGCGGTTGGCAGCGCTGGCTGCTGAGTGGGCTTGCCCTCGCCATCAGTGCTTATCTGGTGTACTGGCTGGCGGGTGTATCGCGCCGCGACCGACTCCAGATGCTGGGGCTGGCCGGGGTCCTCGGCGGTGCCATCGGCAATCTGATTGATCGGCTGTATCTGGGCGCGGTAGTCGATTTCATCGATGTCTACTACGGTGAGTGGCACTGGCCTGCCTTCAATCTGGCGGATTCCGCTATTACGCTGGGGGTCATCGCCATTTTATTGAGCGTATTAAGAGATTCGAGATCATGCAGGAAATAAGACTCGCCAACCCTCGCGGCTTCTGCGCCGGTGTGGACCGGGCGATCAGCATCGTCGAGCAGGCGCTTGAGGCATTTGGCCAGCCCATCTATGTCCGCCATGAGGTGGTGCATAACCGCACGGTGGTCGACGAGCTGCGGGACAAGGGCGCGATCTTCGTTGAAGCGCTGGATGATGTGCCGGAAGGCTCAACGTTGATCTTCTCGGCCCACGGCGTTAGCCAGACGGTACGGGATGAGGCTGTCGAACGTGGCCTGCATGTGTTTGATGCCACCTGTCCGCTGGTCACCAAGGTGCATATGGAAGTGCGCAAGCATGCCCGGGCGGGTCGCGAGGTGATCCTGATCGGGCACGACGGGCATCCGGAGGTCGAGGGCACGCTGGGTCAGTACGTTGGTGAGAAGGCCGCCCAAGGGGGCATCTATCTGGTGGAAACGCCCGAGGATGCGCGCGCGCTCAAGGTGCGTGACGAGGGTAACCTGGCCTTTGTCAGTCAGACGACCTTGTCCATGGACGATACGGCAACGGTGATTGAGGCGCTTAAAGCCCGCTTCCCGGCCATCGAGGCACCGCGTAAGGATGACATCTGCTATGCCACGCAAAACCGCCAGGATGCCGTGCGTGAATTAGCGGAGGATGTGGATGTGATGCTGGTGGTTGGCTCCCGCAACAGCTCGAATACTCGACGTCTCACCGAACTGGCGGACCGCATGGGCGTCGCGGCCTATCAAGTCGACCTCGCCGAAGAGATTGATCGTGACTGGGTTGCACAGGCCGATCGGATCGGTGTGACCGCTGGCGCATCCGCACCGGAGTCACTGGTCCGGGCCGTGATTGATCAGCTGGCAGCATGGGGTGCCCAACGCCCGGATCTGTCGGGCAGTTACACCGAAGACGTCGTGTTTTCCATGCCGCGAGATCTCTTGCGAGCCATTCCAAAGCGCGGCGAGATCAAGTCGGCGGTGGAGTCGTCTTAACACGGTGACCCATCCAGGTGATCGGATGATGGACTGATTCGGGCCCGTCCTGTTGCGCTCACCACCAGCGTAACGGCGTGTCCTGGGGTGGCGGTGCCGCCGCCATCACAGAGCAGCCAGGTTCCCATTTGTAACCCACCATTCGGCCGCTCGCTGCGACCGTCGCCACGATAGCCGATGGCCCTGCCAATCCCGGCGTTAGTGGATAGCGCAAAGCCTGGCGGGAGCGCTGGGGCATCCCGCAGCAGTGACTCGCCCGTCTCGCGTTGGCGGTTATGGTTCGTATCCACGAATACCGTCCAGCCATGATCCCAACCCGCCGGATGGGCGACCAGGGCCACCGGTTGTCCGCGCTGAATCGCCTGGGCCCGCGCATGGGTGAGGTCGCGATACAGCCGCTCACTGGTCTGCGTCAGGCGGTCTTTTTGTACCAGCCCGGAAAAACTCGGTAGCGCCATAGCCGTTAATAAGGCCATAAGGGCGACGGCTAGCAGGAGTTCCGTCAATGTGGTGCCATGCTGTGCCATGCGATGCTCTGTGCCGGAGGCCTTCTGTCGCATAATCTAGCGCAGCGATCGGGTGGGGTCGGCGCCTGTCTGATGAATGGCGGCAGGCTCTGGGCATGCGCAGGCTCGCTCGTTCATCCGCCGGTTTCACACTCATCGAGTTAATGCTCGCCCTGGGTATTCTTGCCTTGCTGGTGACGCTGGCCGTGCCGGCCTATCGGGCACCCATTGAGCGCGCCGAGCGCGCCCAGGCTGCGGCCTGCCTGATTAACCTGGGGGTGCTGCTGGAGCGTCATGCTGCCGTGACCGGGAGTTACGAGGACTTCTGGCCTGGCAAAGCCGAACTGGATTGTCGCTCGGCGCTGACGGATCGCTATCGTTTCGAGGCAGGCGTACCGGGGACAGCCACCTGGGCTGCGCAAACGCAAGCCGCGAATCGCTGGCAGCTAAGGGCTCGACGCCTGACCAGCGCGCCGGGCGATGTCTGCACGATTCTGGTGTATCAGGATGTGGGTCGCCGGGGTGCGATGACCGCATCGGGACAGGCCATCGAGGACCCCGATCGCCTCAATCGCTGCTGGCGGTAGCGCTTGTCTGCCCCGGGCGGCTCGTCTAACATTGCCTCTTTGCGGCCGGCGTAGCTCAGTTGGTAGAGCAACGCATTCGTAATGCGTAGGTCCGCGGTTCGAATCCGTGCGCCGGCACCACATCCCGCCTTTTTGCTCGGTACGGGCCTATCGGCCGAAGCCAAAGACCAACAGCAGCGCGAGTACCACGGCTGTCCACAGGGCCATTGAGCCGGTCGGCCAGCTACGCAGTGGCCAGCCACTGACGCGCATGGCCTGCGCGCGTTGTTCAGCGTGTCGCAGGATGCGCATCACCGCCTCGCGGCTCCCTTGATTGACGGCGCTGAACTGGTCGCGCGCGGCGCGCAGCCCGTGCAAACCCGGCACACGATAGAACCAGTCAAGGTCCAGGCTGATTTTCTCTTTCCCACCGAGTACGCGGATGAAGAGGAAAAACCCGAGGCCTGTGAACAGCAGCAGCTGCATTTCCTTGAGCAGGTGGCTCGCGGTGTAGGCGTCATAGTCCACCGCATAAGGCAGGATCGCGTAGAGCGGGCCGGGGACAATGCCGATCAAAAAGCACAGTAGCGCGGCGATGCCCATGGCAAGGCGCATGTTCAGTGGCGCTTCGGGCGGTCGCAGGCCGGCATCCCGGCCGAGGAAAGTGAAATACGGCAGCTTGAGCGTGGTGCTCATGAAGGTCCCCACGCCGGCGAGCATCATCAGCAAAAAGACCACGCCGCGGCCATCGACGGCTGCGGCCTCGATGATCATTGTCTTGCTGACAAACCCGCTGAACAGTGGGAACGCGGAAATCGACAGGCCGCCGACCATATAGAGCAGGAACGTGACCGGCATGCTGCGATACAGCCCGCCAAGTTCGGTGAGCCGGCTGCGCCCGGTCATCTGCAGCACGGCCCCGGCGCCCATCAGCAACAAGGCCTTATACAAGATATGAGTAAATGCATGGGCTGCGGTCCCGCTGATGGCGAGCGTGCTGCCAATGCCAACCCCCGCCACCATGTAACCGACCTGGCTCATGATGTGGTAGGAGAGCAACCGTCGGATGTCGTTGACGAGAAACGCGTAGGTGACGCCGTAAAGCGTCATGCCGACGCCCAGCCAAACCAGGAACTCGGTTCCAGGGAAGCCCCGGGCGAGCACGTAGACCGCGGTCTTGGTGGTAAAAGCACTCAAAAAGACCGTGCCGGTGACCGTGGCCTCGGGGTAGGCGTCGGGTAGCCAGGCATGGAGCGGCGGCGCCGCGGCGTTAATCAGGAATGCCGCCAGGATGAGGTAAAAGGCCACGCCCGCGTTGTCGATGGGCTCAAAGGCCAGACTGCCGGTGTGCAGGTAATAGGCGATCACGCCGACAAAGAGCAGCATCCCGCCGAGTGCATGGACGATGAGGTAGCGAAAGCCCGCGTCATACGCTGCCTGCTGGCGCCGGCGCCAGATGAGCCACACCGAGGCGATCACCATGACTTCCCAGAAAACATACAGGGTGACGAGATCGCCGGCGAGGACGGCGCCCAGTGCGGAGGCAGCGTAGAGCGTTGCCGCGACATGCTGTGCGGCATCGTCGACTTGCAGGGCGAAGAGGTTCCCGATGAGTAGGATGAGCGCGAAGATATAGGCAAATACGAGGCTGAGGCCGTCTACGCGCAGCGGCGTCAATTCCAGCCCGGCCAGGGTGAGGGTGGTGCGGGTACCCGACTCGAGACCGATCACCACAAAGAGCACCACGAGGGGCAGCGCCAGCTGCCAGACCTGGCGGGCGCGCCCTTGCAGCACGGCAAAGGGCAGCGCACCAAACGCCAGCAGCAAAGCCGGATGTAACCACGCGCCGATCATGTTGACGCCCCGTCGTCGTCACCTGTCTTGCGATAATAATCCGGTGACCGGTAGACCAGACCGAAGCCGATCGCCTTGTACACCCCAATGAGCACCAAGGCCCCCAGGAAGGCATACCCTGCGGTAAAGCCCGGGATCGTATCCCAGAAAAAGCGGCTGTAGGGACTGGGCTTGAAAAAATCGATCACCACCACGGTCACCATCAAGCCCACCATGAGCCATCGCAGTGCGCGTGCCCGACGAATGATCGCTTCCAGTAGGCGAGCGGTCGCGTTAACCCCAGTCATGAGGAAATCCCCATCTTCAGCATTTGAAGGGCAGGGTCAGCCAGTACAAAGAGCACAAGCGTGCCCGCTGCTGTCACCAGAAGCGGAATTAGACACAGCGCGGGGGCCTCCTGAATCCGGACAGGGGCTGCTGAATCTCCCTCGGGTAGCGGTTTCAGGAAGGCCCGCATGACCGGTGGGAGCAGATACGCGATATTGAGCAATGTGCTCAGCACGAAAGCCGCCACGATGACGTAATGCTCAGCGAGCCAGGCGCCGTTCACCAGATACCACTTGCTCCAGAAGCCCCCGGTCGGTGGTAGCCCAATGACGCAGAGCGCACCGATAAAAAAGGCAAGCATGGTCAGCGGCATGCGCCGGGCGAGCCCATTCATGCCACTCACGGTGTTGATGCCACTGGCCACATAGATCGCGCCGGCGCAGAAAAACAGGGTGATCTTGCCAAAGCCGTGCATGAGCATGTGCAGGCCGCCGCCGAGGGCCGAGAGCTCGGTAGCCAGCAAAGTGCCAGTGACGATATACGCCAGTTGACTCACCGTCGAATAGGCCAGCCGCGACTTGAGGTTGTCCTGATGGAGGGCAACGAGTGAGGCGGCGATCATGGTGAACACCGCGAGGTAGAGCATCACCGGCTGGGTGACGAGTGTGACGACGTAATCCAGTCCGAAAATGTAGAGCACGACGGTCAACACGCTGAACACACCGGCCTTGACAACCGCCACCGCGTGCAGGAGGGCAGAGACGGGGGTTGGCGCCACCATCGCGGCGGGCAGCCAGCGGTGAAATGGCATCAGTGCGGCCTTGCCGATGCCGTAGAGCAGGATGACCAGAAGGGCGGCGCCGGCACCCGGTCCGACTTGACCGGCGAGGATGCCACCGCTGGTGAAGCTCAGCGTTCCGGCGGCTTGCCAGATCCAGATCATGGCCGGGAGCATGAGCCCCACGCTGGTGACCAGCAGCAGGGCAATGTAGGTTCGGGCGCCGGCGCGTGCCTTGTCTGTTCCGGTGTGGGCGACCAGCGGGTACGTCGAGATCGACAGGATCTCGTAGAACACATAGAGCGTGAGCAGGTTCTCGGCAAAGGCGATACCCATCGTGGCGCCCAGGGCAATGGCATAACACGCCATGAACCGACCCAGGTGGTCATAGCCGCCTGCCCGCATGTAACCGATGGCATAGGGCGTAGCGGCCAGATAGAGCGTGGCGGCAAGGAGTGCGAACGTCAGGCCCAGGGGCTGAACGGCGAGTGTGATCGCAAGACCGGGTACCAGCTCGATGAGCGGCTGGATCATCGGGTCACCCAGGCCCAGGCGGATGATCGCGACGCTGACGACGGTCAGGAACAGAGGGATTGGCAGCAAAAAGCTCAGGGTATCGCGCAGGCGTGGCTGGCCGGCGGCCACCGCAATCGCCAGGGCCCCGAGAAACGGGATGATGACCGCTATGACCGGGCTCATGGCAGCGGCGCTCCGCCGGTTAGGGCCTGTGCGGCAGCGCTGGCGGCACCCACGGTGAGGCGCGTATCAATGCCGAAGTAAAAGTTCGCGGCCACGAGCATCCAGACCGGGACAAGAAGCCCCCACGGGACCTCTTTAACCACCGGTGCCCCCTCGGGGCGGGGCTGCAGCCAGACGATCTCAATGATCCGCGCGATGTAGATCAGCGCCATCAACGAGGTCACCAGAATCAGCACGACCAGCCAGAGCTGATCAGCCTCGATCGCGGCACTGATCAGATACCACTTGCTGATGAAGCCGGCCGTGGGCGGCACGCCGACAAGACTGACCCCGGCCAGGGCGAAAGCGGTCAGCGTCCAGGGCATCTGGCGGCCGATTCCGCGTAGCGCGTCCATGCGCAGGCTGCCGGTGCGATAGAGGATCAATCCCGCACTGGCAAAGAGGGCGGCTTTCATTAAGCCGTGATTGAACAGGTGCAGGAAAGCGGCCATCAGTCCGGCGACGGTGACCAGGCTCACGCCCAGCACCATGTAGCCCACCTGAGCGACTGAGGAGTAAGCCAGCATGCGCTTCAGGTTGTTCTGGAAGATCGCCAGCCATGAGCCCGCGAACATCCCAGCCAGTGCCAGCACCATGAAGCCGGTACTCAGTGGCAGGGCCATGAAGCTGTAGGCCGGCCCAAAAATATCGAAAATAAAGCGCAGCATCACATAGAGCGCGACCTTGGTGGCCGTCGCGGCCAGGAAGGTGCTGATCAGCGTGGGCGCATAGGTATAGGCGTTGGGTAGCCAGTGATGCAGGGGGAAAAGCGCGAGTTTGATGGACAGCCCGACCACGATGAACCCCAGGCCTACTTGCAGCGCACGGGATCCCTCGCCGACCGGCAGGCGCTCGGCCAAATCCACCATGTTGAGCGACCCGGTCAGGATGTACATAAAGGCGATACCGATCAGCAGAAAGGTCGCGCCGACCGTGCCCATGACGAGGTAACGAAAGGCGGCCAGCAGCGCGCGCCGGTCACGGCCGTGGGCGATCAGGCCGTAGGTGGCCAGCGAGGAAATCTCCAGAAACACAAAGACGTTGAAGACATCGCCAGTGAGCGTGATGCCCAGCAGCCCGGCGAGGGCGATGAGAAAGAGCCCGTAAAAGCTGCCCTGGCGCTCAGGGACTTCGTCATCCACCAGCGCCTTGCCCCAGGGAAGCAGTATCGCGGCCATGCCGGTGATCAACAGCGCGACGAAGGCATTGGCGGCATCGACCCGGTATTCGATACCGATGGGCGGTGCCCAGTCACCGAAGGCATAGCGCAGGGTTTCGCCATGGAAGACGGCGCCGAGGGTCATCGCGGCCAGCACAAAGGCTACGCTGGCACTGATCGTGGCGAGTGCCCAGGGTAGGCCACGGCCGGGCAGCAGCGCGCAGATCGGCCCGGCAATCAGCGGGACCAGAACAATGAACGGCATCATCTCGGTGATGGTGTCGATCATTCGGCGTCGTCCTTTTGCGCGGCATCGAGATCGTCGTCATCGATGCTGCCGAATGCCTCACGAATACGCACGGTGAGGGCCAGGCCCACCGCCGTTGTGGCAATACCCACTACAATGGCGGTCAGGATCAGGACATGGGGCAGGGGGTTGGAGTAGATGCTGACCCCGTCGCGCAGGATGGGCGTGGAGCCACCCAGAACCTTGCCCGCCGAGATAAACAGGATAAACACGGAGGTTTGGAAAATGCCCAGGCCGATGATCTTCTTGATCATATTCCCGCGGACGATCACGCAGTAGTAGCCGATCATCATCAGTACGACGACCGCCCAGTAGTTGAACAGGCTGAGGACGGTCATCGCTCGGGGTCCTCCGCCTCAGCATCGGGGTCAAGGCCCGCGGCAATGACCTCGCTGCGGCGCCGGGCGAACATCACGAAGAACAACATGACCACGGTGGCAACGGTCACGCCTACCCCGAACTCGACCAGAATAATGCCAGCCTGCTGGGCCGCATGGGGTGAGTCGAGCAGGGGGTCGAAGTCCAGAAACCGCCCACCCATGACCACGCCGAGGACACCCATCAGGCAGTAAAGCAGGACGCCGAGGCAGGCGAGGGTATAGATCAGCCGCTCGGGGATGATGCGCAGGCCGGTCTCGAGGCCGTAGATAAAGACGAACAGAATCCAGCCCGCCGCGAAGATGACGCCGGCCTGGAAGCCGCCACCGGGGGAGTACTCCCCGTGAAATTGCACATAGAGCCCGAAGAGCATGACCAGTGGGATCACGAAGCGGGCGACAACGACCAGAATGGCATTGTCTTTCATGAATCCCGCTCCTGATCGCGGCGACGACGCCGGGGTGGCACCGAGAGCAGCGCATAAACCGCGATGCCTGCGGTAAGAATGACGACCGCCTCACCCATCGTATCGATTGAGCGGTAACTCGCGAGCACCGCGGCCACCATGTTCGGTATGCCCATGTCCGAATAGGTCTGTTCAATGAAATACGGCCCCACGTGCTGATGCACCGGGTTATTGAAATCACCGAACTCCGGGAGATCGAAGGTGGCATAAATCAGAGCGGCCCCGGTGATCGTGACGATGATGAGCGCGGGAATGCTGTGGCCGGCGTGACGGTGTTCACGGCGCGGGACCAGGGTGAGGACGGCGAGAATGAGTACGGTGCTGATACCCGCGCCAACAGCGGCCTCGGTCAGGGCGACGTCACCGGCATCAAGCGTCGCAAACAACCCGGCGATGATCAGCGAGTAAATCGCGAACAGCATCGTCGCCTTCAGCAGGTCTCGTGTGAGGACAACGGAGACCGCAACAACGATCAGAAAGAGCAGCAGGACGATATCGATCAGGTGCTCGATGACGGGCCTCCTGAGGCAGCTGAATCCTCATGGGTGACCGGTTTCAGGCCGGCTGCCATCGCCGCCCGCGCAGTGGCGTGGGAAGCCGTCGGTGTCGTGAACAACAAAAAGAGCAAAATCAGCAGCAGCTTGAACGACAGCACGCTGATGCCGGATTGCAGCAGCAGGCCACCCATAATGAGCAGCGGTGCCAGCGTATCCGTGATGCCCCCGGCATGCAGGCGCGTGTAGACATCCGGAAAGCGCACAAGCCCAACGCCTCCGATCACGGCGAACGCCCCTCCACCGAGTAGCATGAGCGCGCTGGCGACATTCAGAATGCCCTCAGTCATGGCTGCCTTCTCCACTCGCGGCCAGATCGCCGCGCCGCACCAGTTTAAGAATGGCCACCACAGCGATGAAATTAATCAGCGCGTAGACAAGGGCCACATCGATCAAATCAGCATGGCCGGTAAAGTGGGTAATGAGCGCGATGAGCAGAACGGTCTTCGTGCCAACGACATTGACCCCCACGATGGTGTCGTAGACCGACGGCCCCTGAATGGCGCGCCAAACGCCAAAAGCCATCGTGGCGAAGATAGCCAGGATGGTGGCGAGGATGACGGCCTCCATTATTGCTGGCCCTCGAGCCAGCAGACACGGCGCGCCATCGCGCCGCCTCGCAGATCTTCAGCGGCCTCCGGCAGGAGTGCGTGCACCTCCAGGCGGTCGTCATCACTGCGCAGCCGTGTGGTGACGGTGCCCGGCGTCAGCGTGATGGAGTTACCGTACGTTACCCGCCCCACGCGCGTGCGCTGAGTGGCCTGTACTTCAAACATGCCGGGACGGATGCGCCCGGGCTGCAAAACCGCACGCGCGACCATCAGATTGGCGATCACGACCTGCCAGAGCAACCACCCCCAGTAGACCGGCAGGCGCCAGGACAGCGTGCCGGGGTCGTGCTCGGCACCCAGCACTTCCATCCGCTCCGTCAGCCAGACGACTAGCCCGACGGAGCCTGCTCCCAGGATGAATAACAAAGGCTTGTAGACCCCTGACAGGCCAAGCCAGAGAATCACCAGCATCAGGGTGAGCGAGATGAAATAGCGCATCCGCTGAAATCTACCAATCAACGGCGCCTGCCGCCAGCCATGACCACTCTGTCACCATTTCGCAATATAATCGCCGCTAAAGTGACATCGCTTTTTTTATAGGGAGTGGCAACGTGGCAAGCATTCTGCTGGTGGAGGACGAAGAGGCGATCCGGGAGATGATTGCAATGTCCCTGGAGCGGGCGGGCTATCGCGTGCGTCACGCCGAGTCAGCGGAGGATGCCGACGCGGCGATTCGACTGAGCCAGCCGGATCTGATTCTGCTGGACTGGATGTTGCCGGGCGAAAACGGTATCGATTTTGCGCGTCGTCTCAAGCGCGACCGGGCCACGCGGGATCTGCCGATCATTATGCTCACGGCTCGGGATGCCGAAGCGGATCGCGTCAAGGGACTGGATATTGGCGCGGATGACTACGTCGCGAAGCCGTTCTCACCCAAGGAGCTCCTTGCACGAATCAAGGCTGTGCTGCGGCGTGCCCAGCCGGCAGCCGGTGACCAACCGGTCGAAATCCGTGGCCTGCGGCTTGATCCCGTCAGTCATCGCATTGCGGCAGACGGACGGGCCGTTACGCTGGGGCCTACGGAGTACCGCCTGTTGCACTTCCTGATGACCCACCCGGATCGTGTATTCAATCGGGCGCAGCTTCTCGATAATGTATGGGGAGCGAACGTTTACGTTGAGGAGCGAACCGTCGATGTTCATGTCCGCAGGCTGCGCAAAGGGTTGGCGCCGACGGGTCACGACGATCTGGTGCAGACGGTGCGTGGGGCCGGGTACCGCTTCTCTGCCGAATAGAGGCGCCCTGCCATGTTGAGCAGTAATCCCTGGCCCGCGGCGCTGGCCCGGCTGCTGTTCGGCGGCGCCTTCTTTTTACTGGCCGGGCTGGTCACGGGTCATCTGCTCGCCAGCTTGCTGCTGGGTGCTGCCAGCCTACTGGTCTATAACGGCATACAGCTTTATCGACTCGAATACTGGCTGCGCCGGACGCGCAAACAGGCGCCGCCGGGTGCCGAAGGCGTCTGGGGTGATGTCTTTGAGGGGCTGAACCGCCAGCAGCAACGTCATCGACTACGGCGTCGCCGGCTCGCGATGCTCTTGCGGCGCTTTCGGGAAAGCGCCAATGCCCTGCCGGACGGCGCGATCGTGCTCAATGAATACGGCGAGATGCAGTGGTGGAATCAGATCGCGGCCCGCTATCTGCCGCTGAACTGGCCGCAGGATCAAGGCCAGCGCATTGCCAACCTTGTCCGTCACCCGGACTTTGCCGCCTATCTGGTCCGAGCAGACTGGAGCGAACCGGTCAAAATCCCGGCCCCGCAGGACTCGGATCGCACGCTTGAGATACGGATGGTGCCCTACGGCAACGATCAACAGCTGCTGTTGGCACGCGATGTCTCGCAGGTCCATCGCCTCGAGACAATGCGCCGCGACTTCGTGGGCAACATTAGCCATGAGCTGCGCACGCCGCTGACCGTGTTGCGGGGGATGAGCGAGCAAATGGCGGAAATGGCGTTGCCCGAGGCTGATGCACTGGAGCGACCGCTCGGCCTCATGGAACAGCAGATCGAGCGCATGAGCCGGTTGGTGGACGACTTGTTGATGCTCTCGCGCCTGGAGACTGAAGCCCCCGAGGCTGAGCACATGGCCCTGGATATGTCCGATCTGCTAAGCGGGGTCGCTGATGAGGCGCGCACGCTGAGTGACGGACGCCACGCCATTACGCTGACGGTCGATGAGGCGCTGACCATTCGCGGCGATCGGGACGAGCTGCGGAGCGCGTTTTCAAACCTGCTCACCAATGCGATTAAGTACACGGAACCGGGTGGGCGGATCGACGTGCGCTGGTTTGAGGCGGCGGGCGTTGCTTGCCTGGCCATTGCAGATACGGGTCGGGGTATCGCACCCCAGCACCTACCTCGTCTCACCGAGCGGTTTTATCGCGTAGACAGTGGTCGATCGACACGAGACGGGGGGACCGGGCTCGGCCTGGCTATCGTCAAACATGTGCTCTCGCGCCATAACGCCCGGTTGGAGGTAAACAGCGAACCCGGGGTGGGGAGCACCTTCTCGTGCATCTTCCCCGACCCGGTTCGTGAGGCCCAGCCCGCCTCCCGGGCGGATGACCGCGGCGCTTGAAGCATGGCTGCTCCTGCGGTCATGATGCTGTCATATTTCTTGCCTAGCCTCCTCGGAGCACTAACCTGAAGCACTACGAGGAGCGACCTCATGAAGACTTGGAAGACTACAGCCCTTGCCACTGCGGCTGCCGCACTGACCGGCATGACCTCCGTGGCCGTTGCCCAGGAGCGCGATCAGATTCGGATCGTTGGTTCCAGCACCGTCTACCCGTTCGCCAGCTACGTCGTCGAAGAGTTCGGCGCCACCACGAACTTCCCGACCCCGGTGATCGAGTCCACGGGCTCCGGCGGTGGTCTGCAGCTGTTCTGTGAGGGCGTTGGCGTCAGCACCCCGGATATCACCAACGCTTCCCGCCGCATGAAGCCCAGTGAGTTCGATCGCTGCCAGGACAATGGCGTGACCGAGATCACCGAGGCGCTGATCGGCTCGGACGGCATCGTCATTGCCCACAGCGCAGATAACGAACCGCTGGCCCTGACCCGTGAGCAGATCCTGCTGGCCGTGGCGGCCGAGGTGCCGCAGAACGGCGAGTTGGTTGAGAATCCGTACGACAGCTGGAACGAGATTGACTCCAGCCTCCCCAACGCTGAGATCGAAGTCCTGGGCCCGCCCACGACTTCCGGTACGCGTGATGCATTCGAGGAGCTGGTCATGGAGGGTGCCAGTGAGGCTGCCGGCTACCCGGAAGAGTATACCGACATTCGCTCCGACGGCGGTTACGTGGATTCCGGTGAGAACGACAACCTGATCGTTCAGCGGATCACCGAGAACAAGGATGCCGTGGGTATCTTTGGTTTCAGTTTCCTCGAGGAGAACAGCGACGTCGTTCAGGCCGCGACGGTTGACGGTGTCGAGCCGACCACGGAGTCCATCTCCACTGAGGACTATCCGGTGGCCCGGAGCCTCTGGTTCTACATCAAGGAAGCCCACGAGGGTGTCGTGCCGGGCATCGACGAGTACGTCAGCCTGTTCATGGACGACATCATGATCGGTACCGATGGCCTGCTCATCGAAGAGGGCCTGATCCCGCTGCCTGCCAGCCAGAGCGCCGAATGGCGTGAGCGGGTCGAGAACCGGGTTGATCTCCAGCGGAGTGATTTGGAGGGCTAAGGTGTCGCGACGCTCACAGGGAGTTGTGAGCACTTGACGCCGATTTCGTCGCTGTCCTGCTCAAGTGGGGCAGCGACGTCCTAACTCGAAGACCGGGGAATACGAGGACGCGTTTTGGGCATTGGAACCACCACATTGCTGTTGCTGCTCGCGCTTGCGCCGCTTGGCTTACTGGCCTTCCGTCTTGGACGCGGCAAGGCCATCGCGAAGATGGCTGCAGGGATCAGCATGCATTCCCGGCCACAGCAGTATGGCTGGTATTCAGTAGTGTGGATGGGCGTGCCGGCACTTGGTGTCGCCCTTGCTGCCGCGATTCTCAGTCTTTTCGGTGTGATTTCACCGGCGCGTGAGCTGGTGTTGATCGTTAGCGTTGCCGTGGCCGCGATTGGGCTTGCCCATGGCCTTCGGGCGATTCGCCCGGAGGTTCGCGCCCGTAACGTACTTGATAACACTGTCCGTTTCCTGCTCATGGGTGCGGCGTTGATCTCGATCATGACAACGATCGCCATCGTGCTGTCGATTGTCTTTGAGGCGATGCGTTTCTTTCGCGAGGTGAGCGTTTGGGAGTTTGTGACCGGCACGGTCTGGGCACCCGGGGATACGTTCCTCGAGGCCGCTGGCCGGGGCGACGAAGTTGAAGAAGGGACCTCCTTCTTTGGTTCGGTGCCGCTGTTTGCGGGCACCTTCATGGTCACAGCGATTGCTATGGCGACTGCCCTACCTATCGGGCTGCTTTCGGCGATTTTTATGTCCGAGTATGCCACGCGCACCCAACGCGGTATTGCCAAGCCGGTGCTCGAGATCCTGGCGGGCATCCCGACGGTGGTTTACGGCTTCTTCGCCGCCATCACGGTGACGCCCATCGTTGTCGATATCGCGGGCTTTTTCGGACTGGATGCGTCCTACAGCAATATCCTCTCTCCGGGTATCGTGATGGGCATCATGATCATCCCGTTCATTTCCTCGCTGTCGGACGATGTGATCAACAGTATCCCGCAGAGCCTGCGTGAGGGTGCCTACGCGCTTGGCACGACGCATTCGGAGACGATCAAGCAGGTGATCCTGCCGGCGGCGCTGCCTGGGGTGATCTCGGCCTTCCTGCTGGGGGTATCCCGCGCACTCGGCGAGACAATGATTGTCGTTATGGCCGCGGGGGTGCGCCCCAATCTCACCTGGAACCCGTTAGAGGATATGACCACGGTCACCGTGAATATTGTCTATGCCCTCACGGGTGATCAGGCATTTGACAGCCCCAAGACATTGGCGGCGTTCGCCTTGGGTCTGGTGCTGTTCATCGTGACACTCATGTTGAACCTGGTTTCCACCTACCTGGTGCGCCGGTTCAAGCAGAAATACGACTAGACGGGGCCTGGGATGCAGAGACGACTCACTGGATCAGCCAACGACCCGCGTATCCGGTCCCGTTACCGGACCGAATCGCGATTCAAGGCCTATACGATTACAGCGCTCTTCGTGGCGTTCGCTATCATCCTGGCGTTTTTTGCCGACATCATTACCCAGGGCTATAGCGCGTTCTGGCGCAGCGAAATTCAGGTCACGCTGGATTATAACGAGCGCGCCGAGCGAATCGGACGCTTTGCAATTCAGGAAGAGTTGCGGGAGGTCGTCTCCCGCGGCGCGGTTCGGTCCATTCCGCTGGAGATTCGCAACAACCCAGAGCTGGCGGGAAGCACGCGTGAGGTCTGGGTGCCGGTCTACAGCCGCGTCGATCAGTACCTGAAAGGAAACGAAGAGCTTGATCCAGAATTGGCACCCATTGTTGATCGGCTGGCGGAGGAAGATCGCATCCGCAATGTCTTCAACTGGGCATTCTTTACGTCGGGTGACTCGAAGCTCCCGGAGATGGCGGGTATCTTCTCGGCCGCCGTTGGGTCGATCCTGGTGCTGTTCGTCACCCTGGTTTTTGCCTTCCCCATTGGCGTGATGTCAGCGATCTATCTTGAGGAGTTTGCGCCGGACAACAAGCTCACGCAGCTCATCGAGGTCAATATCAATAATCTGGCGGCGGTGCCGTCGATCATCTTCGGCCTCCTGGGCCTGGCGGTGTTCATCAATACGTTCGGGGTGCCGCGATCGTCGGCGCTGGTCGGCGGATTGACCCTGGGCCTGATGACTTTGCCCATTATCATTATCAGCACCCGAGCCGCGTTGCGCGCCGTGCCCGACCCCATTCGCCTGGGGGCGTTTGCGATGGGCTGTTCGCGCTGGCAGGTGGTTCGGGATCATGTGCTGCCACTCTCGCTGCCCGGCATCCTGACCGGTACCATCATCGGCCTGGCGCAGGCCATGGGTGAGACAGCGCCGCTGATTATCGTGGGCATGATCGCTTACATTCCGGATGCGCCAACCAGTATCTTCGATTCGGCCACGGTGCTGCCCGCGCAGGTGTTCACCTGGGCGAGTGAGCCCCGCAAGGCATTTGTCGAGAAGACGGGTGCCGGCATCATGGTGCTGTTGGCCATTCTGCTTACACTCAACGCAACGGCCGTATTCCTGCGGCGGCGGTTTGAACGTCGCTGGTAGCGACTCGCGAGGACTTCATGGAAACTAAGAGCGAAAATGTGACGGCGGCGGAGACGCAGACCATGGCCGAGAACAACGACGCCACCACGCCTGAGCGCGCCAACGCGCCCGAGGTGAAGATGCGCGCTCGCGATTTAAACCTGTGGTATGGCGATACCCAGGCCCTGCATGACATTAGCCTGGACATGTACGCTCGCGAGGTGACGGCGCTCATTGGTCCGTCTGGCTGTGGTAAGTCGACATTCCTGCGCTGCCTCAACCGCATGAATGATTTGATTCCGCAGGTCCGCATCCAGGGTGATGTCACCCTGGATGACGAGGATATCTACGACGCCAGCGTTGATGTGGTGCAGCTACGTACCTTCGTCGGCATGGTGTTTCAGAAACCAAACCCGTTCCCGAAGAGCATCTACGAAAACATCGCTTATGCACCGCGCCTGCATGGCACCGGCACGTCACGCTCGGAGCTGGATGGCCTCGTTGAATCATCGCTCAAGCGTGCCGGCCTCTGGAACGAGGTGGCTGACCGCCTGCACACACCGGGCACGGAGCTTTCCGGAGGGCAGCAGCAGCGCCTGTGCATTGCTCGGGCCATCGCCGTGAACCCCGAGGTGATCCTGATGGACGAGCCGGCCTCGGCACTCGATCCACTCGCCACGGCGACGGTCGAAGAGCTCATTCACGAGCTCAAAGACAACTACACCATTGTCATTGTTACCCATAATCTGCAGCAGGCCGCCCGCGTCGCTGGCTACACGGCGTTTTTCCACATGGGCCAGATTGCGGAGTTTAACGACACGGATACGTTGTTCACCAATCCGCGCGAGCAGCGCACCGAAGACTACATTACCGGCCGATTCGGCTGAGCCCGCAGGAGCGGTACGCGACATGGACAAGAAAGGTTTTTCCCAGCACATCTCCCGGCAGTACAACGAGGATCTCGAGCAGATCGTCACCCGGGTCATGACCATGGGTGGGCTCGTGGAGCAGCAGCTGGAGGCGGCGCTGGAGGCGTTGGTCTCTGGTGACCAGGAAAAGGGTGAGCAGGTGGTCACGTCGGACTACCGCATCAATGCCATGGAGGTCGAGCTGGATGAGGCCTGCACGAACGTGCTCGCCCGTCGTCAGCCGGCCGCGAGTGACCTGCGCCTCGTCGTTGCTGTCATCAAGGCCATTACGGACCTCGAGCGCATTGGTGACGAGGCGGAGCGGGTCGGGCGGATGGCCCTGCACCTGCTGGATGAGGATCGCCGTCGCAGCCCCATGAGCGAGATTGGGGCGCTTGGCGAGCAGGTGAAAAACATGGTGCGTGGTGCCCTGGATGCCTTCGCGCGCATGGATGCCGAGCAGGCGGTGCGCGTGGCCCAGGAGGACATCAAGGCCGATGCGCAGTACGACGCCATCATCCGCAACCTGGTGAAATACCTCGAGGATAATCCGAAGTCAGTCCCCCCGGTGCTGGACATCGTCTGGGCCACCCGTTCGCTGGAGCGGATTGGCGACCGCTCCCGGAATATCTGCGAGTACGTGATCTACTTCGTGCGGGGCAAGGACGTGCGCCACACCAGCTTCGAGCAAATGGCCGAAGAGGCGACGGGCGACCGGCACTAGGCCAGCGCCCTCATGCGGTGCCGGCGATTAACCACTCCAGCAGGGCTTTCTGGGCGTGGAGTCGGTTCTCGGCTTCCTCCCACACCACACTCTGTGGGCCGTCGATGACCGCGGCGCTGACCTCTTCTCCTCGATGGGCTGGCAGGCAGTGCATGAAAAGCGCATCGTCTGCAGCCTCTGCCATGATGGCTTCATTGACCTGGTAGGGCCGGAAGGCGGCCAGACGGGTCGCCTGCTCCTCTTCCATTCCCATGCTCGCCCAGACATCGGTGACGACCAGATCGACGCCCTTCACGGCTTCTTCGGGGTCGATGATATGCCGCGTTGCCGGATAGGCGTCGAGGTCGGCCGGTATGTAGTCGGCTGGACAGCCAATGTGGAGCTGAAACCCCATGCGCTCAGCCGCCTGCATCCACGACCGACACATGTTGTTTCCATCCCCCATCCAGGCCACGGTGCGTCCGGTGATTGCGCCGCGATGCGCCTGCCAGGTTTGCAGATCGGCCAGGAGCTGACATGGATGATGGTCGTCGGTCAGCCCGTTGATTACCGGCACTCGGCAGGCGCTGGCGAACCGCTCGACGTTCTCGTGGGCAAACGTCCGGATCATCACCGCATCGACCATGCTGCACAGGACCCGTGCGGTGTCTTCGATGGGCTCGCCGCGGCCGAGTTGGCTGTCACGCGGTGACAGGAAGATCGCACTGCCCCCTAGCTGGGCCATACCGGCCTCGAATGCCACCCGGGTGCGTGTCGACGATTTCTCGAAGATCATGCCGAGCACTCGGCCCCGGAGGGGTTCATGGAGCGAGCCGGCATGATGCAGGGCGCGGAGCTCCGCAGCCCGGCGGAGCAGGGCTTCCAGCTCAGTTGAGTCCAGATCGGCCAGGGTCAGGAAATGACGGGCTGCCATGGGGA
The DNA here is from genome assembly GCF_000319575.2 of Spiribacter salinus M19-40. Classification (NCBI taxonomy): domain Bacteria; kingdom Pseudomonadati; phylum Pseudomonadota; class Gammaproteobacteria; order Chromatiales; family Ectothiorhodospiraceae; genus Spiribacter; species Spiribacter salinus. Next base: position 1,359,714 of record NC_021291.1, on the reverse strand, counting down.
ATGCTCCGGGTTGCGGTCAGGCGCCGGCAACAGCCGGGCTATCAGTTTCACGGGCCACCGCCAGAATCATGGGGGCGAGTGTGGAAACCAGCTGGTCGGCTTCTGCATCGCTCATGATCAGGGGGGGTAGCAGGCGAACCACCTGGCCGGCGGTCACGTTGATGAGTAGCCCGGCCGCCAGCGCCTGCGCCACGAGTTGAGGGCACGGGTGGGCCAGTTCGATGCCGATCATCAGGCCACGGCCCCGGATCTCGCGAACGCCGGGCTCGCCCGCCAGCCTATCCCGAAATCCCTCGCGTATTCGTGTGCCCAGGGTGGCCGCCCGTGCAGCCAGGCCGTCCGCCTCAATGACATCGAGGACGGCCAGCGCGGCGCGGGTGGCGAGGGGGTTGCCGCCGAACGTGGTGCCGTGGCTGCCAGGGCCGAGCACGCCGGTGGCTGCACCGCCGGCAATGCACGCCCCGATGGGTACGCCATTGGCGAGGGCCTTGGCCAGCGTGACCACGTCGGGGCGAATGCCGGCGTGGGCATGGGCGAACCACTGCCCGGTTCGGGCGACCCCGGACTGCACCTCGTCGAGCATCAACAGCCAGCCACGGTCATCGCAGATGCGCCGCAGTGCCGCCAGGTAGTCGTCATCAGGTACGACAATGCCGCCTTCGCCCTGAATCGGCTCGACGAACACGGCGGCGGTCTGCTCCGTGCCTGCGGCCTCGACAGCGGCCGGGTCGTTGTACGGCACACGGACGAAACCGGCAGGCAGCGGCCCAAAGCCGGTCTGTGCCTTGGCATTGCCCGTTGCCGCCAACGCACCGAGTGTTCGTCCATGAAAGGCATTCTCGGCCACGATGATCTCCGGCTGCTCGATGCCGCGGCGATGGCCATAAAGCCGGGCAAGCTTGATGGCGGCCTCTGCCGCTTCCGCCCCGCTATTGGCAAAAAACACCTGATCGAGTCCGGACAGCGCACACAGTCGCTCGCCGAGGGCGTTCTGATGCGGAATATCGTAGAGGTTGGAGGTATGCACCAGCGTTGCGGCCTGGTCGGCGAGTGCGGCGGCCACTGCCGGATGGCCGTGGCCCAGGCCGCAGACAGCAATACCGGTGAGGGCATCCAGATACTGCCGACCGGTCGTGTCTTCCAGCCACGCGCCCTGGCCGCGCTGGAAGGCGACGGGCAGGCGTGCGTAGGTGGGCATGAGGGCCGCTGACATGGCAATGACCTCCGAAAAACAAACGGCAGCCTGCGGCTGCCGAGCCGTTCATTATAGGATGGGGGGCACAGCGCCACAAGATTGCTCGCCATGTCCGTCAGCCCCATCGATCTTCACATGCATAGTACCGCTTCGGATGGCCGTTTAACGCCGGAGGACCTGGTCGCTCGGGTGGCCGCCGCGGGTGTCCGCATGATGGCACTCACCGATCATGACACGCTCGATGGCCTAACGCGCGCCGACGCGGCAGCGCGCGAGGCCGATGTGACCTTTGTACCGGGGATTGAGCTCTCGGCCCGCTGGGCGCGTGGCGTGGTGCACATCGTGGGCCTGGGCATCGATCCCACCGAGGCGGGGTTAATGGCTGGGGTCGCGCAGCAGCAGGCGGAGCGCCATCGTCGGGCGACTCGGATCGCGGAGCGGCTGGAGCAAGCGGGTGTCGAGGGCATTGCTGCGCGGGTGGAGGCCCTGGTCGGTGCGGGCGTGCCGGGCCGGGCGCACTTCGCCCGCGACCTGATGGAAACCGGGCATGCACGGACGATTCAGAAGGCCTTCGATCGCTATCTCCAGCGGGGTCGTCCGGGTTATGCCCCGGTGGAGTGGGCCGCTATCGATCAGGTGGTGCAATGGATTCACGGCGCGGGCGGCGTCGCGGTCTTCGCCCATCCGTTGCGCTACCGGCTCAGCCGGGGTGCTCTGCGCGCGGCGGTGAAAGCGTTTGTGGAGGCCGGTGGCGGGGCGATCGAGGTCAGCAATGGCGGTGGCGGCCGTGACGATGTCGTTGCAGCCGCGGCACTCGCCCGTCGCTTTGGCCTGGAGGCCTCCATGGGGTCGGACTTCCATGATCCCGATTTTCCATGGATTCGTATTGGTGGGTTTGGCCCGCCCCCGGTGGATCTGACACCGGTGTGGCCGCGCTGGGAGACCGCCGCGTGAGCGCCAGCCATCCGTTTTCCGAACTGGGGCCGAGTCTGCTGCTGGACATGCTTGAGTCCACCGGTCTGCACCCGGATGGGCGCCTGTTGGCATTGAACAGCTACGAAAATCGGGTCTATCAACTGGGTGTCGAGGAGGCAGATCCGGTCATCCTGAAGGTCTATCGGCCCGGGCGCTGGCCAAAAGACGCGCTCAGTGAAGAACATGCGTTTGCCGAAGAGCTGGCGGCGCATGACATTCCCATGGTCCCGCCGCTGGCGTTTGACGGACACACGGTGGGGACGCATGCGGGATTTTACTTCGCGGTCTACCCGCGCCGCGGTGGCCATGCACCCCCGCTTGATGATGCGGATACCCGTGAGTGGCTGGGGCGGCTGCTGGGCCGAGCCCATGCCGTCGGTCATGCCCGGGCATTTGCGCATCGCCCGGCTATGGACCCGCAGTCGATGGGGACGGGGAGCCGCGATTTCCTACTGGGCGAGGGCTGGATCCCCGGGCATTTGGCGAGTGCCTATGCCTCGCTGACGGATGACCTCCTGGTGGATATCAACGCCGCCTTTGATCGGGCCGGTGGTTGGTCGCCGATTCGCCTGCATGGGGATTTTCATCCCGGCAACATTCTCTGGACAGACGCGGGCCCCCACCTGGTGGATCTGGATGACTGTCTGACGGGTCCGGCCGTTCAGGATTTGTGGATGCTGCTCTCCGGCGATCGCACCGAGCGCACCCTCCAGCTGGGGGATTTGCTGGCTGGATATGAGGATTTTCATGTCTTTGATCCGCGGGAACTGGTTTTGCTGGAGGCGCTGCGAACGCTGCGGATGATGCGCTATGCCGCCTGGTTGGCCCAGCGCTGGCATGACCCGGCTTTTCCCAGCACGTTCACGTGGTTTAACACCGACCGTTACTGGGAGGACCACGTGCTCGCCCTGCGCGAGCAGGCCGCTGCCATGCAGGAGCCGGCGCTGAGCGTATGATGCAGACGGCGTCGAACACACCGCCATGGAAGAGGAGACAGGCATGAACCTGATCATTCTGGGGGCCGGCCCGGTGGGCAGCCGACTCGTTGAACGCGCCCTGGCGGGTGGACATGACGTTGTCCTGGTCGAGCCGGATGAGACCCTGGCCGAGGCCGCCGCCCGTGAGTACGACGTGCGCGTTCTGGCCATGGGCGTTGGGGATGATCGTTTCCCGGAGGAAAGTCGGCTCGACGATGCTGAGGCGCTGATCGCCACCACGACCGATGACTCGGTGAATATCATGGCGATGTTGCTGGGCCAGGAGGCGGGGGTTGCCACGCTGACCAGCACGGTGAATCAGCCTGGTCATGTGAATCTCTTCCGACGCCTCGGCGTGCGGGTGCTGGCCGACCCCGAGCGGCTGGTGGCGCAGCATTTGCTGGATATTACGCTGCTGCCTGAAGCCAGCGACGTGACCACCCTGCGAGATGGCCAGCAGATCATCGAGCTGCAGGTGGATGCGGCCTCCCCGCTGACCGGGCGGACCGCGGAGCAGATTCATGCTGATGGCGTGCTCGATGAAACGTTGGAGATCATCGCTCGCGTTCGTGAGGGTGAAACGCAGCTGCTCAAGCCGGATGAGCCGCTGGCTGCTGGGGACGGGCTCGTGCTTTTTGCAACGCAACGGTTACGGGGCCGGCGGCGGCGCCTGTTCCGCGAGTCCACGGGAGAAGGCTAGGCTTTGCGCGAGGTCCTGCGCGGTACCGGGTTTTTGCTGCATGTCCCGGGCATCATGGCGCTTTTGTCGATGCCCGTGGCCTGGTGGGCAGACGAGCGCTGGGGCCTGGTGGGTCTCGGCTGGACCGCGGGGCTCGCCTTGTTCGGTGGGCAGGGGCTGGTCTGGATGGGTCGGCACGCGGGCGCGTTCCAGCGCTATCAGTCAATGCAGATCGCGGCGATCAGTTGGCTGCTGATTGCGCTTCTGGGTGCCTTGCCCTTTATTGCGTCGGCGCGGTTAGCCCCGGATGGCTCAGCGATGGCCCTGGCGCTCGCAGTGTTCCAGTTCCCCGTCTATGCGATTTTCGAGTCCGTGTCGGGGTTTACCTCGACGGGTCTGACCGTGGTGGCCACGGCCTCGGAGCTGCCGGCGCACATCCAGTGGTGGCGCTCGTTCAGTGAGTGGGTGGGAGGCATTGGCGTCATCCTGCTGCTCATTGCCGTGTTACCGGCTGACCGGGGCGCGCTTAATCTGTATTTCTCCGAGGCCCGGGAGGAGAAGATCCTGCCCACGGTCAAATCGACCGTGCGGGCCATCTGGGTGATTTATCTGGGCTATACCATCGCGGGCATCGGCCTGCTCTGGCTTGCCGGGGAGCCCCTCTGGCGCGCGATCAATCACGGCATGACCGCCATTGCCACCGGCGGGTTCTCAATAACGGATGACAGCCTCATGCAGGCCTCGGGGGCCGTCCAGCTGGCTTACATTCCCGTGATGCTGGCAGGCGCGGTGAGCTTTCTCGTGCACTACCGGCTGATTGTGGAGCGGCGCCCCCTGCCGAGTGTCTGGCGCACCGACGAGCTACGGCTGCTGGTCTGGCTTACCGTTGGTGGGCTTGTGTTGCTGTGGCTGGAGCGCTGGCTCGCCATGGGCGACTGGGGGGGTGTGTCGACCGCGTTTCTCTGGGTTTCTGCCCTGACCACCGCCGGTTTTACCAGCGTTGATCTGGCCAGTTGGGGCGATGCCGCACTGCTGCTGGTGCTGGTGGCCGTGATCACCGGTGGCATGGCCGGATCCACGAGCGGGGGGATTAAGCTGCTGCGGGTCAACGTGTTGCTGCGAGATCTGCTGGGGCAGTTACGCGAGTTGCGCGCGAGTCCCCACGAGGTGGTCATCCTCCCGCATGACGGCGAACGGGTGACACCCGGTCAGTTCGCCCGGCTGGGGCGAATCGCCGCGCGCCTTGTCGGCATCTTTATGCTGCTCTGGTTGCTTGGGGTGTTCCTGGTGCTGCATACCCTGCCGGAGGAAGCCCGGCTTGCGCATGTGTTCTTCGACACGGCCTCAGCGTTGTTCAACTCGGGGTTGTCCACCGGGATTGCCGGGCCTGACATGCCGTGGGCAACGGCGGGGCTGATGAGCCTGTTGATGCTGCTGGGGCGGCTGGAAATCTTCCCCTTGCTGGTGCTGGCCGCCTGGGCGCTGGCGCGCTGACTCGACAAGCTGTCTTGAGTCGCGGATCATAGGTGTTTTGCCCGGCGACCGGGCTTCTCCAGCCAAGAGCACTCAGCACCCGTGATCGAGAATCTACGCAACATCGCCATTATCGCCCACGTCGATCATGGCAAGACCACCCTCGTCGACCAGCTCCTCCAGCAATCCGGTACGCTTGCCGCCCGCGGCGAGATGCAGGAGCGCGTCATGGACTCCAACGATCTGGAGCGTGAGCGCGGCATCACGATCCTGTCCAAGAACACCGCCATTGAGTGGCAGGACCTGCGCGTCAACATTGTGGATACGCCGGGCCACGCTGACTTCGGTGGCGAAGTTGAGCGTGTGCTCTCGATGGTCGACTCCGTGCTGTTATTGGTGGACGCGGTCGACGGGCCCATGCCGCAGACGCGGTTTGTCACCCAGAAAGCCCTGTCCAAAGGGCTCAAGCCGATTGTGGTCGTCAACAAGGTCGACCGGGACGGCGCGCGCCCGGATTGGGTCGTCGACAAGACCTTTGATTTGTTCGATAACCTCGGCGCGAGCGACGAGCAGCTCGACTTTCCCGTCATCTACGCCTCGGCGCTGAATGGCTACGCCGGGCTGGATTCGGATGTCCGCTCGGGCGACATGACACCGCTGCTGGAGTTGATTCGCGACGCCGTTCCGCCGCCCAAGGTGGATGCCGACGGCGCGTTTCGAACCCAGGTGATTTCGCTTGATTACAACAGCTACGTCGGTGTGATCGGGATCGGTCGCATCGAGCGTGGCCAGGTGAAGAGCGGCCAGAGCCTGGTCTGTGTGGATCGTGATGGCAAGCGGCGCCAGGTCAGGCTGCTGCAGGTGTTGGGGTTTATGGGGCTGGAGCGCGTTGAGGTGCCCGAGGCGAGCGCGGGCGACATCATTGCCTTTACCGGCATTGATGGCATCAATATCTCCGACACGCTCTGTGACCCGGCGGCCGTTGAGCCGCTGCCGGCGCTGACCGTTGATGAGCCAACGGTGTCCATGACATTCCAGGTCAACACCTCGCCATTTGTCGGCCGTGAGGGCAAATTCGTGACCTCCCGGCAGCTGCGGGATCGTCTGATGCGAGAGCTGCAGCATAACGTGGCGCTGCGCGTCGAAGACACGGAAGACCCCGAGAAATTCCGGGTATCCGGTCGTGGCGAGTTGCACCTCGGTATTCTCATCGAGAACATGCGCCGCGAAGGCTATGAGCTGGGCGTCTCCCGGCCGGAGGTGATCACCCGGGAAGTGGATGGTCGCCTGGAAGAGCCCTACGAGCAGCTCACGGTGGATGTTGAGGAAGACTACCAGGGCGCGGTCATGCAGCGACTGGGCGAGCGGGGCGGTGAGCTCAGCGACATGCTGCCGGATGGTCGTGGCCGCGTGCGGCTCGATTACATGATCCCCGCTCGCGGGCTGATCGGTTTTCGCACCGAGTTTTTGACGGCTACGTCAGGGACCGGGCTGATGTATCACGTCTTCGATCATTACGGCCCGACAAAAGCCGGTGATTACGGTCAGCGTAATAATGGCGTGATGATTGCCATGGCAGCCGGCAAGGCGCTCGCCTACGCCCTGTTCAATCTTCAGGATCGGGGCAAGCTCTTTATCGGCCATGGTGACGAGGTCTACGAGGGCATGGTCATTGGCCTGCACAGCCGGGATAACGATCTGGTGGTCAACCCACTCAAGGCGAAGCAGCTGACCAATGTGCGCGCGGCTGGATCGGACGAAAATATCGTCCTCACGCCACCCCAGCGCCTCACCCTGGAGCAGGCGCTCGAGTTCATCGACGATGATGAACTTGTTGAGGTGACCCCGGCGGCCATTCGGGTGCGCAAGAAATACCTGCTCGAGCACGAACGTAAACGCGCCGCGAAGGCGGGCAGCTAACGCCGGGTTTAGTGCTCGCGCTCGACGATATAGTTCGCGAGGGCGCGCATGGTGTCCGCTTCCGCGCCAAATCCGTCCAGGGCACTGATGGCTTCGTCGCGTAGTTCCATGGCAAACCGCTTGGCCTCAGCAAGCCCGAGTAAGCCGGGATAGCTCGGTTTGTCGCGGCGCGCGTCCGCCCCACTGACCTTGCCAAGCGTCGCGGGATCGCCGCTGACATCGAGGATGTCGTCCTGCACTTGAAAGGCCAGGCCGATACAGCGGCCGTAGCGGTCTAGCTGTTCCCGCGCCGCGGCACCGCCGAGGCCGGTGCACAGACTCCCGAGCCGAAGACTGGCCAGAATGAGCGCGCCGGTTTTGTGGATATGCATGTCTTCAAGCTCGGCGGCGTCGAGTCGCTCGCCGACCGCACCGAGATCCATCGCCTGGCCGCCCACCATCCCCCGCGAGCCAATGGCCTGACTGAGCGTTTCGATCATGGCCAGACGGCTTGCGATATCGGGCACCTCCGCACCCGCGATCAATCGGAATGCGAGGGCCTGCAGGGCATCACCGACCAGAATGGCAGTTGCCTCGTCATACGCGCGATGACAAGTGGGCTGCCCCCGACGCAGGTCGTCGTCGTCCATGGCCGGTAGATCGTCGTGGACGAGGGAGTAGGCGTGGACCAGTTCAACGGCGCAGGCGGGTGCATCAAGGGCGCTCCCCGTTTCACCAAACAGCGCACCGGCCTGGTACACCAGAAAGGGACGGAGCCGCTTCCCGCCACCCAGCACGGCATAGCGCATGGCCTCATGCAGGGTGACCGGTGTGAGGGCCGGATCGGGCAGCGCGTGCTGGAGTGCCGCCTCGACGCGCTGCTGGCCTTCGGTTAGCGCATCAGTCAGCGGATTCATCACCCGCCTCACCAAACGGTTCGGGTTCGGCGTCGGCGTCCTTGCCCAGCAGAATGTCCACGCGCTGCTCGGCCTCATCCAGGGCCTTCTGGCACTCCCGGGTCAGACGGATGCCTTGCTCAAAACACTGCAGCGATTGCTCAAGGCTGAGCTCGCCGCGCTCCATCTGCTCCACCAGGCCTTCCAGCGTCTTGAGGGCGCCTTCGAAATCGGGGGTCTCTTTTGAATCATTCATGGAGCGGGAGTTTACCGCGACGCTCCCAATCGCGCACTCGCCGGTCCTGTCGCCACGCGGTACACTGCCGCGATTCTTCATCGCGATGCATCGACCCTGGAGGTAACAACCCGGACCATGAGCGACCGCTACGATTCTGCCGCGATCGAGGTGCTGACGGGCCTCGACCCGGTTCGCCGCCGCCCGGGCATGTACACCGACACCACCCGGCCCAATCACCTGGCTCAGGAAGTTGTCGACAACAGTGTCGATGAGGCGATCGCCGGCCATTGCCAGTCCATCGACGTGGTTCTGCATCGCGACGGCTCACTCTCGGTTACCGACGATGGTCGCGGCATGCCAGTCGATCTGCATGTGGGCGAGGGAGCGCCAGGCGTGGAGGTCATCCTGAGTCGCCTGCATGCCGGCGGGAAGTTCTCGCGCGAGAGCTATCAGTTCTCGGGCGGGCTCCACGGTGTAGGTGTCTCGGTGGTGAATGCCCTGTCCACCCGGTTAGAGGTCACGATTCGTCGCGACGGCCGCGAGTGGGAGATGGCCTTTGCCGATGGTGAAAAGGTTCGTGATCTGGCGCCGGTGGGTGAGGTTGGCAAGCGCAACACCGGCACCCGGCTGCACTTTTGGCCCGATGCACGTTATTTCGATTCCGTAAAGTTTTCGTTGCCGCGTCTGCGCCACGTGCTACGGGCTAAAGCGGTGCTCTGCCCCGGTCTGCGGGTGCAGCTAACCGAGGAGGCCAGCGGCGAGGCAACGGTTTGGCACTACGAAAAGGGCCTGGCGGATTACCTTGCCAGTGAGCTCGTGGAGCTGGAGCGGGTGCCCGACCCGGCCTTTACTGGCGATTTCAGTGCCGCCCATGAGGCCGTTGAATGGGCCGTGACGTGGTTGCCGGAGGCCGGTGAGGGTGTGCAGGAGAGCTACGTCAACCTGATCCCGACGCTGCAGGGCGGGACGCACGTGAATGGCTTGCGGACCGGCCTGACCGAGGCGCTGCGAGAGTTCTGCGAGTTTCGTAATCTGCTGCCCCGTGGCGTGCGCATTGCCCCTGAGGATGTGTGGGAGCGCGTCACCTACGTGCTGTCGGTAAAACTCGAGGAGCCGCAGTTCTCCGGGCAGACCAAAGAGCGGTTGTCCTCTCGCGAATGTGCGACCTTCGTCTCGGGTGTCGTCAAGGATGCCTTCAGTCTGTGGCTGAACGAGCACACCAGCGAGGCGGAAAAGCTCGTCGAACTGGTCCTGGCCAATGCACAACGGCGGATGCGGGCTGCGCGCAAGGTGACGCGCAAGCGCGTGACCCAGGGCCCGGCATTGCCCGGCAAATTGGCGGACTGCAGCACCCAGGACCCAGCGCGTAGCGAGCTGTTTCTGGTCGAGGGCGACTCGGCTGGCGGCTCGGCGAAGCAAGCGCGCGACCGTGACTTCCAGGCGGTGATGCCCCTGCGGGGCAAGATCCTGAACACCTGGGAGGTGGATCCTGGCGAGGTCATGGCCTCACAGGAGGTGCATGATATTGCCGTTGCGCTTGGTATCGAGCCGGGTTCCGAGGATCTCTCCGGCCTGCGCTACGCCAAGGTTTGCGTTCTGGCCGACGCCGACCCGGATGGCGCGCATATCGCAACGTTGCTGTGCGCCCTGTTTCTGAAGCATTTCCCGGCGCTGGTGCGTGCCGGGCATGTGTTCATGGCGATGCCGCCGCTGTATCGCGTGGATGTGGGCAAGGAGACCTGGTATGCCCTCGACGAGCAGGAGCGTCAGGGCATTCTTGATCGAATCGCCGCTGAGTCGCGCAAGGGCAAGGTTTCCACAACGCGCTTTAAGGGGCTGGGCGAGATGAATCCGCTGCAGTTGCGCGAGACCACCATGGCCCCGGATACCCGGCGCCTGGTGCAGCTGACGGTGGATGCACCGGAAGAGACCGAGCGCCTCATGGCCATGCTGCTCGGCAAACGCGCCGCGTCACAACGGCGGGCCTGGCTTGAGGACAAGGGTGATTTGGCCGAGGTCCTCGTCTGAATGAACGCGAGCGCAGAGATAACGTAATGAGTGACACCAACGACGCAATGGCCCCGGACTTCGAGCAGCGCCCGCTGCACGAATTCACGGAAAAGGCGTACCTCGATTATTCGATGTACGTCATCCTTGATCGGGCGCTGCCCCATGTGGGGGATGGGCTTAAGCCGGTGCAACGCCGCATCGTCTATGCGATGTCGGAGCTGGGGTTATCTGCGGCATCCAAGCACAAGAAATCGGCCCGCACGGTGGGGGATGTGCTGGGCAAATATCACCCGCACGGAGACTCGGCCTGCTACGAGGCGATGGTCCTTATGGCTCAGCCTTTCTCCTATCGTTACACGCTGGTGGATGGCCAGGGTAACTGGGGCTCGGCGGATGACCCGAAGTCGTTTGCGGCCATGCGCTATACCGAGGCGCGACTTGCCCCCTACGCCCAGCTTTTGCTCGCTGAGCTGGGCCAGGGGACGGTGGACTGGCAGCCCAACTTCGATGGCAGTCTCGACGAACCGGTGACGTTACCCGCCCGGGTACCCAATGTGCTGCTCAATGGCGGCACGGGCATCGCTGTGGGAATGGCCACGGATATCCCGCCGCATAACCTTCGTGAGGTCGTGTCCGCCTGCATTCACTTGCTGGATGAGCCAGATGCCGACATTGCGGCGCTGTGTGAGCACATCCAGGGCCCGGACTTCCCGACGGAAGCCGAGGTCATTACGCCGATTGAGGATATCCGCCGGCTTTATGAGACGGGCAATGGCGGGCTGCGGCTTCGGGCATGCTGGCGTCAGGATGGCCGCGACGTGGTCGTGACGGCGCTGCCCTTCCAGGTCTCCGGTAGCCGACTGCTCGAGCAGATTGCCGCGCAGATGCAGGCCAAAAAACTGCCCATGGTCGAGGACCTGCGCGATGAGTCGGATCATGAAAATCCGACCCGACTGATCATTACTTTGCGCTCCAACCGGGTGGATGCCGAAGAGGTCATGCAGCATCTCTTCGCGACAACCGATCTGGAGAAAACCTATCGCGTGAATCTGAACGTGATTGGCCTCGATGGTCGCCCCCGGGTTCGGAACCTGCGCGAGCTACTCACAGAGTGGTTGACCTATCGCCGCGATACGCTCCGTCGCCGTCTGGAGTGGCGGCTGGAGAAAGTCGAGGCGCGGCTGCACATCCTTGAAGGCCTGCTGATCGCCTATCTGAATATCGATGAGGTGATTGCGATTATTCGCGAGGCAGACGAACCCAAGCCGGCGCTCGTCGAGCGGTTCGCCCTGACGGAGACTCAGGCCGAGGCCATCCTCGAGCTGCGCCTGCGGCATCTGGCCCGTCTTGAGGAGATGAAGATCCGCGCAGAGCAGGATGAGCTTGCCGCCGAACGTGATCAGCTGCAGAAAACCCTGGGCTCGAAGACGCGGATGACCCGGTTGATTCAGTCAGAGCTGAAGGCCGATGCCGAGAAATACGGGGATGACCGGCGCTCGCCGCTCGTGACCCGCAGCAGTGCCCGAGCGCTGAGTGAGAGTGACCTGATCCCGAGTGAGCCGGTCACCCTGGTGCTTTCGCGCAAGGGCTGGGCCCGGGCGGCAAAGGGCCATGATGTGGACCCAGAGCGCCTGTCCTACCGCGCCGGAGATGGTTTTGCCGACGCAGCACCAGGTCGGAGCAACCAGCTGGCCGTGTTCATGGATGATCATGGCCGCAGCTACACCCTGCCGGCGCATACGCTGCCATCGGCCCGGGGCCAGGGCGAACCGTTGACCGGTCGGCTGCAGCCACCGGATGGCGGCCGGTTTATCCATGTGCTGTGCGGCGATCCAGATGATCGTGTCTTGCTGGCCAGTGATATGGGGTATGGCTTTATCACCCAGCTGGGACAGCTCCACGGGCGCCAGAAGGCGGGCAAGGCCGTCCTGAATCTGTCACCCGGCAGCCGCATGCTGGCGCCAGTGACGCTGTCACCGGGCGTAGCCCAGGTCGCTGTCGCCACCAGTGCCGGTCGTCTGCTGGCCTTTCCCCTGGAGCAGCTACCCGCGCTTGCCCGGGGTAAGGGCAATAAGCTCATCGATATCCCGGCGGCGCGGCGTAAGGATGGCAGTGAGCGGGTTGCGGGGCTCTGTGTGCTGGATGCCGATGACCCGCTGGTCGTTCAGGCCGGGAAGCGGACCTTGACGCTCAAAGCCGACGAGTTCGAGGGTTATGTGGGCGAGCGTGGTCGACGCGGCCGCGCGCTGCCCCGGGGGTTTCAGCGTGTGGACGGGCTGTCGCCCCTGATAAAGGCGTAGTGCAATGAAACGGATTCTGCTTTTTCTGGGCACCAACATTGCGATCATCATCGTACTGGGGACGGTGTTGCGTCTGCTCGGTGTTGATCGCCTGCTCGAGGCCGACGGCGGTGCGCTTGACTACCGCGCGTTGCTCATCTTTGCCGCTGTGTTTGGCATGGGCGGGAGTTTCCTGTCGCTCGCGATCTCGAAGTGGATGGCCAAGCGCGCCATGGGGGTCCGGATCATCGAGCGGCCGGCGAACGAAGGCGAGCAGTGGCTGATCGATACCGTCCGTCACCAGGCGCGTCAGGCGGGCGTGGGTATGCCCGAGGTGGGCATTTACGACTCGCCCCAGGTCAATGCCTTTGCAACCGGCATGAGCCGAAACAACGCCCTGGTGGCCGTCAGTAGCGGCCTGCTACAGACCATGACACGAGATGAGGCCGAGGCCGTGCTGGCGCATGAGGTCATGCACGTGCAAAACGGCGACATGATTACGCTGGCGTTGATCCAGGGTGTGGTGAATACCTTCGTTATCTTCTTCGCCCGTGTGATCGGGCATTTCGTCGACCGAGTGATCTTTAAAAACGAGCGGGGTCACGGGGTAGGTTTCTGGGTCGTAACGATCGTGGCTGAAATCGTGCTCGCTGTGTTGGCATCCGTCATTGTGATGTGGTTCAGCCGCCAGCGGGAATTCCGGGCGGATGCGGGTGCGGCGGATCTGGCAGGGCGGGAGAAGATGATCGCGGCACTCCAGCGCCTCGGTGGCACACCGCCCGCCGAGGATCTGCCGGATCAGATGGAGGCCTTTGGCATCTCGGGGCGGATCGCCCGGGGTGGGCTGAAGCGCTATTTCATGTCCCACCCACCCATCGAGGTACGCATCGAGGCTTTACGGCGGCGATAGCGGCGGCAACGGACTTTTTCTGACAGATACCAACATTTCACACACAAACGCGTGAGTTGCGCTAGCCTCTCGGTATGGGCACAACACTCGATGTACTGGTGATTGAGGATGAAGCCGACATCCGCGACGCGGTGGTCGGCTTTCTCTCGCAGATGGGGTATTCAGCCGCGGGCGTTGGATCGGTGGAGGCGGCCGAGGCCTGGTTCGAGCGTCATGACGCGATGGTCCTCGTCCTTGATCTCGGGCTGCCGGGCGAATCCGGCCTGGACTGGCTCCAGCGACGTTCTGATCTCCGGGACAAGGGCATCATCATCGAGACCGCCGCGGGTAGCGAGTCGGAGCGAATTACCGGCCGGGTGGCCGGCGCTGACGGGTATTTCGTGAAGCCGGTTAATCTCGTCGAGTTGAGCATCAGTGTGAAAAATCTGCTGGACCGTCTGCAACCAGGAGATCAGTGGCAGCTCGACTCGCTGGCCTGGGTGCTTCGTTCCCCCGCAGGTAAAAACGTCAAGCTGACGGCATCGGAGCTCGCTTTGCTGGAGTGCCTGGCGATCCGGCCCGGTTCGATTGTCGAGCGTGCCACCATCATTCGCCGACTGGGCGCTGATCCAGACACTTACGACATCCGGCGTATGGAGGTCATGCTGCGGCGCCTTCGGGTCAAGATTGCTGAGCAACTGGGGGTCGAGGCCCCCATCTCGACGGTACGGGCCACGGGGTACGCGTTCACCGCGCCGCTGGAATGGTTCGGTGATCAGGTAGTCTGATCCGTGTCGACGGATTGCCAGGGCAACCACAGGATGAAGGTGCTGCCCCGGCCGGGCTCGCTATCCAGGGTCACACGGCCCCCATGGGCCTTCATGACCTCGGCGACGAAGTACAGACCCAGTCCCAGCCCCCGGCGGCTGGGGTTGTCTGCCGCCCGGTGATGCTTCTCGAAGATGCGGGTCCGCTCTGCGGGGGGAACGCCCGGGCCGTGGTCCGTGACGGCAATGCCGATCCATTCCGCTGTCGTGCGCGTCTCGACCTCAATGGCCTGGTTGGCCGGTGAATATTTGGCGGCGTTGTCGACCAGGTTATGCAGGGCGGTGCCGAGCAGGGCCTCGTCGGCCAACACCGTCAGCCTGTCGGCTCGGAGCAGCTTGACGTCATGGGTCACCCGAAGATCGCCGCTGTCGAGCATGATCGGCAGCCATTCCGCGAGGTTTATCGGTTGGGGATTCAGCGCGTCGATGTTGTCTTTAAGCCGGTCGCTCTTCAACCACTGATCAAACAGGTGCTGAAGCCGTTCGGCAGCGCGTCCGATGGTCCGTAGACGCGCCGCGGACGGTTTCGATGAGCGTGCCTGCTCGAGTTCTGCCAGTTGGGTCTGATTGGAGATGATGGCCAGCGGGTTGCGGAATTCATGGGCAATCAGGGCTCCGAATTCGATGTACCGATTCAGGGTGTCCCGTTCGCGGGCCAGCGCTGATTCCAGGGCCTCGGTCCGCTCTTGCACTTTCTGCTCGAGTTCTCTTTCCGAATCTTTCAGCCCTGAGACAAGCTGCGCCTGGGCTTCCAGCGCCGTCGCCTGTGCATGCTCCCGGGCCCGACGCTCGGCCTGAATGCGGTCAGCCAGGGCGAACGAGAGCAGCAGCATGTCCAGCAGGGAGCCAATCTGGAGCAGGTTGAGGGTGAGGGCGTTGGTGGGAATCAGATCAAAATTGCGCGCCGTCTGGATGCTGACGGCAACCAGCATGACCGCCCAGGCGGCAAGCAGGAATCGGGCGCTCTGATTCCCCTGCCGCCAGCTGATGAGCGTGACCGCGATCACCAGCGGTCCGGTGATGACGCCCAGTGTACTCAGGAGGCCGACGCCAATGCGGACCGGGGTCTCCACCACGGGGAGCGCCGCGATAAAGATAAACGCCCCGACCAGGATCTGGAGGGCGCGATCCATCTGCGGCATTTCCTGGCGGGTTGACAGAAAACCGCGCAGGAAGCAGACCGCAAACACGCCGGCGAGAGAGAAAAACGTGTTTGTGCCGATGGTCCGCGGCCAGTTCAGCGGTGCTAACGTGTAGGCGCCGAACCCATTCATGACGAACATGCTGGCCGCGGTAAAAAACAGGAAGCCGCAGTAGAGCAGGTAATTTCGATCCCGCAGCGAGACATACAGTAAGAAGTTGTAGACCAGAAGCGCAAGTGCGGCACCGTAATAGGTGGCCACCCAGAGATAGTTGATCTGCACATGCTGGGCGAAAGCGTCCGGGCGCCAGAGTGTCAGCGGTGCGGTGATCGATCCCACCGAGGCAACCCGCAGGTAATAGGTTTGTTCCTTGGCGGTGGTCAGTTTGACTGGAAAGACCAGGTGGCGGTGGGGCCATGGACGTGCCGAGGCTGGCTGATGCTGACCGGTCTCCATCACCCGGCCATCCGGATGAAAGAGCCGGACATCGGTGAGCGCGTAAAAACCCACTTCCAATAGGTAGCGCTGCGGCTGCATGGCCTCGCCGGCCAGCGTGAATCGAAGCCAGAAAGCCGAGGACGACAGCCCGAAATTGACGGCATCGGCGCTTTGGTGGGGCTCGAAGGCGCCGCTGGCGTCGGCCGCCCGGACCTCGTCCAGCGTCATGGTAGCGGTCGGGTCCTCGAGATAATGGACAGCGGCATTGATCGGGGTGCTGCTGGCCTCCGGCCGCACGGTCTGTGCCAGGAGCACCGTCGGCAACAAGCTGATGATGAGAGCAGATAACCGCCACATGATGGCAAGTCTGACACTCCCTCGGCGCGAGGACCACTTGCCGGGGTGGCGTGCCACCAATGCCGCTAGACCGGAATGGGTACCTTGGCGGGCTCGCCGGGCACTTCCCTGACGAGGCGGGGCAGGAGGTAACCCGGCAGCCGGGCCGTGATCTGGCGCATCAGCGTGGTGGCCTCGGTCTCGTACACCTCGAAATGCGCGGCGCCCTCCACCCGGTCCAGCAGGTGCAGGTAGTAAGGTTGCACGCCAATGGTGAATAACCGCTCACTCAGTCCGGCGAGCGTGTCCGCGTGATCATTCACACCCCGGAGCAGGACCGCCTGATTGAATAGCCGCACGCCACGGTCGGCCAGCCGTTGCATGGCCTCGGCCACGTCTTCGCCCAGCTCGTTGGGGTGATTGGCATGAATGACCATAACCGGCTGGAGGTGATGCCCAGTCAGCCAATCGAGGAGTGCCTCATCGACTCGGTTGGGGAGCACCACCGGCAGTCGGGAGTGAATGCGCAGACGCCGGAGGTGCGGAATGGCAGCGAGGCCTTCAGCGAGTTGCGACAGCCGGCGGTCATTGAGACTCAGTGGGTCGCCGCCGCTCAGGATGACTTCCTCAATGCTCGGGTCGGCACGCAGGTAAGCCAGCGCCTCTCGCCATTGCCCGGTGCTGGCGTTGGCCTCGGCATAGGGGAAGTGGCGGCGAAAACAGTAACGGCAGTTGATCGCGCAGGCCCCCGTGGCAATCAGCAATGCCCGGCCGTGGTACTTGTGGATAACGCCGCCCGCGTGGAGGCTTGCGCCATCGCCTACCGGATCATCCGTAAATCCCGGTGTGTCTTCGGTCTCGGTACCCAGGGGGAGGACCTGGCGAAGTAGCGGGTCATGAGGGTCGCCGGGTCGCATCCGGGCGAGATAGGCCTGGGGCACGCGCAGAGTGAATAGCCTGGCGGCCTGGTGAGCTGGCTCGAGCAGGGCCGGATCAAGCCCCAGCGTGTCAATCAGCGTGGCTGGGTCGGTGATGCTCGACTGCCATTCCCGCTGCCACTGCGGTGTGCTCATGTGTCATCCCTTCGTCTTTTCCGTTAGCATGCTGCGCCATTGATGGCCGCTGGCGCGGCGGTGAGCCCAACGGAGAACCCATGGCGACGTATACCACCAACCAGTTCAAGTCGGGACTGAAACTGCTGCTCGACGGCGAACCCTACAGCATTGTCGAGAACGAATTCGTCAAGCCGGGTAAGGGCCAGGCCTTTAATCGGGTGAAGGTCCGTAACCTCAAGACTGGTAAGGTCATCGACCGGACCTTCAAATCCGGCGAGAGCGTCGAGGCCGCCGACGTTATGGAAACCGAGATGCAGTATCTCTACCACGACGGCGAGTTCTATCACTTCATGGCGCCAGAGAGCTTTGAGCAGCATGCCGCGCCGCCCGAGGTGGTAGGCGATGCGGGCAAGTGGCTGAAAGAGCAAGATATCTGCAACGTCACGCTGTACAACGGTGAGCCGTTGTCGGTCGAGCCACCGCCCCATGTCACGCTAACGGTTACGCAGACTGATCCGGGCCTGAAAGGCGATACCAGCAGCGGCGGCAGCAAGCCCGCGACCCTTGAGACAGGGGCCGTGGTGCAGGTGCCGCTGTTCATCCAGGAAGGCGAACTGCTCAAAGTGGACACCCGGACCGGTGAGTACGTCTCCCGGGCCAAGGACTGATCGCACGCGGTGAATGACGATTGGCGGCCCGCCGCCCCGATTGCGGTGCTGCATCGACGGGCCGACACCCTCGCAGACATCCGACAGTTCTTTACAGACCGCGGTGTTCGGGAGGTGGAAACCCCCTTGTTGTTGGCTTCGGGGGTGACTGACCGGCACATCGATAGCCTGCGCGAGCAGGCCACCGGCCGCTGGCTCCAGACTTCTCCCGAATACGCAATGAAACGGCTTCTGGCTGCCGGGTTCGGTGATTGCTACCAAATCACTCGGGCCTTTCGCGGCGGGGAACAGGGGCGCTGGCACAACCCCGAGTTCTCCATTCTGGAGTGGTACCGAACCGGCTTTGACGGGCCAGCGCTGAGGGGGGAAATAGCGGATCTGGTGGACGGAGTCCTCGGTCCCGCCCCTGTCGAGACCCGTTCCTACGCCGAGGCGTTCATGGACCAGGGGCTGCCCGATCCGCTGAGCGCTCGCGATGATGAGGTGCTGGCCGCCGCGGCCCACTGGTTGCCCGAGCCGCTGCCGCCCGAACTGGATCGGGAGGGCAGCCTGGATCTTTTGTTGAGCACCTGCGTGGTGCCGAACCTCCCCTCGCGCTGTTTTCTGACGGATTATCCGGCCAGCCAGGCCGTGCTGGCGCGCCTGAATCCATCGGATCCACGCGTGGCCGAACGCTTTGAATTGTTCTGTTCGGGTGTCGAGATCGCCAATGGTTTTGTTGAGCTCACGGATGCCACAGCGCTGCGGGCACGGTTCGCCGACGATCAGGCGGCCAGGGAGGCCCAGGGGCGGCCGGTCCCCGCGATGGATGAACGGCTGCTGGCGGCGATGGAGGCAGGCCTGCCCGCCTGCGCCGGCGTGGCCATCGGGCTGGATCGGTTGATCATGCTGCGTGAGGGGGCGGCGTCACTCGAGGCCGTCATGGCTTTCCCCTGGAATCGCGCCTGAGTCCGCCTCGGCGTCAGCGAGCTCGGCCATGGGCTGGCCGAGACGAACGGGCGCTTCCAGGGCGATTGTCTCGTGCCAGGTGACGTTGGCGTCGGGTGGCAACAGCAGGATGACGCTTGAGCCCAGGTTGAAGCGCCCCATTTCCTCACCCGCTGCCAGCTCGATTGCCTGGTTGCGCATATCCCAGCTTCGAATGCGTTGTCCGCGAGGTGGTGTGACCTCACCGGCCCAGACGGTTTCGATGCTGCCCACACCGATGGCCCCCACCAAGATGACAGCGAGGGGGCCGGCGTCTGTCTCGAACAGGCTGATCACCCGCTCGTTGCGGGCATATAGCCGCGGGACTTGCGCAACCAGCGGGGTGGAGACACCAAAAAGCCGACCGGGGACATGCAGCATGCGCTGTAGCGTTCCCGCGCAGGGCATGTGAACCCGGTGGTAATCCCGTGGCGACAGATACAGCGTTGCAAAGCGGCCCTCGGTAAACGCTGCCGTGAGCGACGGATCGCCCCCGAGCAGCGCATCGAGGGTGTAGTGTCGGCCCTTGGCTTGAATCAGGCGGCCGGATTCGATGGTGCCGAACTGGCTGACCGCGCCGTCGACCGGGCTCAGGATGGTCCCCAGATCCGTTTTGATGGGCCGCTTACCGGGCGCTAACGCTCGGGTGAAGAAGGCATTAAAGCTGGCGTAGCTGTCGGGCTCGGTGCTCACCGCCTCGCCCATATTGATGTGATAGGCCTTGATGAAGCCGCGGATCAGGGCGTTTTTCCATGGCCGCCAACGCCACCGGGCAAGCCGGTGAACAAGCCGAGAGAGGCCGTGTTGCGGCAGTACGGTCATCAGAGCCGCAAACAGGCGTGCCCGAATCATCCGCCTGACTCACTAAACCGGGCGCGGATGGCACGAAACTCGTCGGCCAGAACCCGCCGGCCGTGCGGGGGGCTCCAGACCGCTCGCAGGGCGCCTTGTGGGTCAATCAACAGAATGGCTGCACTGTGGTCCACCGCGTAATCCCCCTGTGCGTCTGGCTCGTGAAGCGTATAGCTGATGCCCAGAGACGCCGTGAGCGTGTCGATGGCCTCGCGCTCGCCAGTGACCCCGACAAACGCGTCGTGAAAGTGCCCCACATAGGTCTCAAGGATGTCGGGCGTGTCGCGCCCTGGATCCACGGAGACGAAGACCACCTCCGGCAGGGGGCGCGTATCGGTGTCTTCCAGGCGTTGCAGCGTTCCCGCCAGATCGGCCAGCGTCATCGGGCACACGTCCGGGCAGTGGGTGAACCCGAAGAACACGAACTGCCAGTTGCCCTCGAAGTCAGCCGTTGTCCAGGTGGCGCCGTTATCGGCCGTCAGCGTGACGGGCGGCAGGGGCCGGGCCTCGGGTAAAACCGTTCCCACTTCGACGGACGCACGCCGATCGCCGTTCTGACCCGACCACCAGAGTGTGACCACAGCGGCCGTGACGCCGGCAACCAGCGCGGCCAGCAAGGGTAAAAGCAGGGCGGTGCGCAAATTCATGGGTGTATTATGCCAGTCGCTGCTAAAATCGGGGCATGACAACGCACGAAAGCGATGCTCTGATCACCATTGGCGATTTTATTCGCTGGGCGGCCAGTCGGTTTCAGGCGGACGGCCTGCATTTCGGCCATGGCACGGATAACGCGCTCGATGAGGCCGCGGCCCTGGTGCTCGGCACCCTCCATTTGCCGCCGGATTTGCATGCAGCCTATCTCGCCTGTCGGGTCACCGATGCGGAACGGGCGACGCTGCAACAGCATATCGACCGCCGCCGGGCTGAGCGACTGCCTGTGCCTTACCTGCTTGGCGAGGCCTGGTTCTGCGGGCTTGCCTTCAAGGTGAATGAGGATGTGCTGATACCTCGCTCACCCATTGCCGAGCTCATCGAGGCGCGGTTTGAACCCTGGGTGGATGCTGAGGCGGTCATGCGCATCGCCGATGTCGGCACTGGCAGTGGCTGCATCGCGATCGCCGCTGCCATGGCCTTTCCAGGCGCGGATGTCGTCGCCCTTGATAATGCGCCAGCGGCGGTGGCCCTCGCCGCCGACAACGCGCGCCGTCACGGCGTCGGCCAGCAGGTGGATGTGCGGCATTCGGATTTGTTGGAGGCCGTCCCAGAGTCGCCTTTGCTTGACCTGATCGTCAGCAACCCGCCGTATGTGGATGGCCAGGCGATGGCGGATCTGCCCGCGGAATACCGTCACGAGCCTCAGGCCGCGCTGGCGGCCGGCGACGATGGCCTCGAGGTTGTGCGTCGTCTTCTGCCTCAGGCGGCGCGCCGCCTGTCGGATCAGGGTGTGCTGGTTTGTGAGGTCGGTCATGGCGCTGAGGTGTTCGAAGCGGCATTTCCGGCGCTTCCGGTGACGTGGGTAGAATTGGCCCATGGCGGCGCCGGTGTTTTTGTTGTGGATGCCCTGACGCTTCGCGAGGCCTTCCCGGCTGCGCAATCGCCCATTGTCAACGGAGTGGATTGACCCCGATGTCTGGAAATACCTTTGGCCGCCTGTTCACGGTCACCACCTTTGGCGAGAGCCACGGCCCGGCCCTTGGCGCTGTGGTCGACGGATGTCCGCCGGGGCTTGCGTTGAGCGAGGCTGACCTGCAGGGCGATCTGGATCGGCGTAAGCCCGGCACGTCCCGCCATACCTCACAACGTCGCGAGGGTGACGAGGTGCGCATCCTCTCCGGCGTCTTTGAGGGTGTGACCACGGGCGCGCCCGTCGCGCTGCTCATCGAAAACATGGATCAGCGCTCCAAGGACTACTCGAACATCGCCGAATTGTTCCGTCCGGGTCACGCCGATTACACGTACTGGCAGAAATACGGCATTCGCGATTATCGCGGCGGCGGCCGCTCCTCGGCCCGGGAAACCGCCGTGCGGGTGGCCGCAGGCGGTATCGCGCGGAAGTATCTGCAGGATCACCTCGGCGTGCGCATTCGCGGCTGGCTTGCCCAACTCGGGCCCATTGAGCTGGCACTCGATGACTGGGACGCGGTGGATACCAACCCCTTTTTCTGTGCCGAGCCGGGCCGTCTGTCGGAGCTCGAGGATTACATGGATGCCCTGCGCAAGGAGGGAGACTCCATCGGCGCCACGGTGGGCGTGTTGGCCCGTGGCTTACCGCCGGGGCTGGGTGAGCCCGTCTTTGATCGGCTGGACGCGGATGTGGCGCATGGTTTGATGAGCATCAATGCCGTGCGCGGGGTGGAAATCGGGGCGGGTTTTGCCAGCGCGAGCCAGAAGGGCACCGAGCATCGTGACGAAATCACCCCGGCGGGCTTTCTGTCGAATAATGCCGGCGGCACGCTCGGCGGGATCTCGACCGGCCAGGACCTCGTTGCGCGCATGGCGCTCAAGCCCACCTCAAGTATCCGTATTCCAGGCCAGTCGGTGGATATCCATGGCGAGCCGGCTGAGGTGGTCACCACCGGCCGTCATGACCCCTGCGTGGGCATTCGGGCGACCCCGATTGCCGAGGCGATGCTGGCGCTGGTGCTAATGGATCACTACTTGCGTCATCGTGGGCAGAATGCCGACGTTGACTCGGGGACCCCGCCGATCCCGGCCACGCCTGATCACTGACGCCCGGCTGATGCCACTGGGCCTGCCTTACACGCGCCTTGCCGCGTTCTATTTTGCGTTTTTCGGGGTCCTCGGCGTGCTCTCCCCGTACTGGGGGCCTTATCTGCGTGGCCGGGGGTTCGATGCCGCCGAAATCGGGATCCTGGTCGCTTTGCTGCACGCCACCAAGATCATTGCGCCCAATCTGTGGGGGTGGGTTGCCGATCATACGGGCCAGCGCATGGGGGTCATCCGGCTGGCTTGCCTGGTTGCCCTGGTGGCCTTCACGGGCGTGCTCCTACCCGGAGGCTTTCTCTGGATGGCCCTGGTGATGGTGGGCTTCAGTTTTTTCTGGAATGCGGCGCTGCCTCAGTTCGAAGCCAATACCCTGCGCCACCTGGGTGAGCACACCGACTTCTACCCGCGCATCCGGCTCTGGGGAACCGTGGGATTCATGGTGGCGGTGCTGGTGGTCGGTGAGGGGATTGACCGCTACGGCACCGACATTGTGCCAACGGTGCTACTCGCACTGTTTTTGATACTGGCCACCGTCAGTTTGACTGTGCCTCAGGCGGCCCCGCGCGCCCATGATCATGCCGGCGGCCATCTGTTGGGTGTCTTGCGACAGCCGCGGGTGATCGGGCTATTGCTGGCCTGTTTTTTCCTGCAGGCCAGCCACGGCCCTTTTTATGCGCTCTACAGCATCTACCTGCAGGATTACGGGTACTCTGGCTCGGCCATTGGTGGGCTTTGGGCGATCGCGTTGATCGCGGAGATAGGCGTGTTTCTGCTCATGCCCCGGTGGCTGCCGCGTTTCGGGCACCGTCATCTGCTCGCGCTTGCAATGGGCCTTGGTGTTTTGCGCTGGATTCTGGTGGGCGCCTTTCCCGCGCTGATGCCGGTGCAAGCCCTCGCACAACTCATGCATGCGGCAACCTACGGGGTGTACCACGCCGCCGCGATTTCGCTGATCGACCAGTATTTCACCGGCGGGTTGCAGGGACGGGGTCAGGCGCTTTACAGCAGCATGACCTTTGGTGCCGGCGTTGCCTTAGGCAGCCTGGTCAGTGGCTGGTTGTGGGAGGGCATTGGCCCCGCGCAGACCTTTTATGTGGCGGCGGGTGTTGCCAGTCTTGCCCTGATCACCATTCTGTTATCCGTACCCCGTCGCACGGCCGGTGCGCCGGCTGCGGCTTAACCCCTGGCGGCCCAACGCGTATAATCCGAATGTTGCCTACTGGCACCGTGACATGGCGAGGAACCCCCATGAGTGGAAAGACACTCTACGACAGGCTTTGGGAAGCGCACGTCGTCCGCGACAACGGCGACGGGACGGCGCTGTTGTATATCGATCGGCAGCTGGTGCACGAGGTGACTTCGCCCCAGGCCTTTGAGGGGCTGCGTCTGGCCAATCGCCCACTCTGGCGGGTGGACGCCAACCTGGCTGTGGTTGATCACAATGTGCCGACCACGGGTCGCGCCCAGGGTATCGCTGACCCGGTCTCGGCCCTGCAGGTCGAGACGCTGACCCGGAACTGCCAGGAATATGGCATCACCCAGTTTGGTCTGCTCGATCGGCGTCAGGGCATCGTGCACATCATCGGGCCTGAACAGGGCGCCACCCAACCCGGGATGACGGTGGTATGCGGCGACTCGCACACCTCAACCCATGGTGCGCTGGGAGCCCTGGCGTTTGGTATCGGCACGTCAGAAGTCGAGCACGCCCTGGCAACGCAAACGGTGGTCCAGTCACGGTCGAAGCGCATGCTGATTCGAGTGGATGGTCAGGCGGGCCCTGGTGTCACTGCCAAGGACATCATGCTCGCGATTATCGGCAAGATTGGCACCGCGGGTGGTACGGGTTATGCCGTGGAATATGGTGGCGAGGCGATTCGTGCCTTGCCCATGTCGGGTCGGATGACCATCTGCAACATGTCCATCGAGGCGGGGGCTCGCTGCGGCATGGTCGCCGTGGACGAGACCACCATTGAATACCTGCGCGGCCGTCCCTATGCGCCGACCGGCGAGATGTGGGACCGCGCGGTGGCGTACTGGCGGTCGCTGGTCAGCGACGAGGATGCCGAATTTGATCGGGTAGTCACGCTGGATGCCGCCGAGATCAAGCCCCAGGTCTCCTGGGGAACCTCGCCGGAGATGGTGGTGCCGGTCGACGGTGTCGTGCCCGATCCCGCTGTCGAGCAGGATGAGACCAAGCGCGCTGGCATGCTGCGCGCGTTGGAATACATGGGCCTTGAGCCCGGTACCCCGATTCGGGAGATCTGCCCGGAAAAAGTGTTCATCGGCTCCTGCACCAATGCGCGGATTGAGGACCTGCGGGCGGCCGCTCGCGTATTGCGGGGCAAGCGCATTGCCGCCGGGATTCGTGAGGCGATGGTCGTTCCCGGCTCGGGCCTGGTGAAGTGGCAGGCCGAGCAGGAGGGACTCGATCAGGTGTTCAAGGCCGCCGGCTTCCAGTGGCGGGATGCCGGATGCTCGATGTGTCTGGGCATGAACCCCGATCGGCTCAGTCCGGGCGAGCGCTGCGCGTCCACCTCTAATCGCAACTTCGAGGGTCGCCAGGGCGCAGGCGGACGCACTCATCTGGTGAGCCCGGAAATGGCGGCCGCCGCTGCCGTGGCGGGGCATTTCGTGGATGTCAGCGAGGTGGAAGCATGAGCATGGAACCATTGACCCAGGTCGAAGGCCTGGTCGCGCCGCTGGATCGCTCCAATGTCGACACCGACGCGATCATTCCGAAGCAGTTCCTGAAGTCCATTCATCGCACGGGATTCGGGCCGAACCTCTTTGATGAATGGCGTTATCTGGATGAGGGGCAGCCGGGACAGGATTGCAGCGACCGCCCGCTCAACCCAGACTTCGTTCTTAACCAGCCGCGCTATCAGGGGGCAAGCATTCTGCTGGCCCGTGAGAACTTTGGCTGCGGCTCGTCGCGCGAGCATGCCCCCTGGGCGCTCGCCGGTTTTGGCTTTCGGGTGCTGATTGCCCCGAGCTTTGCGGATATTTTCTATAACAACTGCTCGAAGAACGGCATTCTCGCCCTCAGCTTGCCGGCTGACTCAGTGCAGGCGTTGTTCGAAGCAACCTGGGCCAACGAAGGGTACACACTGACGGTGGACCTCCCGGCCCAGCAGGTCGTGACACCCGAAGGCGCCGTGCATTCATTCGATATCGATCCCCACCGCAAGCACATGCTGGTGGAGGGTCTCGATGAAATCGGGCTGACGCTCAACCACGCCGACGAGATTCGCGCCTACGAGGCCCAGCGACGGAACGTCACGCCCTGGTTGTTCGCTGATCAGGCCGGCGCATGACCCATCGCGTGCTGATGCTGCCGGGCGATCACATTGGCCCGGAAATCGTGGCGGAAGCCGATAAGGTGCTTCGCTGTCTTGCGGATGCCTTCGGTCTGGCGGTCGAACTCGAGTATGCCAACCTGGGCGGCTGTGCCGTGGACGCTGAGGGCACGCCGCTGCCGGCGTCAACGCTTGGCCTGGCGCGTCAGGCCGATGCGGCCTTGCTGGGGGCTGTCGGGGGGCCTGAGTGGGATGGTCTGGCGCGTGAACGCCGCCCGGAGCGTGGCTTGCTCGCGATCCGCGCAGAGCTCGGCCTTTTCGCCAACCTGCGCCCCGCCATCCTGTTTCCCGAACTGGCTGGCGCGTCCAGCCTTCGTCCGGAGGTGGTTTCCGGTCTTGATATTCTGATCGTCCGTGAACTCACGGGCGGCATTTATTTCGGCGATCCCCGCGGCATTCGCGAGCGCACGGACGGGGTGCGCGAAGGCTTTAACACCCTGGTTTACGGCGCGGACGAAATCGCCCGGATTGGCCAGGTGGCCTTTGCCGCCGCCGAGCGGCGGGGAGGGCAGCTCTGCTCGGTCGACAAGGCGAACGTGCTGGAATCCAGTGAGCTCTGGCGCGAGGTGATGACGGGGCTGGCACCGAGTCATCCGGGCGTCGAGCTCAGCCACATGTATGTCGACAACGCGGCGATGCAGCTGGTGCGTGCGCCTCGTCAGTTCGACGTGATGGTGACCGGCAACCTGTTCGGCGACATCCTTTCGGACTGTGCGGCCATGCTCACTGGCTCGATCGGGATGCTGCCGTCCGCTTCTCTCGACGAGCAGGGTTTTGGCCTCTATGAGCCGGTGCATGGCTCGGCACCGGATATTGCCGGGCAGGGCAAGGCCAATCCGCTGGCGACGCTGTTGTCTGTCGCCATGATGTTGCGGCATAGCCTGGATGAGGGTGATCTCGCCGATCGCGTTGAGCGAGCTGTCGCCCGCGTACTTGCAAGCGGGCTTCGCACCGCGGATCTGGCCGCACCCGGCGACTCGGTCACACCGACGGCCGCCATGGGGGATGCCGTGGTCGAGGCGCTGAGGGCCGAGGCGGGCTGAACACCGACCCATTCGCATTCGATTCCAGAGGTTGTCATGAAAAAAGTAGGTTTTGTCGGCTGGCGCGGCATGGTCGGTTCGGTGCTAATGGACCGTATGCGTGCCGAGAATGATTTTGCTGACATCGAGCCGGTCTTCTTTTCCACGTCACAGACAGGATTGCCCGGGCCTGAAGTCGGCAAGCCGGTGCCGACACTGGCGGATGCCCATGATCTCGACGCCCTTAGCGCGATGGATGCCATCGTGACCTGTCAGGGGGGTGATTACACCGCGGCGGTTTATGACGCGCTGCGCAAGGCGGGTTGGCAAGGCTTCTGGATTGATGCGGCCTCAACCCTGCGAATGCAGGATGACAGCGTCATCGTGCTGGATCCGGTGAATGCAGGCGTCATTCGTCAGGCCCTGGCGGAGGGCACTCGGACCTTCGTCGGCGGCAATTGCACCGTCAGCCTCATGCTCATGGCCATCGGTGGGTTGTTCGAGCATGACCTCGTTGAGTGGATCACGCCCATGACCTATCAGGCGGCCTCCGGGTCCGGCGCTCAGCACATGCGAGAGCTGCTGCGCCAGATGGGTTACTTGCGGGATGCCGCTGGTGATCGGCTGGATGAAGCGGCCGGCGCCATCCTCGAGATCGATCAGGGCGTGACGGCCGCGCTGAACAGTGCCGCGTACCCCGCCGAGCAGTTCGGCGTACCGCTGGCAGGTAGCCTCATCCCGTGGATCGATAAGCCGATGGACTCCGGACAGAGCCGCGAGGAATGGAAAGCGGGCGTCGAGACCAACAAGATCCTCGGCCGCTACCACGAGCCGATTCCTATTGACGGAATTTGCGTTCGGATCGGTGCCATGCGCTCTCATGCGCAGGCCCTCACCATTAAATTGCGCCGAGATGCGCCCCTGGCAGATATTGAGCAGATGCTGGCCGAGGCCAATGAGTCGGTGCATGTCGTGCCCAACGAGCCCACGCCGAGTCAGCAGCAGCTCACCCCCGCGGCCGTGAGCGGGTCGCTGGACATCCCGGTTGGGCGCCTGCGCAAGCTGAGCATGGGCCCGGAGTATCTGGCGGCGTTCACCGTGGGCGATCAGCTGCTCTGGGGCGCGGCAGAGCCGCTCCGGCGCATGCTGCGCCTGGTTGTTGCCGACTGATGCGCTGCAATCTGTCGCGTGAGGATCCTTCGCTCTCACCGCGGGGCTAGCCGTGCCGCGCATCGCTTTGGGTCTGGAATACGATGGCAGCGCCTATCGGGGCTGGCAGACCCAGGCGCATGCAGTCGCCGTGCAGTCCGAGCTGGAGGCGGCCCTGGCAGAGATTGCCGGTCATCCGGTGCGGGTCACCGCTGCCGGGCGGACTGATGCGGGTGTCCATGCCTGTTCCCAAGTGGTGCATTTTGACACGGAGGCCGAGCGCCCGGATCGGGCCTGGGTGCGGGGCGTTAATACCCACCTGCCAGCGGATATCGGGGTGCGCTGGGTAGCCCACCCAGGCAAGAGATTTGATGCGCGGCGTAGCGGTGTCGCCCGGCGGTATCGCTACCTGCTTCAGTCAAGCGCACTCGCCCCGGTTCTCATGCGCAACCGAGTGGGCTGGACATGGAAGGCCCTGGACCTCGAGCCCATGCAGGCCGCGGCGGGCTGTCTGCTGGGTGAGCACGATTTCAGCAGCTTTCGTGCCGCGGGTTGTCAGGCGCGGCATCCCGTTCGAACGGTGACCGAGGTGTCGCTGGCGCGCCGCGGGGCACTGATTGCCTTGGAGATTGAGGCCAATGCCTTTTTGCACCATATGGTGCGCAACGTGGTGGGGTCTTTGATGGTGATCGGATCCGGTGAGCGTCCGTCTGGCTGGCTGGCGGATGTCCTGCAGGCACGGGATCGGCGCGTCGCCGGTGTTACGGCGCCGGCAGCCGGGTTGTATCTGCTTGGGGTTCGTTATCCGGCGCCCTTCGATTTGCCAGGGCCAGCGACGACGCCGGCTTTTGCGTCCATTCCGACCGGCGAGTAAGCTAACGAAGTGCGTACGCGAATCAAGATCTGCGGGATTACGCGGCCCGACGACGGGGTTTTCGCGGCTGAAGCGGGCGCGGATGCCATTGGGCTTGTCTTTCACGAAGCGAGTCCGCGTGCGGTGTCACCGCATCAGGCAGCGCAGATTATCGCTGCGCTACCACCCCTGGTGGTCGCTGTGGGGCTCTTTCTGGATGCCGAACCGCAGGCGGTTCGTGAGATCCTGGCGGTCGTGCCACTGGATGTGCTGCAATTTCATGGCAGTGAGCCAGCGGATTACTGCACCAGTTTTGGCCGGCGCTACATGAAATCCGTTGGTATGGCTGGCGGAGATCCCTGGGCGGTGGCCGCTGCGCACCCCCGGGCATCTGCTTTGTTGCTGGATGGCCACGCGCCGGGCGCCGCTGGCGGCAGCGGTGAGTCCTTCGACTGGGGGCAGGCATTGCCCGACAGTCATCGTATAATTATCGCCGGTGGTCTTGGCCCGGATAATGTCGCCGAGGCCGTCCGCAAGACACGACCCTGGGGCGTTGACTGCAGTAGTGCGGTTGAATCGGCCCCGGGCATCAAGGATGACCATCAGGTCGCCGCCTTTACAGAAGAGGTCTACCGTGTCCAACGTCATACAGGCCATTGAAACGGCCGTTGATTACGGCCAGTTCCCCGATCCCGCCGGCCACTTCGGCCCCTATGGCGGGCGGTTTGTGCCAGAGCTGCTGATTGCCCCACTTGAGGAGCTCTCCGCGGCCTATGCGCGCTATCGGGATGACGCCGAGTTCCGCGCCCAGCTCGACTCGGATTTGAAGTACTACGTGGGCCGCCCGACCCCGCTCTATCTTGCCGAGCGCTGGTCGAACAACGTCGGTGGGGCGCGCATCTACCTGAAGCGCGAGGACCTGGATCATACGGGCGCGCACAAGATCAACAACACCATGGGGCAGGCCTTGCTGGCTGTGCGCATGGGGAAAAAGCGAATCGTTGCGGAAACGGGCGCGGGCCAGCATGGCGTGGCCACAGCGGCGGTGTGCGCCCGGCTTGGGCTGGAGTGCATTGTTTACATGGGCGCCGAGGATGTTCGTCGGCAGTCGGTGAACGTCTATCGGATGCGGCTGATGGGGGCCAAGGTGGTGCCGGTGGACTCCGGTACGCGGACGCTGAAAGACGCCCTGAACGAGGCGTTCCGCGACTGGGCAGCCAATGTGGATAGTACCTTCTACATCATTGGTACCGTCGCTGGCCCGCACCCGTATCCGGAGATGGTGCGCGACTTCCAGTCGGTCATTGGCCGGGAAACGCGTGAGCAGTGCCTCGCCGAACATGGGCGCCTGCCTGATGCGGTGGTGGCCTGCGTGGGTGGTGGATCGAATGCCATCGGTATTTTCCATCCGTTTCTGGAAGATCGCGAGGTCGCCATTTACGGTGTCGAGGCGGGCGGTGACGGCGTGGAGACCGGACGCCACGCCGCGCCTCTGTCGGCCGGCCGGCCCGGGGTGCTGCATGGCAACCGCACTTACCTGATGGAGAATGAGGACGGCCAGATCATGCCAACGCATTCTGTATCAGCCGGACTCGATTATCCCGGTGTGGGCCCAGAGCATGCCTGGCTCAAGGACGGTGGCCGGGTGAACTACATCGCGGTCAACGACGATGCAGCGCTGGCGGCCTTTCACTCGCTGGCGCAGACCGAGGGGATTATCCCGGCACTGGAAACCGCCCATGCCATTGCTTACGCCGAGGATCTGGCGCGCGAGATGCGGCCGGATCAGACCATTGTGGTTAACTGCTCCGGGCGTGGCGACAAGGATATCAACACCGTGGCGGAAGTTGAGGGGATGACCCTATGAGCCGGATCGAGCATCGGTTTGCCCAGCGACGCGCCGAAGGGCGCCGCACGCTGGTGACGTACCTTACGGGCGGCGACCCGCATCCTGAGGCGACGGTGCCCATGATGCATGAGCTGGTGGCTGCCGGGGCAGACGTGATTGAGGTCGGTATGCCGTTCTCGGATCCGATGGCGGACGGGCCAGTGATTCAGGCGGCCTGCGATCGCGCCTTGGCACATGGCACCGGTATCAATGGCGTCCTTGAGATGATTCGCGCCTTCCGGCGTGAAGACCAGGATACCCCCGTGGTGCTGATGGGCTATCTCAATCCCATCGAGCAGACCGGTTATCTCGACTTTGCTCGGTCGGCGGCTGCGGCCGGCGTCGATGGCGTCCTGACCGTTGATTTGCCGCCTGAGGAGGGGCACGACCTGGTCGGCGCACTGGCCGAGCATGATCTTGATCCCATCTGGCTGATTGCACCCACCACGGGCATCGAGCGGATCCAGTCGATTTGCGATCATGCGCGCGGATTCGTCTATTACATCTCGCTCAAGGGCGTGACTGGCGCGGCCACATTGGATGTCGACAGCGTGGCGAGCCACGTGGATGCAATCCGTCAGGCGACGCAGCTGCCCGTTGGGGTGGGATTTGGCGTGCGCGATGGTGCCGATGCCGGCCGCCTGGGTCAGGTGGCTGATGCCGTGGTGGTCGGGAGTGCGATTGTCTCGCGGATTGCGGACAACGCGGAGGATTTGAATGCCATGCGCGCCGAGGTGGGTGCATTCACCCGCAGTCTGCGTGCGGGACTGGATGGAACACCGTTGGAGACGGCCTCTTGAGTTGGTTTGAGAAACTGATGCCCTCGCGCATTCGCACTGAGGGCGGATCGCGTGGCAGTAGTGTGCCAGAAGGCTTGTGGGCCAAATGCGAGGACTGCGGCGCCGTCCTGTATCGCCCGGAAGTCGAGCGTAACCTCGACGTTTGTCCGAAGTGCGACGCCCAGATGCGCATCGGCGCCCGTCGTCGGCTCGAGGTGTTCCTCGATGCCGACAGTGGCGAGGAAATCGCCCCCGACCTCCAGCCTGTGGATATCTTGCGATTCAAGGATTCGCGCCGATATCGCGAACGCCTGGGTCAGGCACAGAAAGCCACGGGTGAGCGGGACGCCCTTGTGGCCATGGCCGGCAAGGTGCAGGGCGTGGCCGTGGTCGCGGTGGCGTTCGAGTTCCGTTTCATGGGTGGGTCCATGGGCGCGGTGGTGGGTGAGCGCTTTGTGCGCGCAGTCGATCATGCACGCGCCACCGGCGCGCCACTGGTGTGCTTTAGCGCCAGTGGCGGCGCCCGCATGCAGGAAGCCCTGTTCTCCCTGATGCAGATGGCAAAAACCAGCGCGGCGCTGGCGAAACTCTCCGAGTCCGGTGTGCCGTTTGTCAGTGTCCTGACCGATCCCACCATGGGCGGTGTCTCGGCCAGTCTGGCCATGCTGGGCGATGTCATTGTGGCAGAGCCAGGTGCGCTGATCGGGTTTGCCGGCCCACGCGTGATTGAGCAGACGGTGCGTGAAACGCTGCCAGAGGGCTTTCAGCGCAGTGAGTTCCTGCTGGAGCATGGCGCGATTGATTTGATCGTCGACCGCCGCGAGCAGCGCGACCGCATCGCGGCGCTCCTGGCCATGCTGACCCAGGCGACATCACCCCTTGAGCGATCCGGCCGCACGCCGGATGCCGTCGCCTGACCACGCAGTGACCCAAAGCCCACTCGAGGACTGGCTCCGCTGGCTCGAGGGCGTGCATCCTCAAGAGATTGATCTCGGCCTCGCCCGCGTTGGCGCGGTCGCCGACCGGCTCGGGCTTCGCGACGTGGGCACGCCCATCATTACGGTCGCGGGGACGAACGGTAAGGGCAGCACCGTGGCCTGTCTCGAGGCCATGTATACGGCGGCGGGTCAGCAGCCCGGCAGCTACACCTCACCCCATATCCTGCGTTACAACGAACGGATTCGGATCGGGGGTGTTCCGGTTGATGATGCCCTCATCCTGGCGGCTTTCGAGGCGATCGAGGCCGCGCGTGCCGAGATCACACTGACCTATTTCGAGTTTGCAACGCTGGCCGCTGCGTGGTGCTTTCGCGCGCGCCATGCCGCGCCGTGGATTCTGGAAGTGGGCCTGGGTGGACGACTGGATGCCACGAACTGCTTTGATGCTGATTTGGCCGTCGTGACGGCCATCGATCTGGATCACATGGAGTGGCTGGGGGATAACCGGGAAGCCATCGCGGGCGAGAAGATGGGAATCGCTCGCCCGGGGCGTCCCGTCGTTTGCTCTGATCCGCAACCGCCCCGGCGCATTGCCGAGCTGGCTGAAGCGATTGGCGCCCCGCTATGGCAGGTCGGCAGCCACTATGACCTGACGGCTGCCGACGCGTGCTGGAATTGGCGCCATGCATCACAAGCGTTAGATGATCTGCCACGGCCTGCCTGGCTGCCCGACGCGGCCCTCACGAATGCCGCCGGCGCTGTTATGGCCGTGCGGGGTGCGCACGCTGATCTGGCCCTCGACGAGGCGGCGTTACGGGCTGGGCTGGCTCGTGCGCAACTCGCCGGACGTCAGGAGCGGGTGAGCGCGCCGGATGGAGACTGGTTGCTTGATGTTGGGCATAACCCGGCGGCGATTGCGCTGCTGGCGGATCGGCTTGCGACCCACCGGCATCAAGGTCAGGTTCGTCTGGCCTTTGCGCTGATGGCGCGCAAGCCATTGGAGCCGTTAATAACGCAGTTACATCCCGGGGTGACCGAGTGGTTCGTGCTCGATGTTGATGACCCGGCCAGTCATTCGGCCGAAGCAGTGACGGCGGCGCTTCATGCCATCGGTGCCGAGGTTGTGGGGTCGGGTGATGCTGCGGATGCCCGTCGTGTCCTGGGTAGCCGTTGGCAATCGGGCGATTTGAACGTGGCAGCCGGGTCGTTCCGAGTGGTTGAGGCATTCATGCGAACGCAGGAGAGCGCTTGCAACACATCGGGACCCGTCGGACACTTGGGCCTGGATTGACGGGAGGAAGCCGGCTTTGGATCAGCGTTTCAAACAGCGGTTGATTGGCGCCATTGTTCTGGTCGCCCTGGCCATTATTTTCGTGCCGATGCTGCTCAGTGGCCCGGTACAGCAGACCCGGGTGGACATCGAGCTGGACATGCCTGATGCCCCAGAGCGAGAGGAAGTGCCAGCACTGCCTGAGGCCGATCTGCTGGAAGACCCGCCAGAAGAGCTGCCAGAAGACGCGGCGCCTGAGGATGTGGTGACCAGTGAGCCTGTCCCGGAGACTGATGAGTCCGTGCCTGAGGCAGAGCCCGCCTTCTTTGTGCAGGTGGGGGCCTTCGGCAGTCGGGAGAATGCCGAAGGCTTGGCAGCCCGTCTTCGTGATGATGGTTTTGGCATGCGGCTCGTCGAGGAGGGCGGAGACGGCCAGGTGAGCTATCGCGTCCAGGCCGGCCCGTATGATGACCGCGCCGAGGCGGAAGAGCAGGCGCAGGCCCTGGCCGATCAGCACGAACTGCCTGGCTTTATCATCGAGCCATGAGGGTGGCGGCTGATACACTGAACTCGGCGAGATGGCGATGAACTGGCTGGATTACACATTGCTTGGCGTGATCGGCATTTCGGTGCTGATTGGTGTAATCCGGGGTTTTGTCCGCGAAGTGATCTCGGTGGTCTCCTGGGTGGCGGCGTTTATGGTGGCGGTCCGTTACAGCGGCACCGGCGCCGAAGAGTTGGCGCCATGGATCGACTCCCCCATGTTGAGAACGGTGATCGCATTCGCGGCCCTTTTCATCGCAACGCTGCTCGTCGGTGCGCTGATTGGCTACATCGCGCGGGGTTTGGTTGGTCGCACCGGCCTGAGTGGCACGGATCGGCTACTGGGCATTGTGTTCGGGGGCGTGCGCGGCAGCCTGCTCGTGGGCTTGATGATTCTGGCCGCCGGCCTGACTGCGTTGCCTGAAGAAGCATGGTGGCAGGACTCGGTCATTGCCGACGCCTATCAGCCATGGGTCTGCCATCAGCAGATCGGTGGCTGGCTTGGGGCGGCGGAAGCGTATGAGCCGCTGACCCAGGCACCAATGAATGGCTCGGCCGCCTTCGCTTACTGGGAAGCGTTCTGCGGTCACGGTGAGACAACAGACAACGGCAAGGGCTAGGACTTTATGTGTGGCGTGATCGGCATGGTGGCGAAATCGCCAGTGAATCAGGCGCTGTATGACGGCCTGACAGTGCTCCAGCATCGCGGTCAGGACGCAGCGGGGATCATGACCTTCGAGCATGGCCGGCTGCATCTGCGCAAGGACAACGGCCTTGTCCGGGATGTGTTTAGCGCCCAGGACATGATGCAGCTCCAGGGGAATGTCGGGATCGGCCATTGCCGGTATCCGACGGCAGGCTGCTCCAGTTCAGCGGAATCTCAGCCGTTCTACGTGAACTCGCCCTACGGCATCAGCCTGGCGCATAACGGTAACCTCACCAACGCCGACGCCATCAAGCGCGATCTGTTCCTCGAGGATCTGCGCCACATTAACACCAGTTCTGACTCGGAAATCCTCCTCAATGTGTTCGCGCACAAGCTCGGCGAGCTCGGCAAGCTGAGAATTACCGAGGAAGATATCTTTGGCGCGGTCAGTGGCATTCATGAGCGTTGCCGTGGCGGCTATGCGGCGATTGCCATGATCAACGGCTACGGCGTACTGGGCTTTCGCGACCCCAATGGCATTCGCCCGCTGTGTTTCGGCAGTCGCGAGACCGACGCCGGCACGGAATACATGATTGCCTCGGAAAGCGTTGCCCTGAGCGTGCTGGGCTTTACGCTTATCCGTGACGTGGCCCCGGGCGAGGCGGTGTTCATTGACCTCGATGGCCACCTCTACACCCGCCAGTGTGCGGTCGCGCCGCGTCTGGCGCCGTGCATCTTCGAATATGTTTACCTTGCCCGACCGGACTCCATGCTCGATGACGTCTCCGTGTATAAATCACGTTTGCGCATGGGCCGGATGCTGGCGGGCAAGATTCAGCGCGAGTGGGCGCGCCATGATATCGATGTGGTGATCCCGATACCGGATACCAGCCGCACGGCGGCGCTCGATCTGGCGAATGATCTCAATATCACCTATCGCGAGGGCTTCATTAAGAACCGCTATATTGGCCGGACGTTCATCATGCCGGGCCAGGCGGTACGCAAGAAGTCCGTGCGCCAGAAGCTCAACCCGATCGAGCTGGAGTTCCGCGGCAAGAACGTCCTCTTGCTGGATGATTCCATCGTGCGTGGAACGACCTCCGAGCAGATCATCGAAATGGCGCGGGATGCCGGCGCCAACAAGGTGTACTTCGCCTCAGCGGCACCCCCGGTTCGCTACCCGAATGTCTACGGGATCGACATGCCGGCGGCGCGCGAGCTGCTCGCCCATGATCGCGAGGTGAATGACATCCGCCGCCTGATCGGCGCCGATGACATGATTTACCAGGATTTGGGTGATCTGATGGAGGCGGTCCGCGAGGGGAACGAGGCTATCGAGACGTTCGACTGCTCCTGTTTTGATGGCCAGTATGTGACCGGCGACATCAGCGCCGAGTATCTTCTCGCCCTCGAGCAGGCCCGCGCGGATGAGGTGATGAACCGCCCCGCCGTGGCACCCGTCAATGACCTCGGTCGGATGCAGTCATGAGCTGGGGCGCTGACACCACCGGGCTCCGGGGTGGCTGGGAGCGCACGGGCGAGCAGGAACACTCGGAAGCGATTTTCCCCACCTCGAGTTTCAGTTTTGCGAGCGCGGCCGAGGCGGCCGCCCGCTTCTCTGGTGACGAGCCGGGCAATATCTACTCACGCTTCACGAATCCGACGGTGCGGGCGTTTGAAAACCGCCTGGCTGCCATGGAGGGGGGTGAGCGGGCGATTGGAATGGCCTCGGGGATGGCCGCTATCCTCG
Organism: Spiribacter salinus M19-40; assembly: GCF_000319575.2. Lineage (NCBI taxonomy): Bacteria > Pseudomonadati > Pseudomonadota > Gammaproteobacteria > Chromatiales > Ectothiorhodospiraceae > Spiribacter > Spiribacter salinus. The sequence continues at coordinate 1,322,999 of NC_021291.1, read as the reverse complement.
CCACCTGTCTGTCGCTCTTACGGATGGGCGACCACGTGATCTGCTCGCTGGGCGTCTTCGGGACGACGGCGTCGCTTTTTGCCAATCAGCTCAGTCGCTTCGGGATTACGACGGATTTCGTCTCGCCGACTGACCCCGCGGCCTGGGCGGCCGCGGTACGCCCGGAAACGCGCATGCTTTTCCTGGAGACGCCGTCGAACCCGCTCACGGAGGTTGCCGACATCCAGGCGCTGGCGGATCTGGCGCATGAGAATGACGCCTGGCTGGTGGTGGACAACTGTTTTTGCACCCCTGCGCTGCAGCGCCCGCTCGACTTCGGCGCCGATCTGGTGACGCATTCAGCCACCAAGTACCTGGATGGGCAGGGCCGCTGCGTTGGCGGTGCGGTGGTTGGCGATGCGAAAACGCTGGATGAACAGATCTTTCCCTTTTTGCGCACCGCTGGGCCGAGCATGAGTCCGTTCAATGCGTGGGTGTTCTTAAAGGGGCTGGAAACCCTCGGTGTGCGTATGCGCGCGCATAGCGAACAGGCGCAAGCGCTGGCGCATTGGTTGGTTGATCATCCGCAGGTCGAGCGCGTGTTCTACACCGGGCTGCCAGATCATCCGCAGCGCGACCTGGCGGCTCGGCAGCAGAAGGCCTTCGGTGGCGTTGTCTCCTTTGAAGTGGCTGGCGGGCGTGAGGCGGCCTGGCGTGTCGTGGACGCCACGCAGATGCTGTCCATCACCGCGAACCTTGGCGATGTCCGCACCACGATTACGCATCCAGCCAGCACGACACACGGGCGGGTGCCCGCGGAACAGCGTTTGGCCATGGGGATTCATGAGGGTCTGGTGCGGATCTCCGTAGGCCTCGAAGACCTGGAAGACATTCAGGCTGATCTCGACCGTGGGCTATCCGGATCCGCGTGAGGCCTTGCGGGGCTTCCATCGAGCGGGCATCGTTGCTGTCGAGGGGCGTGCCGCAGTCGCCCGGGCACTGAACGAGCCCTCGGCTATCCCCCATGGCCCATTTCATTTGCTAGCGATTGGCAAGGCGGCCGTCGCGATGGCACACGGTGTGGCCGATCAGCGCGCTGATGATGTCCTTGGCGGGCGAGTCGTTACCCGATGTGGCTATGCTGATGCGGATTTGACCCGGCGTCTCCCGGTCGAGGTCTTGACGGCGCCGCATCCCGTTCCGGATGAACGCAGCCTGGCGGCCGGCCAGGCGCTGGTTGATTATCTTGACGACACGCCAAACGATGCACGCTTTGTTTGTCTGATCTCTGGTGGTGCCTCCAGCCTGGTCGAGCAGCTGGCCGACGGCGCTGACCCCCAGGCGTTGTCAGTGCTCAACGAATGGTTGCTGGGCAGCGGGCTGGATATCGGCCAGATGAACCGAATTCGCACCGCGGTTTCAGGCATCAAGGGCGGTCGACTGGGCGCTCGGTTGCGTGGCCGCCGCGCCGATGTGTTGCTCATCTCGGACGTCCCCGGTGATGATCCGGCGGTGATTGGCTCCGGGCTTTTCTTCGGGCAGAACACCCCGGATGACCCCGCAGAGGTGATCCGGGACTTGCCGGTACAGTTGCCCTTGCCGCCACCCCCGCCCGCTGTGAACAACCCGGCGCTTGTCCGGGTGCACCCCTCGATCATTGCCAGTAACCGCCTCGCCCGCGAGGCAGTGGCGCAGGCCGCGCAGGCCGCGGGGTGGGCGGTATCCTGCTCGGATCAGTTCATTGAGGGAGAGGCCAGTGTGGCTGGCCGGGCGCTCGCCGAGGCCGTTGTCAGTGGCCCACCCGGCATCACGATCTGGGGTGGTGAGCCCACCGTCACACTCCCGGCCAATCCGGGTCGAGGGGGGCGGATGCAGACGCTGGCGCTGGCCGCCGCCTCGGTCATGGCGGATACCGCATGTTGCCTGCTGGCGGCTGGTACGGATGGGGCGGACGGTCCCGGTGAGGATGCCGGCGCCGTGATCGACGGGGGCACGCTCCAGCGAGGCATGGCAAATGGCGATGATCCGGTTACCGCGCTGGCTGCTGCCGATGCGGGCCACTTTCTGGCCGCCAGCGGCGATCTCGTTCAGACCGGGCCAACCGGCACCAATGTCATGGATCTGGTCATCGGCCTGAAATCCTGAGATCCCGTCATAATGGGCTCGGGTGTTCAATCCCTGTTGGCGACGGGGCGGGGCGGGTTGCAAGCCGGTCCGATGACTCCTAGCCTGATGGGTCCCGTGGCCGCTATCGGACGGTATGAGACCGCAGAAAAAGCCTTCCTCCTCACACCGGATGCATCCCGGACGCCCCGCCCATCGTATCGGCGCAACCCCACCACTGAGTCCAGCGGATCGGGGGACAAAATGAGCGCCAAAATCACCGTCGAGCAGCTCTACAAAGTCTTCGGGCCAAACCCTGATGAGGGCATGCGTCTGCTCGAAGAAGGCCTGGACAAGGACGAGATCTTCGAGCGCACCGGGAACACCGTGGGTGTGCGCGACGCCTCGTTCGCCATCGAAGAGGGCGAGATCTTTGTCGTGATGGGCCTGTCGGGTTCAGGTAAGTCCACGATCGTGCGCATGCTCAACCGCCTCATCGATGCCACGGCAGGCCGGGTGCTGATCGACGGCAATGATGTGAACCGCATGTCACGCGATGAGCTCATACAGCTGCGTCGCCAGGATATGAGCATGGTCTTCCAGTCCTTTGCGCTCATGCCCCATAAAACGGTGCTGCAAAACGCCGCCTTTGGCCTGGAGGTCTCCGGCGTCGAGCAGGCCTCGCGGGAAGAGCGCGCCATGAAAGCCCTGGAGCAGGTCGGGCTGAAAGCAAACGCGCGCAGCTATCCCGAGGAGCTCTCGGGAGGCATGCAGCAGCGGGTTGGCCTGGCCCGCGGGTTGGCCGTGGACCCGTCGATCATGCTGATGGATGAGGCCTTTTCTGCGCTGGACCCGTTGATCCGCACGGAGATGCAGGACGAGCTGGTCGCCCTTCAGCGCGAGCATCGCCGGACCATTGTGTTTATCTCCCACGACCTCGATGAAGCGATGCGCATTGGGGATCGGATCGCGATCATGCAGGGCGGCACCGTTGTGCAAGTTGGGACACCGGAAGAAATTGTGGCCAATCCGGCCAACGAATATGTCCGGTCATTTTTCTATGGCGTGGACGTCACCCGGGTCTTCACCGCCGCGGATATTGCCGATCGGCGCCAAGTCACGGTTTTCGAGCGCCCCGGCGTGAAACTGCGCTCAGCGCTCGAGCGCCTGCATGCCAATAACCGTGACCTCGGCGTCGTGCTGGATCAGGACCAGAAGTACCTGGGGACGGTGACGGCTGAGTCGCTGGCCAAGCAGATGGATCAGTCGGGCGAACCGCGCTATGCAGACGCCTTCGTTGCTGATCTCGAGCCGGTGAGCGCTCAGATGCCCCTGGCGGAAGTGGTCACGCGATCCGCCTCGAGCCATCACCCGCTGCCCGTCACCGATGACGACGGGACCTACCTTGGCAGCATCACGAGATCAGCGGTCCTGAAGACGCTGGATCGCTCGGGAGAATCATAATGGCCAAGAATCTCAGAGACTGGATTGATCTGCCTGTGGGAGACGTCGTCGAAGGCGGCGTGGACTGGGTGCGCAATAATCTCGAGGGCCCACTCGACGGCTTCGCCGCCGGGGTGGGGTTCCTGGCCGAGGGCCTCGAGTCCATGCTGCTCTTTCTGCCCGACTGGGTGCTCGGGCCGATCATCATTGCCTTTGCCTGGTGGCGTGTGGGCTGGCGGTTCGGCGCCTTCACCGCGCTGGCCATGCTGCTGATCGCGGCGATGGGGCTCTGGCAGGAGACCATGCAGACCCTGGCGCTGGTGATTGGTGCCAGCATCATCGCGCTGGCAGCCGGGTTGCCCCTGGGTGTCGCCATGGCGCGTCGAAATGGGGTCGCAGCAGTCATCCGCCCGGTGCTGGATTTCATGCAGACCATGCCACCCTTCGTTTATTTGATCCCGGCGGCGATCTTCTTTGGCCTCGGTAAGGTGCCTGGCACGATTGCCACCGTGATCTTTGCCATGCCGCCGGCGGTGCGGCTGACCAATCTCGGCATTCGCCAGGTCAGCCAGGAGAACGTGGAGGCGGGCCTCGCCTTCGGCTGCACCAGCCGCCAGCTCCTCTATAAAGTCCAGATCCCGTTGGCGATGCCATCGATCATGGCGGGCATCAACCAGACCATCATGCTGGCGCTGTCGATGGTGGTCATCGCCTCGATGATTGGCGCGGGTGGCCTCGGTAATACGGTGCTGACAGGGATCCAGCGTCTCGACGTCGGCCTGGGATTTGAAGGGGGCCTCGGCGTGGTGGTCCTGGCCATCCTCCTTGACCGGATGACGCAGAGTTTCGGCACTCGCCGACGACGTGACTGAATTTTCGCGCAAGCGATAATGCCCCCCGTACGCGGGGATAATCTGAAGCGAAGAAGGAGAATCCTGATGTTGAATAAAACATCGCGCATGCTAATGACCGGTGCACTCGGCCTTGCCGTTGCCGGCGGAGCCACTGCACAGGATGACACCGTCGAATTCGGGTGGACCGCCTGGTCGGACGCGGAATTCGTGACCAAACTCGCTGCCCGCCTTATTAACGAGCGTACGGACGTCGAGGCGGAACTGACGCAGACGGATATCGCACCGCAGTACCAGGGCGTGGCTGAGGGCGATATTGACGCCATGATGATGGCCTGGCTCCCGGCGACCCACGGCGACTATTACGAGGAAGTGGCCGCGGACGTCGAGAACCTGGGTGTGCTCTACAACGGCGCCCGTCTTGGCTGGGTTGTGCCGGATTATATTCCGGAAGATCAGCTCTCGAGCCTTGCCGATCTGAACGATCCCGATGTTCAGGACAAGCTTGATGGCACCATCACCGGGATCGACCCGGGTGCAGGCCTGACCTCGCTGTCCGAAGAGGCCCTGGAGACTTACGAACTGGGTGGTTACAACCTCCAGACCTCCAGTGGTGCCGGGATGACGGCCGCGCTGGAGCGGGCCGTAGGCCGTGACGAATGGCTGGTTGCCACGGGCTGGAGCCCGCACTGGAAGTTTGGCGCTTATGAACTGCGGTATCTGGAAGATCCGGAAGGGGCGCTGGGCGGCCCGGAGCGGGTCCATACCCTGGCGCGTTCAGGCTTCTCGGCCGAGCAGCCTGAGATTGCGGCGATGCTGAGCCGGATGTATATCCCGATCGATCAGCTGCAGAAATACATGTTCGAGGCGCGGGAGACGTCCTATGAAGAGGCCATTGGTGCCTTTATCGAGGAGAATCCGGATCGCATCGATTACTGGCTAACTGGCGATGTCTGATCGCTGAACCACGGTAGACACTGAGCCGTGATGTAACGCCCCGCCTTGTGCGGGGCGTTTTGTTTTATCCTCTGCAGTGATGTTGCCCTGGCACCGAAGAAAGCCGGATATCCACGCTAAAGACCCCGCGCTTCGGCGTGCGGCGATTAGTGCGGATCTTGCAGGCCAGAACGCGCTGCGCCGACTGCTGGCCGCGGACCCTGATGCCGGCGTACGTGAGGCGGCGGCCCGGCGCTTGTCTGACCTCGTGCTGCTGCGCCAGGCACTCGAGTCGGACGCGGATGAGCGTGTGCGCGAGGCCGCACGGGCCCGCTACCGCCAGCTACTGGCGGGCGGTGATGACCTGGATCTTGACTATCGCCTGGCAGCGCTCGCGGCGTGCTGCAATGGGCAGATCATTGCGCATGTCGCCCGGAGTGCCCGGGAGCCGGTTTTGCGAGAGGCCGCGATACCGCGACTGACTGACCGGCAGCTGCTCGGTGAGGTGGCAGCCCATGATGAAAACGCGAGCGTGAGGGCCAGTGCAGAGCAACGTCTTCGGGCCCTGAATCGCCGTGGTCAGGCTGATGAGGGGACGAGCGGCGTCGATTCCAGCTGATACCGGCCCTCGTCCACCCGCAACACACTGGCTTGTTCGAACCAGTCGCCGAGGACAATCCGCTCACATGGTGTGGCGGCCACCGTGAGGGCATGGCGGCCAGGCCGATGGGTGTGTCCGTGAATCAGGCGCTTTGCCTGCCACGATGCAAGGCGTTGCTGCACCGCCTGGCTGTTGACGTCCATAATGGCGTCCGCTTTGCCGGCGGTGTCGCTGCCGCTTTGGATACGGGCGCCGCGGGCCTGCTCCAGGCGGGCCTCAGGCGTTAATGCAAGAAACTCCGCCTGCCATGCCGGGTCGCGCACCTGGCGGCGAAATGCCTGATAGGTTTCGTCATCCGTGCATAGCGCATCGCCATGCTCCAGCAACACGGGCTCGTTATCCACTTCGATGCGGGTCGGCTCTTCGAGCAACGTCGCGCCCGCGGCGCTGGTAAACGCCTCACCGATGAGAAAATCCCGATTGCCATGCATGAGAAAGACGTCGGTGCCGGCGGCTGCGAGCGCAGCGAGTGCGGGCGCGACGGGTTCATCTTCCGGGCGCGCATCGTCCCCGATCCAGGCCTCGAACAGGTCGCCGAGGATAAAAAGCGCGCTGGCGGTCCGTGCCGGCCCAGCAACAAAGCCGAGGAACGATCGGATCGCCTCGGGGCGGGCGGGGTCGAGGTGCAAATCGGCGATGAAAAGCACCGGTGCTTTGTGCGAGTTGAAATTCATTGGCGTCATGCGGTGAAGGATCACTGCGACGACGGCTGCATGCAAGCGGGGCATCCATTAACATGCCCAGCCATGACCACAACGTCCGTCAAGACCCGTTTCGCACCCAGTCCAACCGGTTTGCTGCACGCGGGCAACCTGCGCACGGCCCTGTTCAACGCCCTGATGGCCTGGCGCCATGACGGGACGTTTCTGCTGCGCATCGAGGATAGCGATACTGAGCGCACGGATCCTCATGCCCTCGAGGCGATTCAGGCTGACCTGCACTGGCTCGGCCTGCACTGGGACGAAGGCCCTGGCGCGGCATCACCTCCCGTACAGTGGCAGCAGTCGGCGCGGGCGGCCGACTATTCACGCGCGGTAGCGGGGCTGCTTGAGACCGGCGCGGCGTACCCGTGTTTTTGTTCCGCTGAACGGCTGGCAGCGCTGCGAGATCAGCAGCGAGCCGCGGGAGCGCCGATTCGCTACGACGGTTGCTGCGCGCGGATCGATGCGGCGGACGCGCGCCAGCGCCAGGCAGCCGGCGAGCCGGCCGTGATCCGGTTGCGACTGCCGGATGGCGACACGGTCGCCTTTGAGGATCTTGTGCGGGGGCATCAGTCTTTTGCCCTGGATGCGCTCGGTGATCCCGTCGTCCAGCGCGCCGACGGACGGGTGTCATTTCTACTCGCGAACGCCATCGATGATGCCCTGATGGGCGTAACCCATGTGCTCCGGGGTGAGGATCACCTCAGCAATACGCCGCGCCAGCTCGTGCTGCTGAACGCGCTCGATCTCCCGACGCCGCAATACGGCCATGTGGGACTGGTGGTGGAGGACGATGGGGCACCCTTGTCCAAGCGCACCGGCGCGCCCGGTGTCGGCGAGCTACGCCGCGCGGGTTATTTACCCGAAGCCGTTGTGAATTATCTCGCGCGGCTTGGTAACTCGGGGCCGGGTGACGGGCTGGAGACATTGGATACCCTGGCCGCCCGCTTCGAGCCTGAGCGACTGGGGCGGGGGCCCGCTCGGTATGACGCGGCACAGCTCGACCACTGGCAGGCCGAGGCCATGGCCACGCTGCCCGAGGCGCGGTTGCTGGAGGCCGTCGAACCGGCGTGGGTGCCTGCGGAAAAGCGGGCCGACTTTGTTCGATTGGTGCGTGCCAATCTGAAAACGCTGGGTGATCTGCAGGATTGGGCAGAGCGTCTTTGTGCCCCCGCACCGGCTTTTACGGAGGCCGCCACCGCAGCGGTGACGGGCGCTGATCCCGAGTTCTTCCGTGCCGCAATACAGACGCTGGAGACAGCGGATGACATGGACTGGGCTGTGCTGCGGCCTGCGCTCGAGTCGGCAACGGGTTGCCGCGGTGGACAGCTGATGAAGCCGCTGCGCTTTGCGTTAACCGGTTTGGGCTATGGGCCGGGGTTGGGTGATGTGATCGCATTCATGCCGGCGGATATCCGTCGGACCCGTTTAAACAAGGCAGCCGAACAGGCCGCCGGAGCGCAGCCAAATGCTTGAGATCCATAACAGTCTGACGGGGCAGCAGGCGGTTTTCCGGCCTGCCAATCCGCCCCAGGTCAGGCTCTATGTCTGCGGTATGACGGTGTATGACTACTGTCATCTTGGTCACGCCCGAGCCATGGTGGTCTTCGACATGGTGGTGCGTTACCTGCGCTATTGCGGCTATGACGTGCGCTACATCCGCAACATCACTGACATCGATGACAAGATTATCGAGCGCGCGGCAGCGGTTAACGAGCCCATCGACGCCCTGACGGCGCGGTTTATTGAGGCGATGCACGAGGATGCCGATGCGCTCGGGTGCCTGCGTCCAGACGACGAACCCCGGGCAACGGCCCATATGGACGCGATCATTGCCATGATCGAGCAGTTGATTGCCAGTGGGCATGCTTATGCATCGGGCGGTGATGTCTACTACGCCGTTGATCGTTTTCCGGATTACGGACGCCTGTCGGGCAAACGCCTGGATGAACTGCGTGCGGGGGCCCGCATTGAGCCCGGCGAGCGTAAACGCGACCCTGCCGATTTTGTGCTCTGGAAGGCCGCGCGTGAGGGCGAGCCGAGTTGGCCATCGCCGTGGGGGGCGGGTCGGCCAGGCTGGCATATTGAGTGCTCCGCCATGTCGACCCGGTGCTTAGGGAATCACTTCGACATTCATGGTGGCGGGCTTGATCTGAAATTTCCGCACCACGAAAACGAGATCGCGCAGTCTGAAGCCGCCACGGGCGAGCATTTTGTCAATTACTGGATGCATAACGGCCATGTCCGTATTCAGGACGAAAAGATGTCGAAGTCGCTCGGTAACTTCACAACGGTTCGGGACGTCCTGGCAGTGCACCATCCCGAGGTGGTCCGTCAGTTTCTTCTGTCGAGTCATTATCGCAGTCCGCTCAACTACAATGACGATGCGCTGGACAACGCCCGTGCAGGGCTGTCGCGTTTGTACACGGCGTTACGGGGTCTCGAGGGTGACGGCGCCATCGATGTCGACTGGGTAGCGCGGTTCCAGGCGGCGATGGATGATGACTTCAATACGCCGGAAGCCCTTGCCGTACTGTTTGATCTGGCGCGGGCGCTCAACCGCGCGCGCGAAGCGGGCGAGGAATTGCAGGCTGAAGGCCTTGGTGCGACGTTGAAATCGCTCGGCGGTGTGCTCGGGTTGCTTGGCAGTGACCCTGCCGCCTTTCTTCAGGGCGGCGACGATGCAGCGCTTGAAGACACCCGACGCATCGAGCAATTGATTGAAGCCCGCGCGGCAGCCCGTGCCGAGCGTGACTTCGCCCGGGCGGATGAGATTCGTGACGCGTTGCTGGCCGAGGGCATCCTCCTCGAGGACAAGGCCGGTGAGACACTGTGGCGGCGCCAGAGCTAGTCTTCGTGTTTCGGCTGTTTGGCCCGGGGTTTGATGCGCGGGGATAACCGCGCCACTTTCACCCGGTTTTCCTCGGTCTGGAGAACGGTGACGGGGTGTTCATCGATGAGCAGCGCCGTGCCGGGCTCGGGAATGGTTTCGAGGTGCTCCAGAATCAGGCCGTTCAGCGTCTTGGGGCCGTCAGCCGGTAGCTCCCAGTCAACCAGGCGTTTGAGATCGCGCACACTCGCGCTGCCGGCCGCCAAATAGCTGCCGTCAGGCTGGGGGTGGATATCCCGGATGGATTCCGCGGGGTCTGTGGTGAACTCGCCAACAATTTCCTCAAGAATGTCCTCTAGCGTGACCAGGCCCAGGATTTCGCCGTATTCATCCACCACCAGTCCGATGCGCCGTCGCAGTGTTTGGAAATTGCGCATCTGTACGTGGAGATGTGTGCCTTCCGGTACAAAGTACGGATCCCGCATATGCTCGAGGAGCCGTTCGCGAGTGAGCTCGCTGTCGAGCATCGCAGTCAGAACGCGACGCACATGCAGGATGCCGCGGATCTTTTCGATACTGCCCTCGTAGACGGGCAATCGGGTGTATTCCGACTCAGCAATCTGGCTGCGGATGCGATTCCAGTCGTCCTCAAGATCAATGCCCACGACTTCGTTACGCGGCACCATGATGTCTTCCACGGTGGCCTGATCGAGATCGAGGATGCTGAGCAGCATGCTTTGGTGGCGCTGAGGAATCATGGCGCCGGCCTCGTTGACCACCGTTCGGAGCTCTTCGCGGCTGAGGGCGGACTGTCCGCCTTCAGTGGGCTGGACTCCAAGGACGCGGAGGAGGCTATTGGAGATGCTGTTCGTGAGCCAGACCAACGGGTAGAGCAGCTTCAGCAGCGGGCCGAGGATATACGAGGCGGGAAATGCGATGTGCTCCGGGCGCAGCGCGGCGAGCGTTTTTGGCGCCACTTCCGAGAAGATCAGGATGACCAGGGTGAGTAGGCCCGTTGCTGCGGCGAGCGTGCCCTCACCGCCGAGGCGCAATGCGATCAGTGTGGCCACCGACGAGGCCGCAATGTTCACGAAGTTGTTACCGAGGAGAATGATTCCGATCAGCCGGTCGGGGCGGCCGAGGAGTTTTTCGGCGCGCCGCGCCCCCGGATGACCATCCCGCGCAAGGTGACGCAGCCGGTATCGGTTCAGCGTCATCAGGGCGGTTTCGGAGCTCGAAAAACAACCTGACAGCACGATGAGCACGCCGAGGATGGTGAACAGCAGGGGTAAGGGAATCGTATCCACGGTGGTTGGCTTAGCGGCCCAGAATGACTTCAAGCACGACTTTGCTGCCGAAATACGCAAGCGCAAGCAGCACAAAGCCGGTCAGCGTCCAGCGAATGGCCGTCCGCCCGCGCCAGCCTGCGCGGTAGCGCCCGATCAAAAGCGCCGCAAAGACAAACCAGGCCACGCCGGAGAGGACGGTTTTATGGACGAGATCCTGGGCAAGCAGGTTCTCGACAAAGAGCCATCCGGTCAGCAAGGCAATGGATAGCAGGACAAAACCGCTGGCGAGCAGCTGAAAGAGCAAGGCCTCCATGCTGCGTAACGGCGGCAGGATGCCGATCACCGCACCAGGTCGGCGGTGGCGCAGCGTGTGTTCCTGCCAGGCCAGCAACAGGGCTTGCGCGGTCGCAAGCCCGAGCACAGCGTAAGCGATGACCGAGGAGATCACGTGGATTTCGACCGGGGCGCCGAGTGGGACCAATGTCCGCGCGGGCACGCCAAACAGACCCGCTGCCAGTAGGGTCAGTGCGGCAAACGGGAAGATGACCAGACCCAGGCTTTGAATAGGCTGACGAGGGGCAGCGAGCAGCAGCATGACGGCCATGAGCCAGCCCAGCAGCGAGGCCGCGTTAAGCACGGACAGGTTGAGTCCCGCAGCAGTATAACTGCTCTGCCAGAGCAGGATGGCGTGGACCACGACGGCTGGGATCGCCAGACGCATGCCAAAGCGCTCGCTTCGGGCGATCAGCACACGGTCGCGTAGCCCGGCGAGCAGAGCAATCAGAGCGGCGGCATACAGTGCAACCGCCAGGGTCATGAGAAGGGCATGCATGATTGGGTGGATGATGGCATAGAACCCGGGTCTGTTCGAGTCGCTCCCCTGTTATACTTCAGGGTCATTTCCGGTATCGACCGCGGGGGTCGTCGACACGATGTTCAGCAATCTCAGCGACCGGCTCGAGGCCATTGGCAAGCGAATCAAGGGCAAGGGCCGCCTGACCGAGGACAACATTCAGGAGACTTTGCGCGAGGTCCGCATGGCGCTGCTGGAGGCCGATGTCGCTCTCCCGGTGGTCAAGGACTTCATCGCGCAGGTGCGCGAGCGCGCGCTGGGCGCCGAGGTCATGAAGAGTCTCACACCCGGTCAGGCATTCGTGAAAATCGTCCACGGCGAGCTGGTGCAGCTCATGGGCGAGGAAAACGACGCACTCGATCTCAGTACCCGTCCGCCGGCCGTGGTCATGCTGGCGGGGCTGCAGGGCTCGGGTAAGACCACCAGTATTGCCAAACTTGGCCGCTTGCTCCGCGAGCGTGAGAAAAAGAAGGTGCTGGCGGTCTCGCTGGATGTCTATCGACCGGCGGCCATTGACCAGCTTCAGCGCCTGGCGGATGAGGTCGGGATGGATTTTCATCCGACCGACCCCGAAGCCGATCCGATCAAGACCGCGAAGGCGGCAAAAGAGGCCGCGCGAAAGGGTTATTACGACGTCCTGCTCGTGGATACCGCCGGGCGGCTGTCCGTTGACGAGGCGATGATGAGCGAGGCAAGCCGGGTCCACGCCGCAGTGGAACCCGTGGAGACCTTGTTCGTGGTCGACAGTATGACCGGTCAGGATGCGGCGAGCACGGCCCGCGCTTTCGATGAGGCGCTTCCGCTGACCGGCCTGGTATTGACCAAGACCGATGGCGATGCGCGCGGCGGCGCGGCGCTGTCCATTCGCCAGGTGACCGGCAAGCCCATCAAGTTTCTTGGTGTCGGTGAAAAAACCGATGCCTTGGAGCCGTTTCATCCCGATCGGGTCGCATCCCGGATTCTCGGCATGGGCGATGTGCTCAGTTTTGTCGAGAACATGGAGCGCAATGTTGATCAAGCGCAGGCCGAGCGAATGGCCGGCAAGCTCAAAAAGGGCAAGGGGTTTGACCTGGAAGACATGCGCGAGCAGATGCAGCAGATTACCAAGATGGGGGGTATGGACGGTCTGATGGACAAGCTGCCCGGTATGGGCCAGATGGGCAGTCAGGTCAGCCAGCAGATGGATGATCAGCAGGTCCGCCGGCAGATCGCCATGATCAACGCGATGACGCCGGGCGAGCGGCGCAAACCGGAGGTGATCAACGGATCGCGGAAGCGGCGTATTGCGGTGGGCAGTGGTCTGCAAGTCCAGGAAGTGAACCGGCTGCTGAAACAACACAAGCAAATGCAGAAAATGATGAAGCAATTCCGCAAGGGCGGTATGAAAAAGATGATGCGCCAGCTCGGTGGCGGTGGCGGAATGCCGCCGGGGGGCATGCCGCCCGGGGGTGGGTTACCACCGGGGCTTGGCGGGCGGTAGGCGCCCGGGTACAATCGCGGGTTGATCAATTGACCGGATAATTCAGGGACAAGCATGGTTACCATTCGACTGGCGCGCACAGGTGCCAAGAAACGGCCGTTCTACCACGTGGTGGTGACTGACCGCCGTAACGCTCGCGACGGGCGATTCATTGAGCGTCTGGGGTTCTTCAACCCGGTCGCGGCAGGGCAGGAAGTGCCGCTGCGGCTTGACCTTGAGGGTGTGGATCGCTGGATTGCCAAGGGGGCACAGCCCAGTGAGCGCGTGGTGCAGCTCATTCGTCAGGCACGGCGCGGTGCAGCCGCAGAGGCCGAAAGCGCCTGATCAGCCCATAGTCGCCGATCCGCACGGGGGCGAGTCGCCCGCGGATGTTGTGCTCGGCGAAGTGGTGGGAGTGCATGGCGTGCTCGGCGCCGTCAAAGTCTATTCAGCGACGCGGCCGCGCGAAAACATTTTTGACTATCCGGTCTGGACGCTCGTTTTGAACGGGCAAAGCCGGGACTACGCTGTCCTCGGATCGAGACAGCAGGGGAAAGGCCTGATCGCCACGCTGGCTGGCGTGTCCGACCGGGACAGTGCCATGGCGCTGCGAGGCCACGAGATCAGAGTGCCCCGGCAGCAGTTGCCCGCCGCCGAACCCGGCGAGGTGTACTGGGCCGATTTGCAGGGGCTTGAAGTCATTAACGTCGACGGATCGCGTCTGGGCGTGGTGACAGGATTAATGGAGACCGGCGCGAATGATGTGCTGGTGGTGGATGGAGACCGGGAGCGTCTCATTCCGTATGTGCCCGATCGGCACGTACTCGAAGTCGACCTGACAGCCGGGCAGCTTCGAGTGGATTGGGATCCCGAGTTTTGAGCCGCGATGCGTTTTGACGTCATCACGCTCTTTCCGGACATGGTGGATGCCGTGATGGGTCATGGCGTCCTCGGCCGCGCGGCGGAGCAGGGGCTGGTTGAACTGGTGACCTGGAATCCGCGGGATTACGCCACGGACCGGCATCGGACGGTGGATGATCGGCCGTACGGTGGCGGTCCCGGCATGGTGATGAAGGTCGAGCCCGTGAGGGCGGCTATTCAGGCAGCCCGGGCCGCAGGTGAGCCTGCTTCGGTGGTGTATCTCACACCCGAGGGCCAAAAGCTGGATGGTGCCGGGGTGGCGGCCCTGGCAGACTGCGGGCGGATTATTCTGTTATGCGGTCGCTACGAAGGGATCGACGAGCGGCTGATTGAGCTTGAGGTCGATCAGGAAATCTCCATTGGCGATTATGTCGTCAGTGGTGGGGAGTTGCCGGCCATGGTCATGATGGATGCCGTGGCCCGCCTGCTGCCTGGCGTGCTGGGTCATGCAGATTCGGCGGCACAGGACGCGTTCGCCGAGGGGCTGCTAGACTGCCCGCATTACACCCGCCCCGAGGTGGTGGCGGGCCAGGGCGTGCCGGATGTGCTGCTTAGCGGCGACCATCAGGCGGTTGCCCGCTGGCGTCATCGAGAGGCGCTTGGAAGAACCTGGCGAAAACGCCCTGATCTGCTTGAGCAGCGCGGGCTAAGCCACGAAGAACAGACACTGCTCGAAGACTATCGTCGCGAGCAGGATTATTGACAGGACAGGGGATGCAGTCATGAGCAACATCATCGAGGACCTGGAGCGTGAGCAGGTCGAGTCCACCGGGCGCTCGCTCGATGGGATCAACCCGGGCGATACCGTCTTGGTTAACGTCTGGGTGCGCGAGGGCAATCGCGAGCGGACGCAGCCATTCGAAGGCGTTGTTATTGCACGGCGTAATCGGGGGCTGAACTCCTCTTTTACACTCCGCAAGGTCTCACACGGCGAGGGTGTGGAGCGGGTCTTCCAGCTGCATAGCCCCCTGATTGAGAGCGTGCAGGTGAAACGCCGGGGTGACGTTCGTCGCGCGAAGCTCTACTTCCTGCGCGATCGCCGTGGTAAGGCAGCGCGCATTAAGGAAAAGGTTCGCGCCAAGGGCAGCGCCAAGGCCTGAACTCGGGCGTGAGAGCCCCCGCTGGTATCAGTGGGGGCTTTCTGCGTCGTTCATCCCCATGAGATAGAGCACACCGTCCAGGCCGATGGTTGAGATGGCCTGGCGGGCATTGCGCTGAACGAGCGGTTTGGCGTGAAACGCGATGCCCAAGCCAGCCGAGCGCAGCATCGGCAGATCGTTAGCACCATCCCCGACTGCAATGACCTGCGACTGCTCGATGCCCAGTTCATCAGCGAGTGACTGCAGCAGCGTCGCTTTGCGCTCACCATCAATGATGTCACCCACCAGCTTGCCGGTCAGTCGGCCCGACTCAATCTCAAGCTGATTGGCATGCACGGTATCCAGGCCAAGCCGGCTTTGGAGATGATGGCCGAAATAATCGAATCCGCCTGAGATGACAGCTGTGCGGTAGCCAAGCAGGCGCAGCGTTTTAAGCAGCCGCTCGGCACCTTCGGTGAGCGTCAGGCGGTCAGCCACGCGTTGCAGTACCGCCTCGTCGAGTCCCTCCAGCAGCGCGACGCGCTTGATCAGACTCTCGCGGAAATCCATGTCGCCGCGCATTGCCGCCTCGGTAATCGCCGCCACCTCGTCCCCGGCGCCTGCTTCCAGCGCCAGCTCGTCGATAACCTCTTCACGGATCAGCGTGGAGTCCATGTCAAAGACCACCAGGCGGCGGTTACGGCGATAGAAGTTGTCCTCCTGGAAAGAGATATCAATGTCCATTTCCCGGGAGATGGACAGAAACGCCGCTTTCATGGCGTCGGCGTCATCGGGCTCGCCGCGCAGGCTGAGCTCGAGGCAGGCCCGTGTCTCGGTATCGTCATCATGCAGCGCGCTGCGAGCCGACAGCCGGCCGATGTCCTCGATGTTGAGGCCGTGGGCGGTCGTGACGCCGGCGATGCGGGCAATTTGGGCGGCGGTGACTCGCCGGCCGAGCAGGGTCAGGACATACCGGGACTGGTGTTCACCCACGACCCAGTGCTGATATTCGTCGCGGCTGACTGGCTGGAAGCGGACTCGCAGATCCAGTTGATGCGCCTCGAATAGCAGGTCTTTCAGCACCGATGCTGACGCGCTGAGTGCGGGGAACTTGACCAGGATGCCGAGGGCGAGATTTTCATGGACCATGGCCTGGCTGATATCGAGGACGCGGACGTCATACTCGGAAAGGATGCCCATTAGCGCCGCCGTGACCCCGGGTCGGTCACTGCCAGAGATGTTAATCAGAATAATCTCGCTGTCACGCTCGGCCATGGTGCTCGCTCATCAGTAAAGACGCGCGTTATTGTAGGACAAACCTGAAAGAGGCGCTGACCATGACGACAGAGCAATCCCTATCAGACATTGACTGGCGCTCCCGCCTGACCCCTGAGCAATATCGCGTGGCGCGCGAAAAGGGTACGGAGCCCCCGTTTTCTGGCGAGTACAATGCGTTGAAGGCCGATGGGGTCTTTCATTGCATCTGCTGTGATGCGCCGCTGTTTGACAGCGAGCAGAAGTACGATTCGGGCACTGGCTGGCCCAGCTTCTGGGCGCCGCTGGACGACCAGGCGGTTGCCACGGAATCAGACAACACGCTGGGCATGCGCCGCACGGAGGCGCTATGCCGGGCCTGTGATGCCCACCTCGGGCATGTCTTCCCGGATGGGCCAGCGCCAACCGGATTGCGCTACTGCATCAATTCCGTATCGCTGCAGTTCCGGCCCCGTCAGGCCGCGGGTTGACGCTTGTCGCTGGCTACATCGCACCGGTATGCTTAACTACTGGAAATAACTGACTGTTTTAGGGACAAGAATATGGACGACGCCGCCCTCCCGAGCAAAGCCGAAACGGCTGACGCACCGGCCCAGACACCGGCAACCCATCCCCGCGCTGGCGAGCAGCTGAGTGGCGCGGAAATGGTCGTCGAGGTGCTGGCGCAGGAGGGTGTCGACACGGTGTTCGGTTATAGCGGGGGCGCCATCCTGCCAACCTATGACGCCGTGTTCCGCTACAACGAGCGCGAGCGGGCGGACGCCGACGTCGACCCGATGAAGCTCGTTGTGCCGGCGAACGAGCAGGGCGCGGGTTTCATGGCGGCGGGATACGCCCGCAGCAGCGGTAAGGTGGGCGTGTTTCTGGTGACCTCCGGGCCCGGGGCCACGAACACGGTGACGCCGATTCGTGACTGCATGGCCGACTCTGTGCCGGTGGTGCTGATTACCGGCCAGGTGGCACGGGGCGCGATGGGCACGGATGCGTTTCAGGAAGCGCCCATCGTTAACATCATGGGGAACTGTGCAAAGCACGTGTTCCTGGTGACCCAGCCTGAGCGACTTGAGGAGACCATTCGCACGGCGTTCGAGGTCGCCCGATCCGGTCGCCCTGGCCCGGTGGTGGTGGATTTGCCGAAAGATGTCCAGAACTGGGTCGGCGAGTTCAAGGGCACGGGCCTACTCGGAATTCGGGGCTATCGCCAGCGCATGGAGGCGCTTCGTCAAACCGAGGTCACCGAACCGAAGGCCGAGGCATTTTTCGAGATGCTGGGTAGCGCAAGCCGCCCGTTGCTCTATGTCGGCGGCGGTGCCATCCATGGGGAGGGCGCCGAAGCCGTTTCGGCGTTTGCCCGTGAATACGGGATTCCGAGCGTCAGCACGGTCATGGGCCTGGGTGCAGTGGACACCACGGATGACCTGCACCTGCATATGCTCGGTATGCACGGCACCGCTTATGCGAACTATGCAGTGGAAGACTGTGATTTCATCATTGCGGTCGGCTCGCGATTTGATGACCGCGTGGCCGCCAAGGCCGAGCTCTTTGCCCCATTGGCCGAACATATCGCTCATATCGATATCGACGCAGCAGAAATCGGCAAGGTCAAAGGCGTGGACTGGTCGCACGTGGGTGAAGCGGGCCATGCCATGCACTCGCTGCTGGCGCATGGGCGCCGAGTCGGCTTCCAGCGCGACTTCTCGCGCTGGGGGCAACACTGTACGACCCTGCGGGAAAAGCACCCCATGGGGTTCAAGGAAGACGGTGACTGGATTCAGCCCCAGGGGGTCATGCGCGCACTCAACGACATCACTGGCGGCGAGGCGATCGTGAGCACCGGAGTCGGGCAGCATCAGATGTGGGCCGCGCAATACCTTGATTTTCGTCTGCCCCGGCTCTGGATGACGTCAGGCTCGATGGGCACCATGGGATTCGGGCTGCCGGCGGCGATTGGTGCTCAGTTCGCCAATCCCGAAGCACTGGTCATTGACGTTGATGGTGACGGCAGCCTGCGCATGAATCTTGGCGAAATGGAGACCGTGACCACCTACGGTTTGCCTATCAAGATCCTGCTGCTGAACAACAACGGCGATGGCATGGTGCGCCAGTGGCAGAAGCTTTATTTTGACGACCGCTTCTCGGGCAGCGATAAATCGCTGCACCGGAAAGACTTTATCAAGGCGGCGGAAGCGGATGGTTTCGAGTTTGCCCGTCGCTGCAGTGACCGTGAAGCGCTGCCCGAGGTGATTCGCGCCTTTGTGGAGTACCCCGGGCCGGCCTTCCTGGAAGTGATGATTGATCCTGATGCCGGTGTCTATCCCATGGTGGGGCCGGGCATGGGCTACAAACAGATGGTGACCGGGGAGCATATCCCGAGTCGCGAAATTCCTGAAATTGGCCGTGGGGGTCGTGTGGACCCCTCGGAGGCGTTCTGAAGTCTGAATGATGAGCGAAACGAAAACCCCGGAGACATTCGAATTTCAGGCCGAGGTCCGGCAGTTGCTGGATCTCATGATCCACTCCCTCTACAGCAACCGCGAGATTTTCCTTCGCGAACTCGTCTCCAACGCAGCGGATGCCGCCGATCGTCTGCGCTTCGAGGCCCTGCAGGACGCTGCGCTGTTCGAGGACGATCCTGAGCCTGAGGTGCGGATCGTAGTCGATGAGTCCGCGCGCACCATTACCATTTCGGACAATGGCATCGGCATGAATCGCACGGATGTCATCGATAACCTCGGCACGATCGCGCGCTCGGGTACCCGGCGCTTTCTCGATGCGCTCACCGGGGATCAAAAGCAGGACTCGCAGTTGATTGGTCAGTTTGGTGTGGGCTTCTACTCGGCCTTCATCGTGGCGGACTCGGTGACGGTGCATACGCGCCGAGCCGGAGAGTCAGCCGATGCGGGCGTGCGCTGGCAGTCTGATGGCAAGGGCGAGTTTTCTCTGGAGGCGAGCCCTCGGGCGCGCCGCGGCACGGATGTAACCGTGCATCTTGCCGAGGGCCAGGACGAATTCTTGAGCCGCGACCGCCTGCGTCAGGTCATTCGCCGCTATTCCGATCACATTGCGATTCCGATCCGACTGCTGGATGACCAGGATGAGGCTGAAACCGTTAATCAGGCCTCGGCCCTTTGGATGCGTCCGAAAAGTGAGCTGTCAGACGAAGACTATCAGCAGTTCTATCAGCAGCTGAGCTTCGACACGGAACCCCCGCTGCGCTGGATGCACAACAAGGTGGAGGGTGATCAGTCCTTCACAACCCTGCTGTTCATTCCCGCTCAGCGTCCCTTCGACTTGTTCGAGCCGGAGTCGGGTCACGGGCTTCGGCTGTACGTTCGGCGTGTCTTCATCATGGAGGACCGCGAGCACCGGTTGTTGCCGCGCTATCTGCGCTTTGTGCGCGGGGTGGTCGACTCGGATGACCTGCCGCTTAACGTCTCTCGGGAGCTGCTTCAGCACAATCGGCTGATTGACCGGATTCGCGCGGCATCGGTCAAGCGGGTCCTGGACACACTGGAGCGTCTGGCCAAAGACGATGCGGCGGTCTACCAGCGGTTCTGGAGCGCCTTTGGCACCGTGCTCAAGGAAGGCCCGATTGAAGACCCCGGCAATGCAGAAAAGGTTGCCGGGCTTTTGCGGTTCCATTCGACCCAGGATGAAGAAGAGCAGCGCGTCTCGCTTGCCGATTACCTGGAGCGGATGAAAGAGGGGCAAAAGGCGATCTACTACCTGACCGGAGAGAGTCTGGCAGCGGTACGCAACAGCCCGCACCTGGAGGTTTTTCGCAAGCGTGGCGTGGAAGTGCTGCTGCTTGCAGAGCCCGTTGATGAATGGCTGGTGGCGCATTTGTCCAAATACAAGGACACACCGCTGCGGGCGGTCGGCAAGGGTGAGCTTGAGCTGGATGATCTGGGTGAAGACACGGCAGAAAAGCCCGAGTCGGTGGAACCCAGCGCGTCGGTCAAAACCCTGCTGGAGCGACTGCAGTCCGAGCTCGGCGAGCAGGTGGAGGATGTCCGCGCCAGCAGCCGACTGACGGACTCACCCGCATGCATTGTTGTCTCCGAGCACGATTTCGGCATCAATATGCAACGGATGCTGAAGGCAGCGGGGCATGAATTGCCTGCCCAGAAGCCGGTGCTCGAGATCAACCCGGACCATCCGATCATCCAGCGGCTGGCAGCGGATGAACAGGCGCCGCTGAATGACTGGGCGTCGTTGCTCTACGAACAGGCGGTGCTGATGGATGGCGGCCGTCTGGACGACCCCGCCGGCTTCGTGCGCCGCATGAACCGACTCCTCGACTGACATGGCAGTCCATCTCGGCGAATCCGCGGCCTTTGAGATCAAGGGACGCATGGCCACGCTCAGCGTGCTGCAGGTGCTAAGCGCCGACCCGGATCACGTACTGGCTCAGCTGGACGCCCGGCTGGCGCAGGCGCCGGGATTCTTTACTGGTATGCCGCTGGTGATCACCGCGTCGACTGAGCTCGACCTGAGCGGAAACGCCCTGCAGGCATTGACTGATGGCCTTCGCGCCCGGGATCTGCTGCCGGTGGGGGTGAGTGATTTGCCCGCTGATTCGGCCGCTCAGGCCGGGCTCGGCGTGGTCAGGAATCTGGGCGGTGAGCGGGCAACTGAGCCCCGTCAGGCCACGGCCCGCGTGGTGACGCAGCCGGTACGCTCAGGGCAGCAGATCTACGCCCGAGGCGGTGATCTGGTGGTTGCAGCCCCCGTCAGTGCGGGCGCGGAGGTGATGGCCGACGGCCATATCCATATTTATGGCAGTCTCCGGGGCCGCGCGCTGGCTGGCGTGCAGGGAGGGCAGGATGCGCGTATCTTCTGTCAGGCGCTGGAGGCAGAGCTGGTGGCCGTCGCTGGTGAGTATCAGCTCAGCGATCAGATGGATCCCTCGCTGCGCGGCAGCGCGGCAATGGTCTCTCTGCAGGGCGACGCCCTGACAGTGACACCGCTTTAGGTTCAGGAGGTTAATGTGGCAAGAATCGTGGTGGTGACATCGGGCAAGGGAGGCGTTGGCAAAACCACGACCAGCGCTGCATTCGCCGCAGGCCTGGCGAAAGCGGGGCACCGCACGGTGGTGATCGATTTCGACGTGGGCCTGCGCAATCTTGACCTGATCATGGGGTGTGAGCGGCGGGTGGTTTACGACTTCGTCAACGTCATCAATGGCGAGGCGAATCTCAACCAGGCGTTGATTCGTGACAAGCGAGTCGACGGCCTTGAGATCCTGCCGGCCTCACAAACCCGCGACAAGGATGCACTCACCTTTGAAGGGGTTCAGTCGGTGCTCGAGGCATTGGCGGAGACACATGATTACATCGTCTGTGACTCGCCGGCGGGCATTGAGCGCGGGGCGCACCTGGCGATGTATTTCGCAGATGATGCGCTGGTGGTGACCAATCCAGAGGTTTCGTCTGTTCGGGATTCGGACCGAGTCCTTGGTTTACTGGCCAGTAAGACCCGGCGCGCGGAGCAGGGCGAGGCCGCAGTCACCGAGCACCTGGTCGTGACGCGTTACGCGCCCTCGCGGGTGGGCAAGGGGGAGATGCTCAGCGTGGAAGATATCCACGACATCCTGTCCATCGACCTCCTTGGCGTGATCCCGGAATCGCCGGCTGTTCTGAACGCTTCGAATGCCGGTATTCCGGTGATTCTTGAAGACAAAACGGATGCCGGGCAGGCGTACGACGATGTTGTCGCACGGTATTTAGGTGAGACGCGGGAACACCGGTTCCTGAGTGAGAAAAAAGGCCTGTTCGGCCGACTGCTCAAGGGCTAGGCCAATGGGTTTTCTGGACTACTTTCGATCCGAGAAAAAACAAAGTGCATCGCTGGCCAAGGAGCGTTTGCAGGTGATCGTTGCCCGGGAGCGCACGCATCGAGGTGGCCCCGATTATCTGCCCGCCCTGCAGCAGGATATCCTTGCGGTCATTCGGCGCTACATTGCCGTGGAGGATGATGCGGTGCGCATTCAGGTCGAGCGCGAGGGGGATTGTGAAGTCCTCGAGCTGAATGTCACTTTGCCCGAGGATGACTGAACCACATCAGTTGGCTTGAGCGGTGACATCCACCTCCATCTCCAGGCGCTGGCCTGGCTGCAGATAGCCGCCCTCGCGCAGGTTATTCCACTGCCGCAGATCGGCAACACCCACGCCAAAACGCTGAGCAATCAAATACAGCGAATCGCCTTCGCGGACCGTGTAAGTCACTGCCTGTAACCGCTCCAGCGGGGTGGAGCGCTGCATCTTGGACTCATCGGTCCAGACCGCCAGCTGCTCACCAACGGACAGTATGTCCTTGGGTGCCATGTTGTTCCAGCGCGCAAGCTGCCGGACGCTCACGCCATAGCGCTGTGCAATGGACCAGAAGCTGTCTCCGGCTTGAACCACGTGATTGGTCCGCTCTCGCCCCGCGCGCTGCGTGTCCTGCGTCGCCGTTTGTCGTGCGCTCACCGTGCGCGAATAAGCACTGTCGGGCCGGCTGGCCATCGGCACCATCAGGTGGCCACCCGCGCGAATGATATGCGTATCGAGGCTGTTAGCCTCCTGAAGGGTGGAGACGGTGACGTGGTAGCGGTCAGCGATCTGCCCAAGCGTTTCTCCGGCGGCGATTTCATGGCGTTGCCAGCGCATCCAGTCCGTCGAGGGGATCTCCGCGAGCCGGGTTCGGAAATCCGCTGCACGCGCCTGCGGCAACAGCAGGCGATGCGGCCCATCCGGTGCGGTGGCCCAGCGGTTAAACCCGGGGTTGAGGGCATACAGGGTTTCCATATCAATATCGGCGAGCTCAGTGACGAGCGCCAGATCAATCTGCTTGTCGAGATCGACCACCTCGACCGCGGGCCGATTGGGGATCGGTGTCAGGGCGATACCGTGCGTGCCCGGCGCAGCAACCAGTTCGCTGATGGCCAGCAGCCGGGGGACGTAGGCCATGGTTTCGCGTGGTAGATCGAGCGACCAGTAATCGGTGGGCTTACCGGCATTGCGGTTGCGCCGAATCGCCCGGGAGACGGTGCCCTCGCCGGCGTTATAGGCGGCCAGTGCGAGTAGCCAGTCACCATCGAACATCTCGTTGAGATAAGTCAGATAGGTCAAGGCGGCATCGGTGGCTGCCAGGACATCGCGTCGGCCGTCGTACCACCAGTTTTGATCGAGGCCGTAGTGCCGGCCAGTGGCGGGCACGAATTGCCAGATGCCTGCCGCGCGGCCGTGTGAATACGCAAATGGCTGAAAACCACTCTCCACAATGGGCAGCAGCGCGAGCTCAAGGGGCATGTCCCGCGCTTCAACCTGTTCGACGATATGAAAGAGATACGGGGTTGCCCGCTCAGAGACTCGAGCCCAGTAATCTGTCAGCCTCGCATACTGCCGTAGCTCGGCGGTAACCCGGGCATTCTCATGGCCGGGGATATCGTAGCCATTGCGAATACGCTGCCAGACATCCTCGACGGGCTCGTTGGCTTCGCCGTCTGTTGTTGTCACCGCATCGGCCAGGCCAGCCCTCGCTTTCGCGTGGTCTTGAGAGGGGGGATCCGGCTCGACGGTGGCGCATCCGGCGATAAAGACAGCCACAAGCAGCAGCCAGGTTCGAGTCATCTGCACGAGGGGGTCGCTCCTTCTAGAATCGATCTTTCCATGCCCGCAAAGCGGCGAAGACGTCGACAGGGTCGCTAAGCGCGTGCCCGGCTTGCGCCTCGGCACTCTGGATCACGGCCTCGACATCCCAGCGCAGGAACGGGTTGGTCGCGCATTCCTCGGCAAGCGTGGAGGGGAGGGTGATGGCACCGCGGGCGTGTTGCTGCTCAATCTGCGCATGACGCGCCTGGAGCGCAACATTGTCGGGCTCAACGGCCAGCGCGAATGTCAGGTTGGCCAAGGTGTACTCGTGACCGCAGTAGAGCCGCGTTTCACCCGGCAGTTTTCTCAGCTCGCTGAGGTACACCTGCATCTGCGCGGGTGTGCCCTCAAACATCCGCCCGCAGCCACCCGCGAACAACGCATCGCCCGCAAACAGCAGTCCATCGCCGAAAAACGCAAGATGATCGAGGGTGTGACCCGGTACACCAAGCACATCAAACGTTGGCCCGAGGCCCGGTGGTGTCAGGGTCTCGCCCGGTTTGACCGGATCGCTGATAAAGGGGATCGGGCTGTCAGCCGGTCCGTAGACGGGTAGCCCGTTACCGATAAGCCCCTCAATGCCAGCGATATGATCGGTGTGGTGATGGGTGATCATGATCGCCGCTAGCTTAACGCCCATTGCCTCAAGGGCTTTCGCGACTGGCGCCGCCTCTCCCGGATCCACAACCACCGCGGTGTCACCCTGTGGCGCGCGCAGCAGCCAGGTATAATTATCGCTGAGCACTGGGATTGGCGTGACTTCGAGCATCCGCGCATGCTACCCCGTGCGCCCTTGAGCCTCAAATGGCTGGACCGGTTCAAAATGAGGAGAGCGCCCTGATGCACAAACTCCGCGCATGGTTTGCCACCCGGGCCGGGCAGGAGCTGGCCGAGCGGGAGTCCCGGCTTCTGTCTCGCCGACTGGCCGGTCTGTATGCGCGGCGCGTGCTCCAGGTTGGTGCCTATGGGGGCGGGCGCTGCCCCACGGTCTACGGTGATGCCCGTCAATGGGTGCTGGATGACTGGCCTGGCGGGCCAATCGACCTGCAGGCCCAGAGTGAGGTCTTACCACTCGCATCGAGCAGCGTGGACGTGGTGGTCCTCATTCATCAGCTGGAGTTCACGGACCGGCCTCACCAGGTGATTCGAGAGGCGGCACGCGTTCTGGCGCCTGAGGGCCATATGCTGGTCATGGGGTTCAATCCCCTGAGTCTTTGGGGGTTGCGGCGCCTGATGGCGCCGAAAGGGGCGCAGCCGCCCTGGGGCGGTCGTTATCTTGGCCCCTGGCGGGTCGCTGACTGGATGCAGCTGCTGGGGCTGACGCCGCGCCCGCATGAGGGCCTCGCGCTGCTCCCCCCAGTCCCCGATCGGCTGCGGCGACGTCAGGCGCCCTCCCGGGTCGTGTATGGTCAAAGTTTGGGTGCTGGACTGCGCTGGCTAGCTGGCGTGAATTTGGTGATGGGTCAAAAGCGAGTGGGGGGTGTGGCACCACCGGCTGCGCGCTGGCATCAGCGACTGGAGCTTATCCCCGGCGGGCTGACCGAGGCCGGGGCACGACATGCACGACGGGATCAATGGCATGACGCAGGTTGAAATTTACACCGACGGTGCCTGTCGCGGTAATCCGGGACCGGGTGGCTGGGGCGCGCTGCTGCGCACCGGTGAGGCCGAGCGCGAACTGCACGGTGGCGAGCACGAGACCACCAATAACCGAATGGAGTTAATGGCGGCCATTGCCGCGCTCGAAACGCTGACCCGGCCGTGTCGGGTCGAGCTGACAACGGATTCTCAGTACCTGCGCAAAGGCGTGACGGAGTGGATGGCAGCATGGAAGCGTCGCGGTTGGCGGACCGCCTCAAAAAAACCGGTTAAAAATCGGGATCTTTGGGAGCGTCTGGATACCCTGACCGCACAGCACGAGATTCAATGGCACTGGGTGCGAGGCCATACCGGGCATGCCGAGAACGAGCGGGTGGACGCCCTCGCCAACCAGGGCATCGACGAACTTCAAGGGGTAACGGATTGATGCGACAGATCATTCTGGATACAGAGACGACCGGCCTTGAGCCTGCGGATGGCCATCGCGTCATTGAAATCGGTTGCTATGAGCTGGAGCAGCGCCGGCCGACCGGCCGGACGTTTCATGAATACCTCAACCCTGGTCGGCCCGTGGATCCGGAAGCGGCCGCCGTGCACGGTATCAGCGATGCATTCCTGTCAGACAAGCCACGATTTGCCGATGTAGCCCAGGACTTCATCGCGTTTGTGGGCGGGGCTGAGGTCGTCATTCACAACGCGCCGTTTGATGTGGGTTTCCTTGACCACGAGCTCGCTCGTCTGGGGGAGGCGTGGGGCTGTCTCACCGATCATTGCCAGATTCTGGATAGCCTCGAGCTCGCCCGTCGCCGTCATCCCGGGCAGCGCAACAGCCTGGATGCGCTATGTCGTCGCTACAGCGTCGATAACAGCAGTCGGGCGTTGCACGGGGCGCTGCTGGATGCCGAGATCCTGGCCGACGTCTATCTGGCGATGACCGGCGGGCAGGTTGGCCTGGGGCTGGGTGCCGAGGAAACCACCGGCGCTGCGCTAACCGCTGAGGCGATCCGTCCGGTGACGACGCAGCGACCCGCCTTGCCTGTGATTGAGCCGAATGAGGCCGAGCGCGAGGCGCATGAGGCCTGGCTTGAGCGCCTGGATCAGACGGCAGGGGGTGCCTGTGTCTGGCGCACGCTGCCCGCCGAGGAGCGCGCATGATCCCGCGTCCGCTTGAGGCGCCTGTGCGCGCCGTGACCTTTGATCTGGATTTCACGCTCTGGGACCTGACCGGGGTCCTGCATCATGCGGAGTCGGTCTGTCAGGGCTTTCTTGAGCAGCGTTATCCCGCGGTGGCGGCCCGATTCGATCGGGACGGGCTCGGCACACTGCGTGGTCAGATCGCTGAGACACGGCCTGACATCGCGCATGATGTCACGGCGTTGCGGCGTGCCGCGTTTGACGAGGCAGGGCGCCTGGCAGGCTACACCGGGGCAGCGCTTGACGCCCTCGTTGAGGAGGCCTTTGAGGTGTTCCTTGATGCACGCCATGCGGTGCGCGTGTATGACGATGCCCTGCCACTGTTACGCGCGCTTCAGGGGCGTGTGCGCATCGGGGCGTTGACCAATGGCAACGCCGAGGTCCGACGCCTCGAGCTGGGGCAGTACTTCGATTTTGCCTTGTCGGCGGTGGAGTTGGGTGCGGCGAAGCCCTCGCATTTGGTATTCGAGACGGCCGCGAACCGGGCGGGTGTCCCAGCCGGAGAAATCGTTCATGTGGGCGATGATGTCCATAGTGATGTCTCTGGCGCCGCTGCATTCGGCATGCAGGCCGTCTGGCTCAATCGCGATGGCGCCGGCTGGCCGGCGGATGTGGCGCCTGCTGCGCATCACGAGGTACGGGACCTTGCCGAACTGCAGGGGATGCTGCTCGGGTTAATTGGAGCGGATGCATGACGGGCGCTCAGACACCCGGGTTCGGGCTGATCGTGATCGGCGACGAGCTCCTGTCCGGTAAGCGACAAGACCGTCATTTCCCCCACCTGTCCGGTCTGCTGGCCGAACGTGGTCTGGAGCTGCGCTGGGTCCGGTTTATCAGTGATGAGGCTGCGCTGATTACCCAGACGCTTCGGGATACGCTGGCCGGACCTGATATCGTTTTCAGTTGTGGTGGGATTGGCGCAACGCCGGATGATCGGACCCGGCAATGTGCGGCTGAGGCCGCTGGCCGGGCCCTGGCGTTTCATCCTGAGGGGGTCGCTGCGCTGGAGGCACGGTTTGGCCGGCCAGTGGAGCCCCAGCGGCGGCTTCGCCTTGTCGAATTTCCGGAGGGTGTGGCGCTGATTCCGAACCCGGTGAATCAGGTGCCAGGATTCAGCCTGGAGGATCATCATTTCATGCCCGGGTTTCCGAGCATGGCCTGGCCGATGATGGCCTGGGTGCTCGATGAGCGGTACGCCCATCTGCAGGACCCGAATCGCATCACTGAGGAGGCCATTGCCGTTGCCGGCGCGCGCGAGAGCGATGTCATTCCGCTGCTTGAGCACGTCGAGTCCGCCTACCCTGAATTACGGTTGTCCTGCCTACCCAGCATGCGCGCGGCGGATTTCTCGGTCGAGCTGGCGCTGCGGGGCGCGCCGGCGGGGGTAGCTCAGGCCATGCCAGAACTTTGCCGTGCGGTGGAGGCGCTTGGATTTGCGTGGGAATCGGTCACGCTGAGCCGAGCGACTGATCATGACTGAGCACACCAGTCTCGGTTCAGCGGTTCGCCAGGCGGGTTTTATCGTCCTTGCAGTGATAGTGGCGCCGGCGCTGGGTCTTTGGCTGACAGGCGGTGATCCAACCGCTTTCCTGCGCTTCCCACCCCGGCCGCTGGAGGCTGCGCCGGGTAGTTTCACCCCGCCGGTGTTTGCGGTGTATCTGCTTGCGATTGTGGCCGTCCTTGGCCCCTTTATTGTGCGCGTTCTTCGCTCGTCGCCGGATCCGCAGGTCGGTGCAGCGCAAGCGCCGCGCCGCCGCTATCCGCGCTGGGGGTGGTGGGGCGTGGGTTTGCTGGCGGTCAGCTGGCTTATCGCCTGGGTGCCGATTCCCGGCCTTGAAGAGGCTCGACGCCTGAGTTTTACGCCCCTGTGGGTGGGGTACACCATCGCGATCAGCGCGTGGGTCGCGGCGCGTGGCGGACGCTGCCTTTTGCTGGAGGCGCCCAAGCGTTTTCTGGCGTTGTTCCCGGCCAGTGCCGTGTTCTGGTATCTGTTCGAGTACTTGAACCAGTTCACTGGTAACTGGATTTACGCGGGGACTGGCGTCGCTGACGGCGAGGCATTGAACTGGTTCCTGCGCTCAGCGCTGCCTTTCAGCACGGTGCTCCCGGCCGTACTGGTCACCCGTGATTGGTTTGCCACCTGGCCCCGGCTCTCAGCCGGCCTGGATCATTTTGCCCCGATTCGCCCGGTCAGGCCGCGCCGGGTTGCCCTGATTGCCTGGGTGGCGGGGTTCAGTGGGCTCGCCGCGGTGGCCGTCTGGCCGACGGCCTTGTACTCATTGCTCTGGACCGCGCCGCCGCTGCTGATGGTGGCCG
Organism: Spiribacter salinus M19-40; assembly: GCF_000319575.2. NCBI lineage: Bacteria > Pseudomonadati > Pseudomonadota > Gammaproteobacteria > Chromatiales > Ectothiorhodospiraceae > Spiribacter > Spiribacter salinus. The sequence goes on along the minus strand of NC_021291.1, from coordinate 1,293,876 downwards.
GTCAGGCGCTCGCGGGCGAGCGGCAGGTCTTCTCTACCGTGGCTCGGGGTGACTGGCGCGGGCCGTGGCTGGCGGTGATGGCGGCCTTGTTCTGTGGCCTGTGCTGGGAGTTGTGGAATGTTTTCAGCCTGGCGCGATGGACCTACCATATTCCGCATGCCCAGGTGCTGCATGTTTTTGAAATGCCGCTCCTCGGGTACGCTGGCTATCTACCGTTTGGCATCACCTGCGTTGTTGCCGCGCAGCTGCTGACGGGCCAGTCGCCAGGATTGGAGAAGCGCTGATATGTCCGATGATCATCGCCGAGGGACAGTGACCCTTGCCTTGCTGGGCCTGGTGATTTTGCTGGCCTACATTGTTCCCTACGGCTTTTTGCAAAATATTGAGTCCTGGTATGGCGCCTTTTTGTTTTGGACGCTCTTTGGCGTTGTGGCGATCGGTCTGATCTTCCGTCTCGTCTGGAGCTGGCGGTCATGACGCTCGGCGTTAGCGTGGCCCTGATCGCCTACGCCTTGCTTGGCCTGGTTGTGGCGTTTGCGGCCCGGCGCGGGCTGGGGGCAGGCGCCGGGGAATACTTTCTGGCTGGCCGGCGGGCGGGGGGTGTGCTCTCAGCCCTGAGCTACGGGGCCACCACCTACAGTGCGTTCATGATGGTTGGGCTCGCGGGGTTGACCTACGCGGGTGGCGTGGGCGCGCTGGGGTTCGAGCTGGTCTATCTCGCGGGGCTGGGTCTGGTGGCGATTTTTGGTCCGCGGTTCTGGCTGGCGGGTCAACGCTTTGGCTACATTACGCCCGCCGAAATGCTTAGCCACCGTTACGATAATGCGCTTGTGGGTGGCGTGATGGCGGTCGCGGCCTGTGTGTTTCTGATTCCCTACAGCGCGGTGCAGCTGATGGGCATCGGTTATCTGCTCTCCGGGGTCAGCGATGGGGCCATCAGCTTTGAGGCGGGCATTCTGGTGGGAACGGCGCTGGCCCTGATCTGGACACTCGCGGCCGGACTGCGCTCGGTGCTGTGGACGGACGCGCTCCAGGTCGTGGTGATGCTCGTGACCAGTCTGGTGGCGGTCGGCTTTGTTGTGGCAGCCCTCGGCGGGCCGGGTGCATTCATGGCCTCGACGGCCGAAAATCGTGGGGAATGGCTTGCGGTTCCCGGGCCCGGGCTTTTCGGTTTTATGACTTTTGTCGGTCTGACCCTGCCCTGGTTTTTCTTCTCGATTAGCAACCCCCAGGTCAGCCAGCGCCTGTTTACCACCGAGTCCATTGGCGCCATGCGCGTCATGTTGCTGGGCTTTCTGGTGCTGGGGTTTGTCTACACGCTGGTGTCGGTTATCTGGGGCTTCTCTGCGCTGCAACTGCTCCCAGCCCTTGAGCGCGCGGACCTGGCGACGCCACAGCTGCTCTCCAGCGGCGCCATTCCCACGCTGGTGAGTATTATCCTTGTGGTGGGCATTGTGGCGGCGGCGGTTTCAACGGTGGACTCAATCCTACTCAGTCTGGCCTCCTTGGCTGCACGAGATCTCTACCGGCCGTTGGCCCCAACCGGTGCTCGAGAGATGCTGGCCGGGAAAGTGGTGATGCTACTCGTGGCGGTGCTCGCCGTGCTGTTCGCCCGGCTGCAGCTGGATTTGATTACCATTCTTTCCGTGGCCTCGTCCGCGGGGCTGCTCGTGACGGTGCCGGCCATCGTCGGTGCGTTTTTCTGGCGTGGTGGATCGGCACCTGGCGCACTCGTGAGCATGGTGGTGGCTGGCATAGCCGTTACCGTCTTGCAGGTCACTGGCACCGATCCCCTGGGTGTGCCGGCATCGATCTGGGGTGGGTTGACCGCCGTGATTCTGTTCGTTGTTGTCAGCTGGCTGACGACCGCCCCGCGGGCGCGTGCCGAGGAGTTTCTGGCGCCGGTCGAGGCCGGCCTGATCAAGCACCGAATCCGCTAGCGGGGGTGTTATTCGGTCCCCGCCAGCAAGTTATCCCGTAGCGTGCTGGATAGCGGGTCTTTTTCATCAAGCCAGATGGCAAAGTAGGCTCGCGCGAAGTCGCCTCCCTCAACCGTGCCGACCGGCTCGCCGTTAAATCGCAATTCGATGCCTTCACTCGGGGTGTAATCCATGCGGTAGCGATCGCCGGGGCTTACATCCGTGAAGAGGGCATGAAACCGCTCGACCTGTGACTCGAGCTGGGCGTGTTCATCCGCTGCCAACTGGTCATCGAGCTTGGTGTTGGCGGCTTCGATGATGTCTTCGGAGCTGATGTCATGAAAATACTCGATCTCCAGACGTCGCGGCGTATCCGCCTCCAGCACCTCAGCGCGGGCCGTTTGTGGCGGCACATAGAATGCGGCGGCATAGACGGTGAACACCACGCGATATTTCGCCACGCCTGTACCGGAGAGCGCTAGGTTTTCTCCGCCGAGCTCAATGGACGTCTCGAAGGTGGCGCCGTTTTCCTCAACCGTTGCCAGGGCGATGCCCGGCAGAGCGAGCAGCCCGCTGACGATGGCGGTGAGGAGCGCCTGGCGCCACCGCTCGGGAGTTCTCAAACGCCGCATCATGGCGCCAGTCCTTGCGCGTCGGCGCGTCTGAAGAACAGGGTAACGGTCCCGACCCGGAACCCGAATTTCGTGACTTCAGCCGTATTCAACAGGGTGTCCTCATCGACCAGGATCATCCAGTCATCGAACTGGAGATTCCACGTGCGATCACCAACATCAAGCGCCAGGGTGTAGGTCCAGTTGAGCGCATTGCCCTGGCGCTCGCCCTCGGCGGTACCGACAATGTCGCCTGCCTCGCCGGTATACGTGGTGTCATCGATGCGCTCGATTTCCCACACACGCCGGTCTGTCTCACCATCGTCGTAGACAAAACGCTCGTCCAGGGTGATCTGATCGCCTTCGACGGTGCCATCAATTTCAACAGTGAAACGGCGCTGCACCTCGCCGGTGCGAGACTGGAACATGCCCCAGGCCATGACCTTGCCGTCGAAATACTCCTCAATCCGGAATTCCGGTTCTTCGTCGGCGTAATCGTCTGGTGTAACACCGGCACAGGCAGCAAGGGCCAGCATGGCCAGTGCGCTGACAGCCAGCGCGTGAATTCGGGCCGCGATCATTCAGGTCTCCTTCTGTGCAATGACAGGGCTTTGGGTCGTCATCCATCTGACCCTATCATGCGGTGTGAATTCACCAACGGGAAAGCGCGATGACGGATGACAGTGAACTGCGCAAACTCGCCGGGAGCGCGGATGTGGTGGTATTCCATTCACCCGTCACTGACCTGGGCGGACTTGATGAGCGCCTGGAGCAATCCGGGCGGCACTGGCAGGCCATTGAAATGGGGATGGGGTCTAGCGAGAGCCGGGAGCAGTTTGCTCGACTCAAGGCCATGACCGGGCGCTCGACGTTGCCGCAGATCTTCGTGAACGGCCGTTTCGTGGGGGGGTTGCGTCAGGCTGAGGCCCAATTGCCGCTGACTGGACCGTATCCATCGGCAGCGGGCTGGATGGGCTACCTCGGGCTATTGCCGTTTCTGGCCGGTGCACTGGGTGTCTGGTTCGGGCCGGCTTGGCTTGCAGGTTGGTTGGCCGCCTATGGCGCCGTCATCCTCTCATTCGTCGGCGCGATTCACTGGGGGCTTGCCATGCACCGCCCAGCGGCTGCCCCCGAGGCCTTCTATGCGTCCGTTACCCCGGCGCTGGTGGGGTGGGTTGCCCTATTGCTGCCGCGGCTTATCGGGTTGCCCATTCTGGCGGCGGGGTTTATCGCCTGGCGGATATGGGAGCATCGCCAGCCCGGCGACGTCTTGCCGCGATGGTTCCGACGACTGCGGACCGTGTTGACCATTGGGGCCGTTAGCGCCCTGCTTATCGGCTGGTTTGCCTTGTTGCCGCTTACAGGTAGGGCGTAAACAGCCAGGCGATCGCGTCGCGAATTCGTGGGAGTAATGGGCGTGCGTCCAGCTCTTCCAGCGTGACGCGTTTGGCGGCCCGCCGACGCGCCTCGACGTGCGCCGCCATCTCGGCGCCGAATCGGGTGTCATAAACCTCGACGGTCACTTCGAAATTCAATCGAAGACTCCTTGGGTCAAGGTTAGCCGAGCCCACCTGGGTATATTGCCCGTCGACCACGAAAAGCTTTGTATGGTCGAAGATCCCCGGCTGGTAGTAGACCCGCACCCCCCATTTCACCAGCTCCCAGAGCATGTTGCGGGTCGCCCAATGCATGAAGGGCAGGTTGTTGCGGCCGGGCAGGATGATATCGACGCGTGTGCCGCGCACGGCAGCCGCTTGCAAAGCGGCAACCAGCTCGCGCGGCGGCAGGAAATAGGGCGTCATGATAACCACGTGTTCTCGGGCAGCGGCCACGGCGCCCACGAGCACCATGGTCAGTCGATGAAGGTCCTCGTTCGGCCCATCCAGCAGGGTTCGGCACAGCGCATCCCCTGGGTCGGGGGCGTCTGGGGTGGTCGCGGGCGTCTCCCGCTCGCCGGTGACGAACGCCCAGTCATCCAGGAAGACATCATCCAGCTGGGGCACGAGCGGGCCAGTAATGCGGAAGTGGATATCCCGAATCCCGGCGCGCGAGCCGGGCCGGTCGATCAGGTGGCGATCACCGATGTTCATGCCGCCTGTAAAGGCGATGGTGCTATCGACCAGCAATAACTTGCGGTGATTGCGCATATTGATCAGCGGGCTCGGCGGAATGAGGCGGGGTGGCAGGAATCGGGCGACCTCAAGACCGCGGCGCCGAAGTGCTCGACGGACGCGGGGCCAGCTGTACCACTCGCCCGCGCCATCAAGGAGCACACGGACGTCCACCCCGCGATCCTGGGCCATTGCGAGCGCATCGACGAACTGCTGGCCGCTGCGGTTGCTCTCGAAGATATAGGTCGACAGGAAAATGTGGCGCTGGGCCTGGTGAATGGCTTCGAGCATGGCTGGATAGGCGGCCTCACCACCGACGAGGCTCTCAATGGCATTGCCATGGGTGACCGGCAGACCGGCGACAGCGCTGGATATCTGGGCCTGTGTCCGGAAGGCAACGGGAATTTGATCAGGCAAGGTTTGCTGGGTTGTCGGTGTGCCGCCGGCGAGCTCGCCACGCAGTTGCAGGGCCCGCATGCGGACGCGGTTGATCCCGAACAGGTAGTAGAAGATCGGGCCGACGACGGGAAAGAGCAGGCAAAAGGCGATCCAGGCGAAGGCCGCGGCCGGTTCGCGCTTGTTCAAAAGCGCATGTAAGGCACTGCCAGTTGAGATGAGCAGCACCGCGACAAGGCCCAGCCATTGCACAGGTTGCATTGTCAGTGGCGGCCTCCGGGGCTAGTATCCAGATCCATAAGGGCTTCCGCCGTGCCAGGAGGTGGCATGATAACCCTCCATCGACATCTGTTGCTTGCCTTCGCTCTGGCTTGGTTGATGCTGGCGGGGTCGATTGGCCCTGCGCTGGCCCGCGATGCGCTCCCGCGTCCGGCTGAGCTCGAGCCCGCCATCGATTTCTGGACCCGCATCTATACCGAGATCCCGGTCGATCGCGGTCTGATCCACGACTCCAGTGATCCAATGACCGTCTATGGCGAGGTACCTATTGCCGAGCCCGGTGAATGGCGCATCCGGCGGCAACAGGTGCGTGCCGCGCTGGACCACTATCGGCAAGCGTTCACCTCGCTCGCTGAGCAATCCATGCGGGCGGAGTCCGCGCTCCAGGCCCGCTTGCTCGCAAGGCTTCCCGAGCATGCGGATGGCGACACGGCGCGCGCAACCGCAGAGCGGCTGCGTTTTCAGGGCGGATTGCGAGAGCGTTTTCGGCAGGGCCTCGAGCGCTCGGGCCGCTGGCGCGCGCACATTGAGGGCATCCTGGCCGATGCCGGGCTGCCGCCTGAGTTGGTCGCCTTGCCCCATGTGGAGTCCTCCTTTAATCCCGTCGCCCGTTCCCATGCCGGTGCGGCGGGTCTCTGGCAGTTCACGGTGGGCACCGGGCGGGAGTACATGACGGTTAATCGGGTGGTCGACGAGCGTCTCGATCCCTGGCGGAGCACAGAGGCGGCGGCCGCGTTGCTGACGCAGAACTACGAGCGACTGCAGAACTGGCCGATCGCGGTAACGGCGTATAACCACGGCCGCAACGGCATGCTGCGAGCCATTAAGGCCGTAGGGGATCGCGACTATGTGCGGATCCGTAGCGAATACACGGGGTCGCGGTTCGGGTTCGCCTCGCGCAACTTTTATCCGTCGTTGCTGGCGGCGGCTGACGTGGATGCGGATGCCGAGCGCTATTTTGGCGATATTGAGCGGGAGGCGCCGGTGCGCCCGATCCGTGTTGAGTTGCCGCATTTTACGCCCATGAAAACGCTACTGGCGGGCCTGGACGTCGATCTGGAGGCACTCGAAGCCCTCAATCCGTCACTGGGCCCCGCGGTTTGGGATGAGCGCAAGTTCATTCCCAAAGGCTTTCCGCTTGCGTTGCCGGCCGGGGACGAAGACTGGGCGGGTGCCGTGGCGGCATTGCCGGGGTCGGGGCTTTATCAGGGCCAGCGGCCTGACCGCCAGCATGCCATCGCGCGGGGAGAGACCTTGTCCGAGATTGCCAACCGCTATGGGGTGGGCGTCGAGACGTTGATGGCGAGTAACGGCATCGCGAATGCCAACCAGATTCGGGCCGGACAGCAGCTGCGGCTGCCCAGTGCTGGCGCGATGCCCACGCCGGTTGGTGGGCGCCATTACGAGGTTCGACCGGGCGACACGCTCGGTGCCATTGCTCAGCGTCATGGCATGGCCACCGATGACCTGAAAGCCCTGAATGCGCTTGATAATCCGGATCGGCTACAGGTGGGTCAGGAACTGCGCATCGATGGGGCGCCGCGTGTTGCGGCAGTCGACACCGGCGAGGACCTCTGATACAGAGACAGACATCCAGGCAATAAGGGATGAGCCCGGAAGATGATCGAGGCCATCAAGCGTTTCTACGAAAGTCACATGAGTCCCACCGCCGAGACAGAGGGGGCGCCAGCCCAGCATCGTCTGGAGCTCGCGACTTCCGCGCTGCTCATCGAAATGGCGCAAGCGGACAACCAGCGTCACAGCATGGAATTCCAGGCGATCCACGATGGCATCATGGAGGTCTTTGAACTGACCCCTGAAGAGACCGCGGAGGTCATCGAGCTGGCGGATCAGGAGGCCCATGAGGCCACGGATCATTTCGAATTCACGAATTTGATCAACGAGCAGTATGACTACGCGCTCAAGTGCCAGGTCGTCGAGCTGTTGTGGCGGGTCTGTTTGGCGGACTCGGAAATGGATCGTTACGAGGAGCAACTGGTTCGCAAGATCGCCGAGCTGCTGCATGTTGAGCACGGCGACTTTATTGCGGCCAAGCTTCGGGTCCAGCGCCAGTACAGCGCGAACGCCCACCTCGGCGACTATGAAGACTACGAATAATGGCGGTCTTTCGTGCCCGCCAGGTGGCCCGTATCCGGGAGGCCATCGCCAGTGGCCGACAGGCGGTGCGTCGGGCCGGCACGGCTGACCCTCGGGTATTCGCGCGTGCCTTCGTCGAAGCCGGGGGGGCGCAGGTGCCGGGCGATTCTTCCGCAGAGGCCTCGGCCGCGCTAGGGGAGCGTCTGCTTGCCAGCCTCGCCGCTGGAGACACCGGCTCAGACACGGATCCTGCGCTTAATCGAGAGCTTCAGAGAGCCCATGCGGAGGCGCACTGGGCGCTGGCACTCGATGACGATCGCATCGTGGGCTTTTTGCTCGATCTCCCCGCCGAAGCCCTGGAGACACCCACCGTCGAGGCCATGGCCCATCAGAGCCAAGGGCTGGGGCCTGGTGTCTTCCGCAAGGCGGACATCCTGGTCCTGCAGCCTGAGTGCGACGGGGCTCGCTTCATCCCTGTGACGGATCACGACATCGAGTGCTGATCCGGTCGAATAACCTTGCCAATCGGAGAGAAAACAACATGAAGGATCTGGGGCTGTTGCTGCTCGGCGTCTGGCTGCTTGTGCACGGCGCACAGGACCTGCTGGAACTCGATTTTCGTCATGACGACGTGATTCTGGCACTGCTGGGCATCGCCGCCGGCGTGCTCATTATTGTTCGACGTTGACGGTTGACTTGGGCTTATCTTGGCGTAATCTAGGGCCGTTCGCACAATATGTAGTGCCCGGGGGTGAATTGCCCGGGGATATGTTGTGGATAAATGATTACACCGCGCGTTGCCCGCGATCCGGGTGATGCGCTGAATGGCGCAAGGAGAAGCCCATGACGACTGCCACGAAATTGCGTGCGCTGCCGAAGGCCGTTGCCGAAATCCCGATCCAGCCCGCATCCGAAGATATCTGGGACAAAAAGTACCGCCTCAAGTCCAAAGACGGTGAGATTGTCGACGAGTCGGTTGATCAGACGTACCAGCGCGTAGCGCGTGCACTGGCCGACGTCGAGGCCAAAGCCGACCGTGATCATTGGTATGAGCAGTTTCTTTGGGCCCTGCGGCGCGGCGCGATCCCGGCTGGGCGAATCACATCTAACGCAGGCGCCTTGGCGCACAAGCCCGCCACCTCAACGATCAACTGCACCGTCTCGGCGACGGTTGGCGACTCGATGGACGATATCCTCGACAAGGTCCACGAGGCGGGCCTGACGCTGAAGGCCGGCTGCGGTATTGGTTACGAATTCTCCACGCTGCGCCCGAAAGGTGCGTACGTGACGGGTGCCGGCGCCTACACCTCCGGGCCACTGTCGTTTATGGATATCTACGACAAGATGTGCTTTACGGTGTCTTCTGCGGGCGGGCGCCGCGGTGCCCAGATGGCGACGTTCGATGTCGGCCATCCGGATGTCATGGACTTTATCCGGGCGAAGCGAGAGGACGGCCGGCTCCGGCAGTTCAACCTGTCCCTGCTGATCACGGATGGCTTCATGCAGGCCGTCGAGAACGGCGATGAGTGGCCGTTGGCCTTCCCCCTCAAGGCAGATGAAGCCGAGAGCGAGAACATCGATCTGAACGATACCGAGCAGGTGCTTTGGCGCGAATGGCCGAATCACAAGAGCGGCTATGTGACACGAGAGGACGGGTTGGTGGCCTGCCGGATCTATCGCTGGGTGAAGGCACAGCGGATCTGGGACATGATCATGACCTCCACCTACGACTATGCCGAGCCCGGGTTTGTGCTCATTGACCGCGTCAATGAGATGAACAACAACTGGTTCTGCGAGGACATCCGGGCGACCAACCCGTGTGGCGAGCAGCCCCTGCCGCCCCACGGCGCCTGCCTGCTCGGCTCGGTCAACCTGACCAAGTTCGTGCGTGAGCCGTTTACGGAGCGTGCGCATTTCGACTGGGATGAGTACCGTCAGGTCGTTGCGCTGTTTACCCGCATGCTCGACAACGTGGTGGAGATCAACGGTCTGCCGCTGGATCAGCAGCGTGCCGAAATCGAGCGCAAGCGCCGTCACGGCATGGGCTTTCTCGGGCTGGGATCGACCGTCACGATGCTGCGCATGAAATACGGTGATCCGGAGTCGCTCGCCTTCACCGAAGACGTGTCGCGCGAGATGGCGCTTGAGGGTTGGCGCGAAGCGTTGCGTCTGGCTGACGAAAAAGGCCCGGCCCCGATCATGGATGAGACTTTCACGGTGACCGAGCGGATGATGGCCTGGCGCCCCGAGTTGGCTGACGATGGTTACAGCGTTGGCGACGAGATCAAGGGCCGTGTGCTTTGGGGTCGGTACAGCCGCTACATGCAGCGTGTTGCCGAGGTCGAACCAGAGCTCGTGAGCGACCTGGTGGAAAAGGGCGCGCGCTTCACCCATCACACCTCGATTGCGCCCACTGGCACGATCAGCCTGTCTCTGGCGAACAACGCGTCGAATGGTATCGAGCCGAGTTTTGCTCACCATTACTTCCGCAACGTCATTCGGGAGGGCAAGAAGTCGAAGGAAAAGGTGGATGTGTTCAGCTTCGAGCTGCTGGCCTACCGTACGCTCATCGACGAAGGGGCCCTGCCCAGCACGGACCCGGAGACCCGCAATCTGCCCGATTACTTCATTGCGGCAGACGATGTGACACCCAAGCAGCACGTGGACATTCAGTCCGCTGCGCAGAAATGGGTGGACTCGAGCATCTCCAAGACGGCGAACGTGCCGACGAACTACGACTACGACGACTTCAAGGACATCTACCGTTACGCCTACCAAAACGGCCTGAAGGGATGCACGACGTTCCGCTTCAACCCGGAGGCATTCCAGGGCGTGCTCGTGAAGGAGTCCGATCTCGAGAACACGACCTATCGCTTCAAGCTGGATGACGGCCGAGTCGTTGAAGCGAAGGGCGGTGAAGAGGTCGAGTACGACGGCGAAGTTCATACCGCCGCCAACCTCTACGATGCCCTCAAGGAAGGGTACTACGGTAAGTTCTGAGGACATCTGACATGGCTGTGAAAATAGATACCAAAATCGTCGATTACGAAGTGGCCAAGGCCGACGCAGAGGCCAATGCGGCGGCGGCAAGCGAAGCGCCGAGCGCATCAGAGGCCGCGATCGAGCACATGCATGAGGAGCTCCAGCGTCCGGAGCGCCTCGAGGGGCAGACCTACAAGATCAAGACGCCCCTCTCCGAGCATGCGCTCTATGTCACCGTGAACGATCTCATTTTGAATGAGGGCACCGAGCACGAACTGCGTCGTCCGTTCGAGGTGTTCATCAATTCCAAGAACATGGACCACTTCCAGTGGATTGTGGCGCTCACGCGTATTGTCTCGGCGGTATTCCGTAAGGGCGGGGACTGCACGTTTCTGGTCGAGGAGCTGCGCAGTGTGTTTGACCCACGCGGGGGTTACTTCAAGAAAGGGGGGCGTTTCATGCCCTCGCTGGTCGCTGAAATTGGCGACGTGCTCGAGCAGCATCTTCGCTCGATCGGGATGATGGATTCCGAACCGCTTGATGAGCATCAGCGGCGCTTTATCGAGCAAAAGCGTGCGGAAGCGGAGGGCCGTGCAGCGGCTGAGCCGATCGAGGCAGACTGCGACGACAGCACGGGCGATTATCCGCCAGGCGCCGAGCTTTGCGGCAAGTGCCATACCAAAGCCATGGTGATCATGGACGGTTGCCTGACCTGCCTGAACTGCGGCGAGAGCAAATGCGGCTAGGCTGATCCGATGGCCGGCGGCCAATCGCCGCCAGGTGGCAGGGTGATCATGGGCATCACCCTGCTAATTTCTCCGCATGACCCGCGCCCGGCCCAATCGTTTACCCATCCAGCAGCGTGGCAGCACCTTGATCGAGGTGCTCGTCGCGCTGCTGGTGTTGGGTGTCGGACTGGGTGGGCTCGCGGTCAGCCAGACGCAGGCATTGACCAGCGCCCGGGCCACGCATTTTCACCTTCAAGCCGCACTACTCACCGAAGAGGTAGCGGAGTTGGCGCGGGCTTATGCGCCAGGGGCTGTTCCGATAGAGCAGCGCGAGGCTTGGCGAAAGAGGGTGGCGGCCCGGCTGCCGGACCCGTCGATCGCGCTGTCTTTGCCGGTGGGTTTCGAGTCGGGCCAGGTCACCCTCAGCTGGTCTGATCAACAGGTACACCGCCCATTTCATCCGTGAGCCATCAGCAAACCGGGTTTACGGTCCTGGAGCTGTTGATCGCCTCCAGCCTGGCTGTCGGCGTGATCTTGATGGCTGTGACCGGCTTGGGTACAGCCCGTCAGTCCGAGCAGATAGAACTGGCTTATCAGCGCCTGAATGAGAACGCCCGGCTTGCCACAGACCTCCTGCGACAAGGACTCCAGCGCGCAGGGCATCCGGGCTGCCATCCGAGCGTGCGCCGAAACCTCATCGCTGACGGGCATGACCCTGCCTGGCCGGCGGTGGAGGTCAGCGCTGAGGGTGCGCTGACGCTCACTGGCTTTCGGGCTGTGCTTGAGGCCAACATTCCCGATGAATCAGCCGGGGAGGCCATTCTTCCGCTGGGCCGTTCGCATGGCATTGCAACAGGCACGCCGGTGGTGGTGAGTGCCGCATCGGGTGATGCGTGTGCCCTGTTCATCCACACCGGGGAGGAACCGCAGGCGTTGAGCCGCGCGCCGGGGGGCGGCGCGAGTAACCGGTTGCCGGCGACGGCCTATCAGGCGCTCACGGGTGCGGTGACCGTCTTCACCCTGGAGCGCGTGATGTTTGAGGTTGGCCCGTCGTCGACGCACGCGGAACGGCGCAGTATGTTTCGCCGACGGGCATCGGCGCGCTATCGCCGCGAAGAGCTGGTAGTGGGCGTAGAGGCACTGTCCGTTCGCATGCTGAGTCATGATCAGACCGTCACGGCAGCGCCTGTCGGCGTGTCGCTCGCGCTGGAGGTGGCGAGCGGCCGCGCCGAAACGCTTGGGTCGGCGCCTTTGCGTCTACCGGTCGATCTGACGGTCGCGCTTCGCAACCGATGGCCATGATGAGCGGTCACCGCCAGCGTGGTGCGGCATTAATCGTCGTTCTGGCCGTGGTTCTGGTGGCGGCCATGATGGCTTTCGAGGGCCTTCAACGCAGTCTCCTCGCCGCGCGGGTTAGCGGCTTGGCAGCGGAGCGCGCGATCGCTTTTGAGGCGGCCGAATCGGCCTTGCGAAGGGGTGCCGCGCAGAGAGAGCGCCTCGCCCGTGCGCCGATGGTGCCAGATCCCCGAATGGATTCGGCGGCATGGCGAGCGGTGCTGTTGCGTGACGGGACGCCTGTGTCGCTTGAGGCGGATCATGCCCTTCACGAACCACCGCGGGTAGTGGTGGAGCGCACGCAATCAGGACATCGACTCACAGTGTTCGCACGAGGCCCGCGCGCGCGGGCGGAGGTCATCCTCCAGGTCCGCCTGGTTGACGACAGCCCCTCACGGCTCTGGCGTCGCCTGCGCTAGACTGCAGTTTTTGCGAAACAGGGGCGGGCCGTGTCGCGGATTGTGTATGTTAACGGGGCATTCCTCCCGGAATCCGAAGCTCGGGTGTCGGTCTTTGATCGGGGCTTTTTATTCGCGGATGCCGTGTATGAAGTCACGGCGGTCATAGAGGGGGCCCTGGTGGATTTCGACGCGCATCAGCGTCGCCTCGAGCGCAGTCTCGGCGAGCTGGGGATCGAGTTCGACGGTTCAGCGGTTGATCTGCGGGCGATCCATCGTGAGCTCCTGGCCCGCAACCAGCTGGATGAGGGATTGATTTACCTTCAGTTGACCCGCGGGTGCGCTGATCGCAGTTTTGTCCGGCCAGAGACAGCCACGCCATCGCTTGTGCTCTTCACCCAGTCGATGTCGCTGATCGATCATGCGGACGCGCGCCGTGGCCTGCGTGTGGTGACCCGGCCCGACCTGCGCTGGCATCGCCGCGATATCAAAACCACGCAGTTGCTTTACCCGTCGTTGATGAAGTCGGAAGCCGTGGCGGCCGGCGTGGATGACGTCTGGATGACCGAAGGGGGTTACGTGACCGAGGCAAGCTCGAGTAACGCCCATATCCTGACAACGGATGGCCGCCTGATAACCCGACCGTTGTCTAACGACATCTTGCACGGCATTACGCGGGCAGCGGTACTTGAGTACGCGCGCGAGTCTGGCGTGACCGTGGAGGAGCGGCCGTTCACCCCGGCGGAGGCGCTCACCGCCAAGGAGGCGTTCAACACCAGCGCAACGGCCTTCGTGACGCCGGTGATCGAACTCGATGGCCAGGCCATCGGCGAGGGCCAGCCGGGTGAGGCAACGGCGCGGCTGCGCGAACTCTACATCGATCAGAGTCGGGCACGCTTAACGCGCTGAGCCGTTATTCGGGGCGAGGGCCACCCATGACGGCGTCGAGGGTTTCATCGCGTGGCAGGCCCCGCGCCAAGGCAATCTCTCCGTCCTCGGTACGGTAGAAGACCGACGGGGTGCCGCGGATCCCGAGCTGGCTCATGAGCTCGTTGTTCTGCTGTACCTGAGTTTGCGCTTCGTCGGTCAGTGAATCAGCGGGTGTGACGCCGCCATTATCAAAATTGGCTTCATGCTGAGCCAGCGCCGTTGACGGATCGTCGGCAGACAACAGCGTGGCTGACTTGGGGAGGCTGTCTTCGCGCAGGACGCCCACCATGATATGCCGGATCTGGATCTGGCCGGATTCGACCCAGTCCCGGCTGTCTTCGTAGAAGCGATGGCAGAAGGGGCAATTGGGGTCCATGAACGCATAGACCACCCGGTCGGCGTCGGCCTCGCCGTCGGCAATCCAGTGAGCCTCAGAAAGGGCGTCCCATTCACTCTCTTGCCGCGCAGCATTCTCAGCCGACTCGATCACTGGCTGGGAGAGGTTGGTGCCCGCCTCGTCGAGCAGGGTCCCCACCAGGACATGAGTGCCATCTTCCGTGACGTAGGCGGCAAGGGTCTGGCCCTGAAAACTCACGGTATAGCCTGTCAGTCCGCCGGGTGCCTCGAAACGCTCACCAATGCTCGCGCCACGATCCTGCAGTGCCTTGATGGGCGGTGGGATGTCTTGGGCGAGCGCCGTCTGGCTGATGGCACCCAGGCTCAGGGCGAGGAGAAAGGCGCGGGTCAGGTGGCGCATGCACTCGGCTTCCAGTGGCTGAATTGGCTTTCGGTCCTCATTGGAGGATACCGAGCGCCCAGGGTTCTGACGAGGGCAAAAAAAACCCGCGCGTCAGCGTGTGAGCGCGGGTTGTAGGCGATGGTCTCGCCGTGGTGTCAGGAGGTGGCGACCCAGGCGCTGCACCAGCCATTGACGTTGACCGCCTTGCCAGGGAACGCCGTGCAGCCGCCCCACTCGGCGTCACCCTCACCGAGGTAAAGCCGGCAGTTGGCACAGTTTGCGCCCGATTCACGCATGTCGTCCTTGTCAGTAGCATCGTGCACGTAATTGAGCGCGACCGCCTGCGGATCGTCTTCCTCAAGCCGTGGCATATCCTGCGCCAGCACGTTTGAGCTGCGCACACCCATGTAGGCGAGCGGCGCGGCCGCGGCACCCAGCAGGGCCCCGCGCAGCAGGCGGCGGCGGTCATTCTGGAAAGTCTTGTCAGTCATGATGGTCCTCACGGATTACCAGAGTTAATTGCAATTGTTGTAATTTGATAGTGCAACTGTACGCACACCATGAAAACAGTAAAAGCCCTGGTCACCCTTCACATTGACCTGTGGCAATTCTCGGGTGTGCGCTGTGCTATCCCTCAGGTTGGCAGATCTGGCCATTAGCGGCTGCGCGGATCGTGAGGCCGATGAGCCAGCTGATCAGTACGGTAGTCAGTCCCAGCAGGACCGCGCCCAGCCACAGGAAGACGCCACTGCCGGTGAGTTCATGGTGGATGAGCGTTGCAATCGTCATGGCCGCCATCGGGAAGGAGTAGGCCCAGAACGATAAGAAAAACTGCAGCGAGGCGAAGCGGCGCGCCTGGACCAGTAGGAGCAGGGTGAGAAAGAGCCCGATGTTCACCAGGATCCGGGCAAACCCATCCAGACTACCTGCAAGCTGAATATAGGCCACGAAGCCCGCCGCCGGCGGGGCGACCATGATAAACAGCGTTGGCAGTAGACGCCCCGGCAAAGGGGCATGGAAGAACACTCGATAAAATACGATCTTCAGCAGCACCAGCCAGAACAGAATGCCGATGCTGAAGAAAAACCAGGACAGCGTTGCGTGTCCGAAGCCAACGCCAGCAATAGGCACGAGGATGTTGCCAACGGCTGGGATGAACCAGGTCGGGTTGATATGCGTGATTTCGAAGTGCGCCTGGTGCATCCACTGAGTCACGATGTACAGGGTGACCAGCAGATGCGCGGACGCACCGACTATCCATAGCCCGTAGGCGAGATCTGGTGACACCCCGCGCAATGCGGTCCCGAGCAGGACCAGGCTGATGCTGATCGCCGGGAAAAAACTCATTTTCACGGGGTGCCTGAGCTCTGCTGCGACCGCGGCAGGAAAGCGGACAAGCTTCGTCAGGTAGATGCCCACCAGCACAAGGAAAATCCCGGCCGTCGCGAGCACCAACGCGGTGCCCACCACGGCGGGTGTGTGCAGTACTTCTGCAGCTTTTTGCCAGGCGAGAGACAGCCCCGAGAGCCCCATGATCATGGCGAAAAAGGCGATGGGAAAATGCTCTATTCGGTGACTGTCTGTCATGGGTTTAGCCGGGTTTCCTCATCAGTAATTGAACGGGTGGATAGACCAGAATAGCGAAGGCAATGCCTAGGCCGATACCCGCGCCGATCACGGCGACGTAGTCCAGGAGACTGCTGAGCTGCGTGATACTGGCGCCCGTCCAGACTGGGAAATACAGAGCGGCACCGATTCCGCCGGCCACCCCCAGAACAGCCGACATCCGCAAAGCCGGGGCGATCCGTAGATGGCTGTGGCGGGCAATCACCCAGGCGTAAAGCAGGGCATCCGCGAGGATGACCAGCGCCAGCGGCAGTAGGACGGGGCGCAACAGCTCCAGGACGACTGCCAGAATGCCAAAAATTGAGAATTCCATTGTGTCTCTCCTTCAGACTCGGCCGCGCAGCATCGCGTTGTAGGCCGCGTGAAGCATCCGGTCCTTGAGGAACCACGGTGCCCACTGCGACTCCATCGGATCGATGAAGCTGAATGAAGGGGTCATGGCCAGATCGAAATCAAACTCCACCAGCATGGCCTGCCCTTTCTCGGTAATCAGGGGGCAAGAGGTGTAGCCATTCCAGGCGGCCGGGAATGCCTGGTCCTGGATTGCTGCCACAACGTTGTCGGCCACAACGGGGGCCTGCGCCTTGACGCTGGCTGCGGTCTTGCCTATGGGGGTACCCACGACATCGCCCGCGCCGAAAACATTGGGGTAGCGGCGGTGCTGCATGCTGTACTGGTCAACTTCAAGCCAACCCTGGAAGCTGCCGTCCTGCCAGCCGAGCTCACCGTGTCGGATCATGTCGGGTGCCGACATCGGCGGGACAACATGGATGAAGTCATAGTCCCGGGTGACTGGGCCATCCGGCGTGGTAAACGTGGCTTCCTGGCGTTCCGCGTCAATCGCGGTCAGCGGGTGGTTGTAGTCAATGGCGATGTCGCGCTTCGAGGGAAAGTAGTCTTTCAAAAACGCGTTGACATCGGGCTGCGAGAAAAGACCTTCCGCGGGGGGCAGATAATGCAGCTCGGCGTTGGCGCGATTGCCCTTATCCTGTAGGGCATCCTCGATGAGCATGGTGACCTTGAGCGGAGCACCGGCACACTTGATGGGCCCGGGTGGCCGTGTAAACAAGCCGACACCACCGGATTCGATGAAGGTGCTTGCGGCTTGCCAGGTTCGCTCGGCGTGGTCCGGTGATGCGTAGACACACCCGATGCCGTTGCGACCGATCAAATCCGTGTCCATGCCTTCGATCTCATCGAAGTTCAGCTGAAGTCCGGTGGTGATGACCAGATAGTCGTAGTCGAGGGTGTCTCCACCGGCAGTAGCCACTTGATCCTGATCGGGCATGAACTCGACGATATCGTCCTTCACCCACTCGACGCCCTCGGGAATGTAGCGCTGGTTCCGATCCTCTACGTGACCGGGCGTCCAGTTACCGGTCGCAACGAGGGTGAGGCCGGGCTGATACAGATGCACCTCGCGGCTATCGACCAGCGTAATGCGAGCGCCATCAAGCTGACGTGACAGGCGCGTCGCGATGGACAGACCGGCAGCGCCGGCACCGGCGATCAGAATACGGGCCTGTGTCTGGATGGCCCGCGCCGGTGGGCTGGCCATGAGCCCGCTAGCACCAAGACCGGTGGCCGTCGCACCGGCGACCGCGGCGGAGCCGGCTAGAAAACGGCGCCGGCTGGTGTTTTCAGGATGATTTTTCGTCATGTTGTACTCCTCCCCTCGTGGGTGGCACGGAAACGGTGCCTAACCCGTGAGTGTCCTGCCCGCGTCCAAGCGCATCAGTGACTTAGTCACCGATCATCGGTGTCGGGCCGGGTGGAGTGGTGCGGTGCGGGACCCGGCTGGCCGCCGGGGAGAGAATGGGCCAGCCGGGATCCACCGGCGAATGCGTCAGCCTTTCGAGGCGGAAGTCGGTGCGCTTTGCTGCGCCGAGCGCATCTGATCGAACCAGGTCCGCCAGAGTTGCCCGCGCATCTGCAAAGCGCCCCGTGAGACCTCCGACATCATGTCAACCACGCCATTGACGCCGGGGATTTCCCGGGT
Organism: Spiribacter salinus M19-40; assembly: GCF_000319575.2. Lineage (NCBI taxonomy): Bacteria > Pseudomonadati > Pseudomonadota > Gammaproteobacteria > Chromatiales > Ectothiorhodospiraceae > Spiribacter > Spiribacter salinus. Next base: position 1,275,726 of record NC_021291.1, on the reverse strand, counting down.
TCCCTTGCGCAGCTCATCGATGGCTTTTTCCTCAAGGCTCAGCGTTTTCTCCACCGCATCGCGTGTGGTTTCAATCTCCTGCTCAAGCATGCCGTTCAAGCCTGCCGAGTCGCTTTTCCCCGGACTCATCGCCTGCAGCGTGGAGAGCATGTAGTCACGCTGGATGGTCATCATCTCCTGGGCGAGGTTCATCATGTCAGTCGATTGCTGTTTTGCCATGGCATGGTCTCCTTGTCGGTTGATGTCTCCCCGTCCCCTGTTGCGGCAGTGTGACGACCGGGATGTTCCCGAAGCGACCTTTCGTCCCGCGATCATGTGCCGCAGAAGGTGGCAGCAATTTGCTCCTCTGGACGGGGCGGGGAGGCGAATGACTCGGCATCAGGTTGCGTCTCATACGGTCGCATCAGCACGCTCAGCAGCCGCTGCGCGGGCGCAATATCCCCTGATGCTGCCGCGGCCAATACGGCCTCGAGCTGATGATTACGGGGGATGAAGGCAGGGTTTGTGGTCAGCATGCGCGCCTGACGCTCAGAGGCGGTGGACTGACCTGCCATCTGGGCATCTTCACTGCGTAGTCGCTGCTGATAGGCCACCACCCAGTCATGCGCCTCGCGGGTATCGCCCAGCAGCGCGCAGAGGGTGTCCGCCGACGCCTGATTATCCAGGGGTGCGGTGCTGAGCTGCCGGAAGGTGTTGGTGAAGTCGGCACCCTGGCGCGCCATTAAGCCGAGCAATCGCTCGACGAGGACGTCGTCGCCGTCACGGACGTCGCTTAACCCGAGCTTGCGGGCCAGCATGGCCTGGTAGCGATCCTCAAAGCGCTGGCGGTAGGTGTCGAGCACCCGCTCCGCTGCAGACACGGCGCGGTCGCTGTCCTCATCGATGAGTGGCAATAGACACTCGGCCAGTCGAGCCAGATTCCAGTGACCGATGCGGGCCTGCTGATCGAAGGCATAACGGCCGCCATGATCGACGGAGCTGAAAAACTGCCCTGGTTCATAGGCGTCCATGAAAGCGCACGGGCCGTAATCGAGGGTTTCACCCGAGAGAGCCATGTTGTCGGTATTCATGACACCGTGAATAAAGCCCACTCGCAGCCATTCCACAATCAGGGCAGCGGTTTGATCGACCAGTGCATCGAGCAGGGCGAGCCAGCGATCAGGCGTCGGATGCGCATCGAGTGACGGGAAATGCCAGCTGATTGCGGTATCCGCCAATTGCCGCAGGGCAGCGACGTCACCGCGATGGGCGAAATACTCGAAACTGCCAAAGCGCAAATGGCTTGAGGCCACACGGGTGAGCACGGCCCCCGCTTCAGGCCCAAACGATCGGGCAATGCGCTCTCCGGTGGTAACGGCGGCCAGGGAACGCGTGGTCGGGATACTGAGGGCGTGCATGGCCTCGCTGACGATGTACTCCCGGAGCACCGGACCGATGCCAGCCCGTCCATCCCCCATGCGTGAGAAAGGCGTGGTGCCGGCGCCTTTTAACTGAAGGTCCCAGGTCGAGCCCTGGGTATCGAGCGCTTGGCCGATGATGACGGCTCGGCCATCGCCAAGCTGGGGCACCGGCTGGCCGAACTGATGACCGGCGTAGGCGAGGGCAATGGGGCGGCTGTCCGGTGGCAGCTGGTTGCCCGCCCAGCGCTGAGCAGCACTTTCGCCCTGCAGCCAATCCGGCGGCAGGCCGAGCTCTGCGCCCAATGTTTCGTTAACCAACAGCAGGGAAGGGGCCCGGACCGGGACAGGGGCCGTCTCGGCATAGCCGGATGACGGCAGCCAGTCCAGGTAGCGATTGCGTATCGTTGTCATCGTTTCAGCCTAACTGACGTGTCGGTCTGATCGCGAGACTGTGACCCGTTGCGCTGATCAGGGGTGGCGCGCGAGGGGAACCCCCGGCAGACTGCTCCCGCATGAATTTTTTCAATCAGTGGCTGAATCGTTCGCGGCCCATGAACGCGGCGCTGGGTGGGCTCTGTCTCGGGCTGGTGGTGATTGCTGTCGCCATTGAGGTTGGCCTGGGCATGGAGCCGTGCCCGCTGTGCATTTTCCAGCGCGTGGCGTTTGTGGCGATGGGCGTGGTGTTATGGCTCGGTATTGTCATACCCGGCTGGACGGTCGGGTTGCTGGCTGGGGGCGCGGCGTTGGCGGGCATTGCACTGGCGTGGCGCCACCTGTGGCTGCAATCGTTGCCCGCTGATGAGGTGCCTGCCTGTGGCCCGGGTCTCGACTATCTGGTTGATGCGTTTCCGCTTGCCGAGGTGGTCACGATGGTGCTGGCGGGGTCAGGAGAGTGTGCGGAGGTGGATCGAATCCTCGGTGTGAGTATCCCGCTGTGGACCTTGCTGGCGTTCGCGGTACTCGGCCTCGCTGCCGTGGCCATTAACGGGTTGGCTGCCGTGAAAGGTCGCTCATGAGCGAACTCGACGCGGCGGTGGCCGCCGCACTGAGTGCGGACGGCCATCTCGCGGATTTGCTCCCGGGCTATGCGCCGCGACCTGAGCAACAGGAAATGGCTGCGGCGGTGGCTGACGTCATCAACCAGGAGGAAACCCTGGTCGTTGAGGCGGGCACCGGGACGGGTAAAACGCTGGCCTATTTGCTGCCCGCGCTGCTCGCTGGCCGCCGCACGATTATCTCGACCGGTACCCGAACGCTGCAGGATCAGCTCTTTCATCGGGATCTACCCCTTGCCCGGCAAGCGGTGAATCGCCCGGTGCGCACCGCGCTCCTGAAGGGCCGGGGTAATTACCTGTGTCTTTATCGCATGGAGCGCACCCTCGAATCGGGTCGGTTGGAGAATCGGGCGCTCGCGGATGGGCTTCAGCAGGTACGCGCGTGGTCAGGACGCACGCGCAGTGGCGATCTTGCCGAAGCACCAGCCGCCGCCAGCGAACCGGCCCTGGTGCCCCGTATCACCTCCACCGCGGACAACTGTCTGGGTCAGGAGTGTCCGCTCTACAGTGAATGCTTTTTGATGGAGGCGCGGCGGCGGGCTCAGGAGGCCGAGGTCGTGGTCATCAATCACCACTTGCTGATGGCCGATTGGGCGCTGCGTGAGGGCGGCTTTGGAGAAGTCCTGCCCCAGGCTGATGTCTACATTCTGGACGAGGCCCATCAGTTGCCGGAGACCGCGGCACGTTTTTTTGGGCTAAGTGTCTCGAGTCGTCAGCTTTTTGACCTGGCCCGCGATATCCGGCTTGAGCAGCAACGTGAGGCGGGTGATGCGCCGGGCTTGTCCGAGCAGGCGGCGCGCCTGGAGCGGGCGACGGCCGACTTGCGTTTGGTGCTCGGCGATGGGATGCGCACGGCATGGCGCACGCTCGAACGGCCGGTGGGTGAGGCCGCCGAGGCGCTGGCGCATGCGCTGGCTGAAGGGATCGCAGCCTTGGCGCCTCAGGCACCTCGGGGGAAGGGCCTGGAGAGTTGTCATCGACGGGCCAATTCGCTGTATCAGGATCTCCAGCGCTTTCTCGCCGAGCCGGATGAGGGGGGGCAAGTGGGCTGGGTGGAGACACGCGGCCAGGGATTTTACCTGCGCCTGACCCCCTTGGACGTCTCTGAGCAAATGGCGGGTCAGCGGGCCCGGCATGGCCGTGCCTGGGTGCTGACCTCGGCGACACTGGCCGTTGACGGGCAATTCGGGCATTTTCTCGAGCGCCTCGGCCTGGATGATGCCCGCACACTCGCCCTCGACAGTCCGTTTGATTACCCCAACCATGCGCTGCTGTATTTGCCGGCGTCATTGCCAGAACCGAGCCACCCTGACTTTGCCGAGGCGTACTTGCAGGAGGCCCAAACCGTCCTCGAGGCAAGTCGTGGCCGGGCCTTTTTGCTGTTTACCAGTCACCGGGCGCTGCAAACCGCGGCGGACTGGCTGGCGCGGCGGGGGCATCATCAACTGCTGGTCCAGGGTGCGGCGCCGCAGCAGCAGCTGCTGGATCGCTTTCGAGAGGCCGGCGATGCCGTGCTCCTTGGCACCCAGTCCTTTTGGGAAGGCGTGGATGTCCGCGGGCCGGCGCTTTCCTGCGTGATGATCGATCGCCTGCCCTTCGGCTCACCGGCAGACCCCGTGCTTCAAGCGCGGATGGAATGGATGCGCGAGCAGGGTCGCAATCCCTTTGCCACCTATCAGCTCCCGGAAGCGGTGATCGGCCTGCGCCAGGGGGTCGGGCGTCTGATTCGGGATGCCAGCGACCGGGGCGTGCTCATGCTCGGGGATGTCCGGCTGGTGCAGCGCGGCTACGGGCGGCAGTTTCTTCACAGCCTGCCGCCCATGCCGTTGACTCGAGACCCCGCTCAGGTCAGGGCCTTTTTTGCGGATCAGTCCTCAACCAGCTCGTAGGAGCCGTCCGCATCGTGGGTCTCGCGGCCCGTCACCGGCGGGTTGAACGCACAGATCAGGCGCATGTCCTCGGTGCCACCGCGAAGGATGTGGCGGTCATGCTGGTCGAGGGCGTACAGAACACCATCATGGATGGCATGGACCTGCCCACTCGCGAGATCTTCAATGCTGCCGTTGCCGGCGACGCAATAGACGGCTTCCAGATGGTTTTTGTACCAGAGGGTCATTTCCGCGCCGGCGGGGATGATGGTCTCGTGAAACGAGAACCCCATGCCGTCACTTTTCAGCAGCAGTCGGCGGCTCGTCCAGCTCGGGCCTTCCACTTCGCGTTCGGAGCCGATGATGTCTTTCAGATCGACGATTTTCATGGGTTGAGCGTTCCTGTGTGGTGGTTGTTCCGGTGACTGGCGATTCAGGGTGCCAGGTGATTGAGCGCTGATGGCCGATACGGGCCAATGGTGAAGAGTTCTTCGGCCTCATGGCCTGCATCCGGGAAGTCATCGGCTGCAAAGCAGGGGGTGACCTCGCAATCGGTGTCGAGCTCTCGTGCGATTGAGCGAAACAGGGCCCGCGAGGCCTCGTTGTCAGGGCTGATGGTCGTTTCGAGCAGGCTGGCTCGGTCGGCGCCGGGTTGGCGCAGAAACGCCCCCACCAGGCGCTTGCCCAGGCCAGCCCCCTGAAAGGCGGGAACAATGCCGACCTGCCAGAGGAACAGAACCTCGGGACGCCGCGGTCGGCGGTAGCCGCTGGCAAACCCCACCACTTGGCCGTCGTGCTCGGCGATGACACAGGTGTCGGCAAAATCCCGGGCGAGCAGCAGGTACAGATAGCTGGAGTTGAGATCGAGTGTGCCGGTCTCTCGAGCGACTTCCCATAGGGCCGCGCCGTCACGGGGGCTGGGGGTGCGCAGGCGAATGCCCTGGTCGGGGATTTCCTCGTCGATCAATGTCCACTCCTGGCAGCGAAGCTGCGGTCAAAGCCGGATAGTAGCAACGCCTGACAGCTTGCCGCCAACAAATCCTTGGTCAGGCGTCACAGAGTGGACTATCCTCCGGGGTGTTGGCGGAGCGCCCGGTTTCGCCTGCGCGCGGATGTCTCCATGCAACATACTCTCTCGCCATTCATTACGCTGTTTACCTCCATCGGTCTGCTGCTGATCGGTAACGGGCTGCTGGGCACGCTATTGGGTGTGCGCATGTCCGAGGAGGCCTTCGCAACCGAGGTCATCGGTGTGGTCACGGCGTGCTATTCGGTGGGGTTCGTGCTCGCGACGCGTGTCTGCCCCGGCGTCATCGTCCGCTCGGGTCACATTCGCAGTTTTGCCGCGTTTGCGGCCCTGGCGGCGATCAGCACCCTGGCCTATCCGTTGTTGATCAATCCCTGGGCGTGGGCGGGTATGCGTCTGCTCTACGGTTTCAGCCTGGCCGGGCTGTACATGGTGACGGAGAGTTGGCTGAACGACCGCACACCCACAGAGCGGCGTGGCCAGGTGCTGGGTGTCTACAGCATTATTACCTATGTGGGACTGGGCGGTGGGCAGTTCCTGCTGCTGGTGGGCCGGCCTGGGGGCTTTGAGCTGTTCAGTCTGGCGGCCATGTTGATTGCGCTGGCTGTTGTGCCCCTGTCCATTACCCGGATCAGCTCGCCGGAGCTTCCGCTGACAGGGCGCATCCCGCTGCGTGATCTGCTGGCGGCCTCACCGCTTGGCCTGGTGGGCTCAGCCCTGTCGGGAACGATTGCGGCCTCTTTTCTTTACCTTGCCCCGGTTTATGCCCGGGATTCGGGGTTTTCGGACACCGGCATTGCCTTGCTGATGGGGTTGAGCATCCTGGGCGGGTTCCTGTTGCAGTGGCCGATTGGTCACTTGTCTGATCGGTTCAACCGGCGCGATGTCATGATGGGCGTGAGCCTCGCGGTGGCGCTGACCAGTCTGGGCATTGTGTATGCGACCGGCCGCAGCGAGACGGCGGTGGTCATGATGGCGGTTCTGTGGGGTGGTCTCGCCTTTACCCTCTATCCCATCGCGGTCTCGCTTGCGAATGATTTCCTGGATCCAAGCCAGTTTCTGGCGGCCAGTGCCGGTCTTTTGCTGGTGCATGGCCTGGGCATGATTGCTGGGCCACTGATCGCCACGCAGCTCATGGCGCTGATCGGCCCCTCGGGCTTGTTCTGGATGCTGGCCGGTGCCGGACTGGTGTTGGCCGGTTTTGCCTGGCTGCGTCAGCGTGTTGGGCCACCGATCCCCGTTGGCGAGCCTTCGACTTATCGAGTGGTGCCGCGAGAGAGCGTGTACGCGGGTGGGCTGGATCCGCGCTTCGAGGATCTGCAGCTTGAGCTGAGCCTGGATCTGGATGAATCACCCCCTGACCCGGAGACGGAACCGTGAGCAATCCCCCGGTGCTGATTGGCGTTGATGCGAGTACGGGCGCGAGTTCGGTCGCACTGGCGATCGGTGATCAGGTGCTAGCTCGGCAGAAGGCGGGGGTGCGCGCCACCTCTGGTTGGCTGTTGGACTCGGCTTCGGCGCTGCTGGCAGAGGCCGGGCTGGCGCGCAATGCGATTGATGCGGTGGTTGCGGCACGCGGGCCGGGGGGATTTACCGGGGTCCGGATCAGTGTGGGGGTGGCTCAGGGACTGGCGCTTGGTCTCGATCGGCCGACGATCGGTGTGTCTTCCCTTGAGGTGCTCGCCCATACGGCCTGGGTGCAGGCACCGGCGGCCGCAGGGTTCCTTGCGGTGCTGGATGCGCGGATGGGCGAGGTCTATACGGCGGCTTTCGAGCGGGTTGATGCGTCGGGCTCGCAGCCGCAGCTCGCCGTGTATCGGCATGAGGCGCTCATGGATCCGGCTGCGGTACCCGTGTGTGACCCGGGCTGGTGGGTAGCTGGGAGTGGCCTGGTCGCCTACCCGATGCTGCATCGCTGTGGCCCTGCCGGCGCACAGGCGCGTTGTGTGCCTGAGATCCGGGCCATAATGCCGGTCGCGCAGGCTCGCTTTGCCGCCGGCGAGCGCACAGCGGGTGCGGCGCTGCAGCCCGTGTATCTCCGGCATCGAGTCGCTGAGCGCCCCAGCGCCTGATGTGGGGGTTTCGCGTCGGCGGCGCTCAGCATAGGCTGACGCCATGAGTTCCGAGACGATAGACAGCGTCGTCAGTGCATTCCCTGGCAAAGGTCATGACCACGGTCGCTGCATCAGTGACGCGCTGGCCGAGGCCGAGCGTCTGTGCCTGGCGCGGGGCCGTCGGCTGACGGCCTTGCGCCGTCGTGTTCTTGAGCTGGTCTGGGAGAGCCATCAGCCGGTCAAGGCTTACGACCTGCTGGAGCGGCTGCGGGCGGATAGCGGGTCCGCGGCGCCGCCAACGGTCTATCGGGCGCTCGATTTTTTGCTGGCCGAACGGCTGATCCACCGTTTGGCTTCTTTAAACGCCTACGTTGGCTGTGCGCAGCCCGCCCATCAGCACGCTGGGCAGTTTCTGATCTGCCGCGCCTGTCAGGCGGTGGCTGAGCTCGATGATCTGGCGGTCAGCGAGCTGCTGACTGAGCGGGCGTCACAACTTGGCTTTGCGCTCACTGACCAGACCATTGAGCTTGAGGGGCTTTGCCCTCGCTGTCGGCGGCGTCCGGATGAGTGAGAGCGTCGATCCGAGGGAAATGGCCCATTACAACCGGCTGGCGGAGGCGTGGTGGGATCCAACGGGTCCGTTCTGGCCGCTGCACGGCCTGAATGCCTTTCGGGTGGTGTACCTACGAGCGCGTATGCGGGCGCATTTCGGCCTGGCGGATTCTGCCCGCCCGCTGGTTGGGTTGCGTGTGCTGGATATTGGCTGTGGCGGCGGGATTTTGAGCGAGTCGATGGCGGCGCTCGGTGCCACGGTGGTCGGCATCGATCCTGCTGAGCGAAATATTGCGATTGCGCAGGATCACGCGGCCGCTCAAGGGCTGACCATCGATTACCGCTGCGAGACCGTCGAGGCGCATTCGCCGGTGGAGGGGCCTTATGATGCGGTACTCAACATGGAAGTGGTCGAGCACGTGGAGGGTGTTGAGGATTTTCTCACCCACTGCGCCGGATTCGTCCGGGCGGGTGGCCTGATGTTCGTTGCCACCATCAATCGGACACCGCTCGCTGGGCTCACGGCCGTGTTCGCCGCGGAGGTCATTCTGCGCTGGCTGCCGCGCGGCACGCATCAGTACCGCAAGTTGCGCCGTCCGGCCGAGGTGCAGCGCCCGCTGGAGGCGGCCGGACTGCGGCCTGTGCACTGGACGGGGGTAGCGGTTAATCCTGTCACCCGGCGCTTTCGTTTCACCCGAAGCCTGGCGGTTAATTACATGCTGACGGCCGAGCGGCCAGAAACTGAACGGGAGTGGGGGTCATGACCAGGGGGTTCAGCTCGGTTCTTTTGCTCGTCGGATGGCTCTGTACGGCTGGGGCCGCCGCTCTGGAAATCAGCGGTCCGCGTCAGCAGGGTGGGCTATTGGAAGGGCGCGTGGCGCCCGGGACCCGTATCGAGGCCCTTGGGCAACCGGTGCCGGTGGATAACCAGGGACGTTTCCTGCTCGGACTGGATCGGGATGCCCCAGCTGACGTTGTGCTGACTGTGACATCGCCAGAGGGTGAGCGTGAGCGACATCGCCTGGACATTGCTCAGCGTGACTACGACATTCAACGGATTGATGGACTGCCGAATGAGCAGGTCAATCCCGACACCGAAACCCTGGCTCGTATTCGGCGTGAAGCCGCTCTGGTGCGGGAGGCAAGAGCCCGGCAGCGGCCTGAGCGGTTAATGGAGGGGACGTGGCGTTGGCCGGTGACAGGGCCTATTTCCGGTATCTATGGCAGTCAGCGCATCCTCAATGGTGAACCGCGACAGCCGCATTACGGAATCGACATCGCGCGGGCGACGGGTACGCCGGTGCGTGCACCTGCCAGCGGTATTGTCACCCTGGCCGAGCCGGATCTGTTTTTCTCTGGCGGGACGCTCATCGTCGATCATGGTCAGGGGCTCTCCTCTACGTTCCTGCATCTCGCCGAGATGGCCGTTGCGCCGGGCGACGTGGTGCGTCAGGGCGAGGTGATCGCTGAGGTTGGCGCCACCGGACGGGTCACCGGCGCGCACCTGGACTGGCGCATGAACTGGCTAGATCAGCGCATTGACCCCTCACTCCTTGTTCCACCGATGCCGGAGGCCACGCCCTGACGATGTCTGTTAATCGCCTGGTCGTTGTGCTGAATGATCAGCTCGACCGAGATAGCCCGCTTCTTGCAGACCTGGATGCCAGCCGGGATCTCGTCTGGATGGTGGAGGCGCCTGCCGAAACACGCCGGCCTGGCGCTCATCAGCAGCGCCTCGTTTTGCTGTTGTCGGCCATGCGGCATCTGCGCGATGAGCTGCAAGCCGGTGGCATGAGGGTGCATTACCGCGCCCTGGATGACGCCCCGGCAGACGCGCCGGCCCAGCCGGTCGCGTCCTATCTCGCGGCGGACATCGCGGAACTGGCACCCAATACGGTCGTGCTGATGGAGGCAGGTGACTGGGCGGTAGAGCAATCGCTGCTGGAGACGGTACGCGAGGCGGGCTGCGAACTTGAGTGGCATGAGGATACGCATTTCCTGGCCACTCGAGGGGCCTTCCAGCGTTGGGCTGAAGGCCGCAAGTCGCTGACAATGGAATATTTCTATCGCGGCATGCGCAAGCGCGACCATATCCTGGTAGCCGATGGCAAGCCCGTCGGTGGGGCCTGGAATTTCGACCAGGACAATCGGGCGGCTTTCGGCGCAGCGGGGCCGGGCGCCCTCCCTGCCCATCCCACTTTCCCGCCGGATCGGATAACCGAGCGGGTCATCGAGGCAATCGTCGACGGTCATGGCGATCACCCGGGGGATGCCCGCCAGTTCAATCAACCGGTCACCCCGGCACAGGCGCGACTGGCGCTGGATGATTTTATTGCTTACCGGCTGCCGTCATTCGGCACGTTTCAGGATGCGATCTGGCTCGGAGATCCCCTGCTTTATCATGCGCGACTGTCCGCGGCGCTCAATCTGCATTTGCTTGACCCCCGCGACTGCATCAATGCAGCGGTGACGGCCTGGGAGCGTGGTGACGCCCCGCTGAATGCCGTCGAAGGGTTCGTGCGCCAGATCCTGGGCTGGCGAGAGTTCATTCGGGGGGTCTACTGGTTGCGCATGCCGGAATACGCGCAGATGAATGCGCTTGGCCATGACGCCGCCTTGCCCGACTTTTACTGGGACGGACAGACCGATATGGCCTGCATGGCCGATGCCATGGCGGGGCTGTTGCGCCACGGTTACGCGCACCATATCCAGCGTCTGATGGTGTTGGGGTTGTTTGCGCAGCTCTATGGCGCGCACCCCTATGCGTTTCACGAGTGGCACATGGCCATGTATCTCGATGCCGCCGATTGGGTGAGTCTGCCCAATGCCCTGGGCATGAGTCAGTTTGGCGACGGCGGCGTGGTCGGGACAAAACCCTACTGCGCGAGCGGTGCGTATATCGACCGAATGAGTAACGCTTGCTCGAGCTGTCGCTATAATCCGCGTCAGGCAACGGGAGAGCATGCGTGTCCATTTACCACGTTGTACTGGGATTTTCTGGACCGTCACGAGGCGCAACTCAGCGGCAACCGGCGGTTGCAGTTCCAGTTCAAAAACCTGCAGCGCAAGTCCGACGCAGACCGCGCGGCGATTCGCGAGCAGGCAGCGGCGCTGCGCTCACGTATGACGCCGACGCACGCCTGATGATGCCGCTGGTGTGCGAATGAGCCGGATTGCCAACTGGCGGGCCGCGGCGGGTGTGTGGATTGACGCGCCCGGTCCGCGTAACGCCATTGTCGGGTTGATCGTGCTAAACGCCCTGCTGTTGGGACTGGCGACCTCCGAGCGGGCGATGGCGGTTGCGGGCCCATGGATTCTGGGTATTGAGGGCGCGGTTGTCGCTGTCTTTGCCGCCGAGATTGCCCTCAAGCTGTTTGCGCATGGTGGGCGATTCTTCCGTGGCGGCTGGAATGTCTTTGATTTCGTGATCGTCGCGATTTCGCTGGTGCCGGCCTCCGGGCCGTTCAGCATTCTTCGGGCGCTGCGCATCCTGCGCGTTCTGCGGCTGTTGTCGACGGTGCGGCGTTTGCGAGTGCTGATTGATGCGCTGGTTGCGGCGATTCCCAGTATTGGCTGGATCGTCTTTTTGCTGGCGCTGGTGTTCTATATTTTCGGAGTGATGGGGACCGAGCTCTTCGGCGAGCGCTTCCCGGCGTGGTTCGGCACGTTGGGTGCCTCGATGTTCACCCTTTTTCAGGTCATGACATTAGAGAGCTGGTCAATGGGCATCGCTCGCCCGGTAATGGAGGCCTACGCCTTCGCCTGGGTCTATTTCGTGACCTTCATCCTGGTTACGGCGTTTACCATCCTGAACCTTTTTATCGGTCTGATTGTCAATACGATGCAGTCAGCGCATTGGGAGACCGAAGACGCGCGACGGGCGGAGATGGAGGCGCAGGCCCATCAGGAGCGCGAAGAAATTCTTACGCTGCTCCGATCGACCGACGAACGCCTCTCGCGTCTTGAGCAAGGTCAACTTGTGCGCGAAAAGAACAGGTGATAGGCGTTCGCAGACTTGGTTCGGAAGCGAAAATTATTGCTATACTGCGACGCAACACAGGATTTACTGTCTCTCCTCCTCTTGGCCGACCTCTGCGTCGGCTTTTTTTTGTCTATCCAAGTCAATGACCTGGTCACCTGCGCACGCATAGCGTCGGCGATCGGGTGCCCGATCAATGGGGAGACCGCCGGTTAATCCACCGAATGCAGGCAGTACCAGGCCGGCATGCCCTGCCTGGATGAACGCGGGTAAGCGGAGTCGATCGCCGCCGCCATGTAAATAAACAACCGGATGCCAATGGCCAGCCAGCCAGGGGGTGTCCACGGCGTGGTCTGGTGGGTGGTGACGCAAGGAGAGCCCCCCCTCGGTCTCGCCCTCGATCTGCCATTCGAAGAGCTCGGCCAGTGGCGCGAGCTCGCGATCGTGATTGCCGATGATGGCCGTCATCACGCAACGGGCGTGACGCTGGCGCCAGGACTGAAGGTTTGCAATCAACGCCGGATCGTCCCCAGGCCGCGCGTGCACGCTGTCGCCGAGCAAAATGAGCCGTTTAACCGCGTGGCGATGGATAAGGGCGCTCAGTCGCGCCAGCGATTGCTCAGTATCCCCTTCCGGCACAGCGACGCCGGCACGTCGAAAGACGCCCGCTTTGCCCAGGTGCAGGTCAGCGACCAGCAAGGTCTGGCGCGCGGGCCAGAAAACGGCGCCTTCCGGCAGCAATGCCAGCGTCTGATCGCCCAATGTCAGTGACAAGGGCGTCATGACCGATCAGCCGCCCGTTCAAGCTGCTCCACCATGCGGGTGACCCGGTCCTGCCAGGTTTGCGTGGTCAGCCGGCTACGCTGGCGCTCGGCCCATAGCGGGAAGGCGAGGGGAGTGAACCGCTCGGGCTCTTTCAGTTGGATCGCCGCGTTGGCCAGTGTCTCCAGCGTTTCCTGAATGCGCCGAATCTCCAGGGCGTTCTCGAGTACTTCCCGACGCGCCTGGTCCAGCAATCGGTTGTCCGGGTCGTAGCGGCTGATGGTGTCAAAAAGCAGACCGCTGGAGGCCTGCAGCTGACGCGCGGTTTTCCCCCGGCCCGGGTAGCCCTGAAAGATCAGTCCTGCCACGCGGGCGATGTCGCGAAACTGGCGCCGAGCGAGTTCGCTGGCGTTCATGCTGGCAAACAGATCCTCGATCAGGTTTTCGGTGGCCAAGACGCGGCGCAGGTCCGAGGTGTCGAGCGGCGGAATCTCGCGGGATAGTAGCTCGAAGCCATAGTCATTGACCGCGATACTGAATGTCGCGGGGCTGATCTGTCCCAGGCGCCAGGCCGCCAGGGTGGCGAGACCCTCGTGGGCGAGTCGCCCGGCGAACGGAAAGATGAACAGGTGCTCACCCTCGCGGGAGCGAGTGCGCTCAACCAGTAGCTCACCTTGGCGAGGCAGTGCGGACCAGCTCGCCTGGGTCGCCAGCAGGGGCCGGATGGCGGCGAGCTCCGGTTCGGAAAAATCGCCATCGCGCGCCTCGGCCAAGAGCTCGAGAACGCGGCTGGCCAAGGCGCTGGATAGCGGTAACCGACCGCCTTGCCAACGCGGGACAGCCTGGCGCCGTCGGGTTGCCCGTCGGACGTAGGCGGTGAGATCGCGGACTCGGATCAGCTCCAGGCTCTTGCCACCGAACAAAAAGACATCCCCCGCGCGCAGCCGGGCAATAAAGCTCTCTTCGATGGTGCCGATGTAGCCGCCGCCCTGATACCGAACGGCGATGGCGGCATCGCTGGTAATGGTG